>JAZQQI010000047.1:0-45572 GCA_045628965.1 Lachnospiraceae bacterium | reverse complement strand
AACTGGATGGTCGAAAAATTCGACTACAAAAACAAAGATGCCGACTGGAAGAATTCACGCGATGCCATTCAACGCGGCATGCAGAAATTAAAAGGCGGCTATCCTGCCGACCCGGTATATCAACAGAAAAAGTAAAAAAATTGGCAGGAGTGGCATAATCGCCGTTCCTGCCATAATTATTTATTCGGTTACAATTTCTTCGATATTGTAATTTTCGCTTTGTGAAGATACAAACGACTGATAAGCCTCATCAAATGTTCCGTATCCGTCCCTGTCGATTGTCATCGGAAGACCGTCGACAAAGTCATGACCGCTCTCAATATATAAATTATCGTCTGTTTTTTCATACTCATACAGGTTGTACATGAATTCATCGTTATCTTTATAAAAATTACTCCACGATACGCAATAATAATAGTCTACCGAACAAGCGTATTTTTTCTTCCAGAAATCAGTAACCGAAGTATCGCAGTGAACCTTATAAATATAAACAAGTTGATTTATTTTCTCATTTTCGGTTGTTTTTCCCGTAAGGAAATAATTTCCCACAAGCGTATATGTCTGCTCCGCACTGCAACTTGAATCAATTACATCTTCAGCCTGTTGTTTCATTTCATTATATGCGTCCATGGGTATTTCGGAAAACGAAGTAATGTATTCGGGAAGTCCTGTAACTTCATATGTTTTTTCCGTTTCCGATGGAGACTGATTATACATTTGAATGTATGATTCAATCGAACCGCAATCTGCTATTACTTTAATCGAATCGCCGTTCTTAAGATTATTCATCTCCCCGTCAATGTAATAAGAAACACCGTTCTCGGGAATATTTGAAATAACAACGCTTCCTGCAGGCGAAATTCCCGAAAACAACACTTCAACCCCTTCAAAAGGATCAAATGTGGGAACCGACATAAGTCCGCTAATTGTTTCCGTCATGTCTTCGCCGTTAAATTTCACATGAAAATATTTTGCCAAAGCTTTTTCGCCATCTTCCGAAGCAAAACAATCATAAAACTCATCCAAATTCCATGAAAATACTACTTCATCACCGTTTGAAAGACCTTCCGAAGCCGAAAGTGTAATATTGTCTTCCAACACCTCCGCAATGAACCATGCGGGATCCGTATTTACCATAAAATCAGTATAAAAATAACCATAATCGTAAAGAAGATCCTCAAGTTCCTCTTCTTTTCCCTGCTCTATTGCTCTTTCAAGTTTTCCGGTAAACTGAATTTTTCCCATACAATCATCAACGAAAGCATCTTTGTCAAATGAATATGATGCATATCCATATCCGTCATAGCCTTCGGTTTCGATATAAATATAATTGTTAAGGTCAACTGTCTTTGCGCTGAAAGCAACTGCGCCTATTGCAACGGCAGCAATTATACCCACCACTAAAATGACAATTAATAAAACAACGACAATTGCAATAATAATTGCTATTTTACCGCCTTTTTTCTTTGACTTGGCAGTTTGTTCAACCGCTTGTTCTTTTTCTTCCATTCCGATTTTCCTCCTACAATGAAATGTGTCTATATTACACATTTGCAACGAAAAACATTCTATTCCTCCCTTCAAAAAAAAGTCAAGCGATTCTTTATCTTTTTCAAGTAAAATCACCTGTTATTCCGCCGTTCCGAAAATATTTCGATTATTATGCATATAAATTACCGCTTCATAATGAAAAGAGGACGTGTAAAATACAATTGATTTTTTACACGTCCTTAATCTTTTTTATCTTTGTTAATTTATACTATCTGTCCCACTTATCGCAAAGCGAATTGATCTGATCCGCAAATTTGGCAAGATCTTTGTTGGTTCCGCCCTGATTATGCTCGATAACCTTAAGCAACCTGTTTCCCGCAGCAAGAAGTCTTGCAAACACTTCCGTAACTCTCTTGTTTGTTTCGACCTTTTGTACCGGCTTCGGATATGCCTCAACTTCAACCTCGTCGGCAAGAAGATCGTAGATTGTTCCGCTAAACGGTGCATATGTTTCAAATCCGTATTCATCATGCAGACAATCTGCAAATATATTACATACCGCATCTTCGCCGTGAACGATAAATACTTTGTCAGGTTTGCGTTCAAAAGCATTTATCCAATTGATAAGTCCGCCTTTATCGGCATGTCCCGAGATTCCGGCAAGTACCTTTATCTCCGCATTTACTTCAATCGGCTCTCCGAAAAGTTTTACTTCATCTATACCGTCTACGAGAATTCGTCCAAGCGTTCCTACCGCCTGATAACCGACGAAAAGAATCGTACATTCCTCACGCCACAAATTATGTTTCAGATGGTGTCTGATACGACCGGCTTCACACATACCGGATGCCGATATTATAACCTTCGGTTCGTTGTCGAAGTTAATAAACTTGGATTCTTCCGACGTAATCGTAAGTTCGAGTCCGGGGAATATCAAAGGGTTTATTCCTTTTCTTACAAGCTCCATTGCTTCCTCGGAAAAGCAATTATAGATATTCTTTTGGAATACCTCTGTTGCCTCAACCGCCAAAGGAGAATCGACGAAAACCTTGAATCCTTCATGACCTGAAATCAAACCGTCGGCCTTAATTTTTCTTAAGAAATACAGCATCTCCTGCGTTCTGCCTACCGCAAACGAAGGAATTACCACATTTCCTCCTCTGTCAAACGTTGTCTGAATAATATCGGCCAACTCTTTTACGTAATCGGGCTTGTCTGTTGAATGATATCTGTCACCGTAAGTGGACTCCATAATTACGTAATCCGCTTCGGCCGTGTAGGACGGATCCTTAAGAATCGGATCGTTTACATTGCCGATATCGCCGGAAAATACAAGTTTCCTTGTCTCATCGCCCTCGGTAAGCCACAGCTCAATACTGGCTGAACCGAGAAGATGTCCGATATCCGTAAACTTAAACGATATTCCTTCGCACAAATCGTACTGTGCGTTGTATGCATACGGAAGTATTCTCTTTATTACGCCTTCCGCATCCTCCATCGTATATAAAGGCTGAACGTCTAATTCCTTAGCGCCTCTTTTGGCCTTTCTGCTCTTCCACTCAGCTTCCTGCATCTGAATATGTGCACAGTCACGAAGCATTATGCTGCATAAATCTTTTGTGGCTTCGGTCGTTATGACCTTGCCCTTAAATCCTCTTGAATAAAGAAGCGGCAAAAGACCGGAATGATCGATATGCGCATGTGTCAGAAACACATAATCCACATCGCTTGGCGAACAGGGAAGTTCCGCATTTTCATAAACATTCACGCCCTGTTCCATTCCGTAATCGACAAGAATCCACTTTCCGCACGCCTCAATGCAATGGCAGCTTCCCGTAACCTCATGATCCGCTCCGATAAAATGAAGTTTCATATCATTTACCCCCATATCCCGACAACCCGCAAAAACTCAGATGCCGTTTAATTTTCTTCGACGCAAACACAATTTGTCTTTTGTCGAAACTAATCCCCAAAATATAGTATTATTTTACCAAAGATGAGCTTATTTTTCAATCTTTGTCCCTCATTTTTTCAGGCAAATAAACATCTTCATTTTGTCTTATCGAAGCCACTGCTTCGGAGACGTCGCTATCGTAGGGAATTCTCACCGCAAGGAGTGCGATTCTGTTTGTTCCGTCTCCTGTTTTTTCTTTTGAACAGCTTGATAAAGTAAGATATGTGTCATTTATTCCAAACTCGTAATCGGTTATGTAAAAGTTTCTCTTTTCAACCTCCGCCATATATTTTTCGAATCCGTCTACAGTCATAAAAGCGCCTTCATCAGAATAGTCAAAGGCATCCTCATCGGAATTGCAAACCAAAAAGCATGCCGTAATAAGCCACTTTTGATTACCTTTTTCCGAAACGGTTTCAACGATGGGATGTTGTTTGCAATATTCAGCATCCTCATACTTATAAAGTTCGCCGAAGACGTCATTTTCCGCACGATGTCCGTAAATAACGGTGTTTCCGCGACTTTTTTCAAAATCCGATCCCGTTTCGACAAACGGCACACCTCTTGTATTGTAATTTTTGTCCAAATCATGCCACAGATAAAAATCTTCGTCTTCAAAGCACTTCATCACCGGATGATTAAGATTTGTGCCCGAAATCCTTACTATTCCGTACACATCGGAATTTCTTTGTCGATAATCCGAAAGCAATTCATCATCCGAGGCATCAAAGAAAAAGTAATCCGCACCGTCCATTACTATATCAAAAGCCGTGCCCTCATATATTCCGTAATAGCCTCTGTCGAATCTTTGAAAAACGTAAACGGCTTTTCTTTCGAAATACCCCTCGTTTTCAATTGCTTCCCCTTTCCACTTTGCTTCTTCGATTTTGTAATTAAAACCGTCATTACCCGTTATTTTCAAAACATCTGCTTCGTATCCGTCCCATGTGGGAAATTCGGAATCAATCGGAAGATACACGGAATCCGATGAGTTTATTTTCCAGATGCCTTCATTTTCACCGTCCGAAATAAATATCAGTTCGCACTCCATTGTTTCCACCCAGGAATCAGCATCATCGACTCCTTTTTCGACAAGTTTTCCTTCCGTAATCATATCTGCATTGAGAGAAGAATTGTAATACACGATATCCATGGTTTCAGGGATTTCCAAAGGATCGAAATCCGACGGAAAATGATTCGTATAGGAAATCGTGTACTCCGTCTTTTTACAACTTTGAGCTTCCGAAATCAAAGAAATATCATTATCGTCATATTCATTTTTCTGTTCATCTTCCTTTATCATCATCATTTCGGCATTTGTGTTTTCCGAAAGATAAACCTCCGTTTCCACCGTTTCGACTTCCTTTTTTTCACATGCTGCGACAAAAGGAAACAAAAACATCATCAAAATTATTAAAAAAAATTTCCTATCATCCATTTCTTTTCCCTCCGAAAGAGCTGAATACCGATACCGATATTGTCAAAATACCGGCAAGAATCATTGCCGCACCCAAAGAAAGATATAACCATACCGGTTTGTCTTCTTTTTTCAAAGTGATCGAATACCCGTCCGTTCCCAAGTCATCGGTTCTGTAATTGTTTTTTGTGACTTTCTTCTTGGTTGCTCCTTTTACGACACTGCCCGTTTGAGCCTTAGGCGCAGGCTTTTTTTCATCGCAAACCTCAAAAGTTTTAACGATTTCTTCTCCCGTATCATCAAAGTTAATTTCAAACACGGTTCTTTCTTCATTTACCAGGTATCCATCCGGAGCTTTCGTTTCAACAATCGCATATTTTCCGTTTGTTAAATCAAGATTAAACTTTCCGATGCCTTCTTCATCGGTTATCGTTTTGCCAAGATACTCTCCTTTTTTCACAAGTGTTTTGCCGTTTTTGTCCTCGATATCCTCTTCTGCATAAAGCGAAAACTCGGCTCCTGCCAAAAGCGATGAATCATTCAAATCTTTTTTTATGACGGAAACGCTTGCTTTCTGTCTTTCATTGTATGCCTCCTTTGAAACGACCACCGTGCTTTTGTTTTCTTTATTATCTTTTATCGAGACTTTTATTTTCTCATCTGATTTGACAAATCCTTCGACTGCTTTTGTTTCAAGAATGTAATAGTCTCCGTAGTAAAGAGTGTATTTGTCGCTTCCAAAATTTGCGATACCGTTTTCATTTGTTAATTCTCTTCCGATTTCCTCATCCTTTTTGTACATTACCTTCAATTTGCCGTTCTTATCCGTTCTCTGATCCGGATAATTAATATCCTCCGCGGCATATAAAGCAAATTCAACGTTGCAAAGAGGCATCGCCTCGTATATAAACTTAGCATCTTCACCTCTTTCCTCATCCTGTCCCGCAACATCTTTTAGACACTCTCCCGTCTTTACAATGCTGATTTCTCCAAGATAACTTTCGTTATCGATTACGACTTCCGTAATTTTTTCGTTCTTTATGCAATTTTCGTCATTGGAAAGAGTAATCAAAGTCGGAGAATTATTTTGTTTATATCCGTTCAACGACGTGCTTTCAGTGATTTTATACTTTCCCTCACATAAATCGATATCAAATTTGCCCGTTCCGTTGGCATCGGTCGTTGTTTTACAAAGAAAATCTCCCGATTTTGCGAGGACTTTTCCCGATTCATCTTTTATGTCCGCGTCCGCATACAATGAAAATGCGATTCCCTTAAGGAACGTTTCTTCCGTTTTGTCTTTTTTGACCACCGTTATTCCGAGTTTTTGTCTCTTATCTTTTATTTCCTTTTGAAACTTTATGTATTTTTCGTTTTTATCGTTGTTTTTCAAAGAAAAATCGTATTTTTCGTCAGATTTCAGATATCCTTCCGGCGCTTTCGTTTCTTTAACGTAATAATCGCCGAAGCAAAGTTCGTAATCATCCTTTCCGAATACTGCCGTTCCGTCGGAGCCTGTTGTTTTTGTACCTATTGCCTCATCTTTTTTGTAAAGAATGCTTCTTTTACCGTCTTTATCTTTTCTTCCGTCCGGATAATATATGTTTTCCGCAGCATAAAGAGTAAATTCCGCTCCTTCCAAAGGTTTGTATTCGTATGCAAACTTTGCATTTGAATTTTTCTCTTCGCTTCCTTTTGAGACATTTGAAAGTTTTTCTCCGAGTTTAACTATTTTTATTTCTCCGAGGTACTTTTCGTTTTCGATATTTACCTCAATTACTTTTTCGTTTTCCTCATCCGTTTTGGATGTTGTTTCGTCATCTATGGAAACCGTTACGAAATTCTCATTCAAAACATATCCGTTCGGAGCATCGATTTCTTCTATTCGATAATCTCCTGCTTCATACAGTTTGTCTGTTTTCAAAAAACCGTCCGATGTTAATTTGAGATTTTTATCGACATATTTTCCTCTCGTCAGATCATATACATTAAACAAAACTTCGTCATCCGAAGCAGGTCTTATGAAATTTTGGCTTTCTTTGTCAATCTTGTTAATTCTAAACTTAATTCTAAACGAATCATCAGAAACCGTAGCGGTTTGTGAAGGGTTGCAGGCATCATTGACTGCTATGGTCACTTCAAAATCTTCGCATTTTTTGTAGTTTTTCGGAACATAAACTTCCCTTACAACATATGTTCCGTACGGCAGTAACGTACTTTTGGCATAACCGTTTTCATCAGTGTAAATTATGGTATCGCCGTTGTCCGTAAGAGCCACGGGAATTGCATTTTCAAAATCATATTCACCGTTCGCCTTAACCGGAAGGGCCGATTTGAGGTATGCGCTAAAGCCCGCACCTTTTACTTTTTCTTCCCGATTGTTCCCTTTTATTTTGTCTATTTCAAAAAATCCTTTACAGATATCATCAGTAACAACAACTCTTTCGACGTAAACTCTTTGCACCCCTTTGTCATATTGCAAAGTTACTGTCGATTCGTTACCGTTTAACGCATATCCTGTCGGCGGCTGAATCTCTTTAATTTTATAAGTTCCGAGCATCAGTTCCTCAGATATTCCGTAGCCCGAAGCGTCAGTCGTTACCGTAGAAACAAGCGAATCCTTTTCAAAAACAACCGAGTAATCCGAAGGACTCAAAATATTGTCATTCGCATATATTCCGTAAATTGCTCCCCCAAGCGTTGCGTCACCCGATGTGTTGTCCCAGGTTTGCGAATCTTTTTTGAATATTTCGATTCTTCCCTTGGATTCTTCGTTTTTGGCATACAAATAAGCATCTTCGCCGCCCGTAAACATGTAAACCTGTTCGTCTTTGACAAATCCGTACGGCGGTCTGATTTCTTTAACGTATATCGTGTCGTACTGATGCGAAATCTGAAGCGATGAATTGCCGGATGAATCCGTTTCATTCAAAACTCCCAGTGAATTCATGCAATTCTCATCCGAATAAGCTTCAAACACCGCCCCCGCCAGTGCTCTGTTTTGCATATCCGTTTTATTGATGTAAAGCATGTAATCCTTAGGCGGCTCGTCAATATAATACGAAGCGAGATATCCCACATCCTGTGCGCCGTCAACTCTTACGATTTTGATTGTTCCTCTGTAAGACGTGCTCCATGCCGCCCTTACGAAATCTCCAAGGCCGCAAGCTTCGAACTGATCGTTTGTAAGTCCCGTCATGTCATAGCAATCACTCATTTCAGCATTGCTCATATACGCATAGCCTGCCGCAATATGAGTATAAACGTACCGTTCCTGTTCGGATGCTCCCGGAAAATAGACAGTTGTCAAATCGTTCGGTCCTCCGTATCCGCATGCCAACACTTTAACCAGAAGCGGGTATCCGTCAGACCCCTCGTCAGAAATTATCATTGTATCGTATTCACCGTTTTGCATAGGTCCCAGTCTCGGCTGAAGACAGTATGTAAGCTGTCCGTCAAGATAAAAATAATGCGTCATGTGATTATACCCGTTCGGATACGAAAGCGCATCTCCCACCGTTACATTTGCTGCCTGCGCATGAACCGAAAGCCCGAAAAACAATGCAAAAAATCCCGAGCAGCAGGCAATTGCTTTGCGAAATTTTCTCAAAAATTTCATCAAAAAAACACCTCCTAAATATTATTTTTTATAATATTTGAATCGGGACAAAGTAATCTATTAAATTGTAAATAAAGGGGGCATCCGCGATTAACGGATGTGAAATAAACTATACCTTTTCGCTATCAAATTGTCAATACGCATTTTACACAAACATCAAACTCATTGATCTCGATGCCGTCAGAAAGGCACTCCTTAAAACATACGCCGACCGTCTCTATGTTTTCGTTAGCGTGAAGAGAAAGATATTTGTCGTAATAGCCTTTTCCGTAACCGATACGTCCGCCGTTTTGATCAAAAGATATTCCCGGAACAACGCACAAATACCGTCCTTTTTCCTTGTACTCAATCGTTTGACAGTATTCCTTCGGTTCTCTGACATTAAAACTTTGAATCGAAAGGTCCTCTTCGGACGAAACCTTATAAAATTCCATGTCATCTCCCGCCACTCTTGGGAAATAAATATCCGTAATATTTAACGCTTTCTCAAAAATCGAAAAAACATCGACTTCGTCCTTAAGCGGAGCATATAAAAGAATTCCGGTATATTCTTTTGAATATACAATCCTAAGCAATTTCTCGCAAATTGCCTCCGATTGCGTCATTTTATCTTTTTCGGATATCTTTGAGCGTATTGTTTTATAGAATTTTCTTGCTTCTTTTTTGTTCATTTTATAACTCTTTCGAATCAAGCACTATGGTAAAAGGGCCGTCATTAAGAAGTTCTACCTTCATATCGGCACCAAACACACCTGTTTCCGTTTTTTTGCCGCTCTTTTTACATTCGGAAACAATATAATCATACATCTCGCTTGCCGGTTTCGGAGCACCCGCATTAGTAAACGACGGTCTGTTGCCGTGCTTGCAATCAGCATAAAGAGTAAACTGCGAAATAAGAAGCAATTCCCCGTCAACATCCGTTAACGAAAGATTTGTCTTTCCGTTTTCGTCTTCAAAAATGCGTAGTCCGAGCATCTTTTTTATCATCTTATCGGCAATTTCTTTCGTATCCTCACCCGACACTCCGATAAGCACCATAAATCCTTTTTTTATCTCACCGTGAATTTTTCCGTCTATGGTAACACTTGCTCTTTGAACTCTTTGAATCACAAATTTCATTTTTTACCTCGCTGATTTATGAAGGATGCGTAATATTGCGTTCTATCACTCCGAAAGTTCTATGAATATCATAATACCGACAACACGATTCCCGCAATGATAATAAGCGCACAAATAAATTTGTATCCTATATTTTTCTCTTTATAAATGAATTTTCCCGCAAGAAGTGTGATTATGCAACAGCTTTGCTTTATAAGCGTCATTACGATTGCCGTAGACTCCGTCGACTCGTTGGCAATAAAAAGCGCTCTGTCGCCGATTACAAACATTATTGCAAGAATCCATATCCAATAATTTTTGAGAGCTTTTAAAACTCTTATTTTTTCTTTTGTGATAATGATGTACAAAATATAATATAAAACAAGAAAAAGCATATACCAGAATTGAAGTTGCGAACTTGTTACCGTCTTTGTAAGGAATTTGTCCATCACTCCGGAAATCGCATTAAAAAGGCAGGATAAAAGCGTAAATATAATTATTTTGCCCTTTACCTTCTCTTCGCTTTGTTTATTCTTTCTTCCGGACATAAAAAGTCCTATACATACCAGAGTCATGCCGACAATTTGAAACAATCCGGGTGTTTCTTTTAATACTATCACCGAAAGAATTGTAGCAAATACAACTCTCGACAAATCAACTATTCCGTACAAGCTTATGGGCATCTGTTTTATTGCCTTAAAAGAAAGTATCCATGCGGCAAAAATCACAAACGATTTGAATGCTATAAGCCCCATATACTTCATAGAAACACCGCCCACATCGTGTGCTGTCGGAAGAACAAACACAAACGACAAAACAGTATAAAGAATCAATACTTCAAGTACAGTATTTTTTTCAAGAGATTTCTTTTTTACTATCTCTCTTCCGCCTTTTAAAAGACCATAGAGAAGTACCAGCCACATCCACATGTTATTTAACCTTTTTACCATGATATCATCGCATAAATCATTTTACGCTTTGCATGATAAAAGGGGGCCGAAAAAATCGACCCCCATTCCTTATTTGATTATTTTAGTTATCGGCTTCGTCCTCGTCATTGTCGCAATCGTTAACCGCAACGGGAACGTCTTCCTTATCTTCGCCCCAAATCTTCATGTTGAGTTCCTTATCCTTCTTCTCAACAAGATCGAGAACCGCCTTAGCCTTAGCCTGTTCTGCGCTTGCTTTCTTCTCATCTTTGATAAGAAGTTCGAGATTCGAAGAAATCATATCGATATTGTTCTTGAATTCCTGAACAAGTTCTGCCGTCTTATCAATGGCAACCTTCGTGATTTCGTCGATATATGAATCAAACTGAACCTTGGTTGTATTTGCGAACATCGTCTCAACATCGTTCTTATATGACTTCTTGTCGTTTGTTGAGAAGATGAAAATAGCTTTCTGCTTGTTGATATATTCATCCATCTTCAAAGCCTTAAGACTTGAAGGAGGAACCTGCGTATCTGCAACGTTTGTGATTCTCTTAATGATTTCATCGTCGATTCCCTTGTAACCCGAAATCTTTCTTACGATGATGCCCTTAAGTTCATCAATCTGCTGCTGAAGAATTCTTCCTCTGTTGTTCTTGTAGTTATCGTCGATTTCCTGAAGATATCTGTTAAGTTCATTTCTGATGATATTATTCTTCTCTTCGAATACTTCCGGACGAAGGGCAATCCATTTCATCTTGTCGGCAATCTTGCCTGCCTGAATCTGTCTGTTGCCCATTACGGTATAAAGCTGATTGATATCGTCAATCTGGAATACCATATTCTCGGTTGTCATATTCTGAAGATAATCGGCGTATGCTGCATCAATATCCTGAACCATATTGGTCTTCATGATATTAATGTTGTTCTCAATCTCTTCCTTGGAAAGTCTTGCCTGGTTCTCAATAGCCTCATAGTCTTCTCTGATGAAATCTACAACGCTCTTGATTCCGTCATAAAGTCCTTTTGCCTTAACAGCCAAAGCGTACTTTCTGCCGTACTGAATAATCTCTTTCTCGATTGCATACATACCCGAGTTAACGTAGATTCTCTGCAAAATAGGATAAAGACTTGAATCTTCGGGATTGTCGCACTTCTTAAGTTCATCGTTGCAATCTTTGATAAGAGCTTTTGTTTCATTGTCGGAACGTGAAAGCTTATCAAGCTTGAAGTACATACCTGTATCAACATCCGACTTCTTGTCGTCTCCTCTGAAAGGATCTTCAACAGGCTCGTTGTTAATCTCATTCTTGTGATTTGCAAGCCATCTTCTTTCATCTTCCGTATCGACGTTGTTTCCGATAGCCTTTGAAATATATGCTGCTTTGGAAGAAACAAAGAAAAGTCTTTCCTTTGACAAATCTATTTGCTGAGCTTCCTCGTTATAAATCTTGTCTGTCTCTTTTAACGTTACTTCAACTTTCTTCTTCTTAAGAAGCATCAAATCGGCAAGTGACTTTGTATCCGCCTGGTTGATGATATGAAGCGAACGTGTCAAATCGATAGTTGTAGCCTCATTTTCCTTATTGGACGAATTGATGAGGTTATAAAGAATCGAGTTACCTGTACCTTCCATCTTTGTCGGCTCGTAAAGCACGAGAAGAATTGAATTGGTCTGCTGCGAAAGAGCTTTCTGAAGAACAAGAAGATGCTCGTTCGAATTGGAATCGGTACCGGGTGTATCATAGAATGTGAAATTAATGTTCTCATCCAAAGGAATAGGGAAATCCACTTCAATGATACCGTCGATATATTCTTCGTTTTCGTCATTGCCCGATGTGGGAATGTCATTTAATTTCTTAAGAATCTGATAAAGCTGTTCATGCTGCTGGAGTCTGAACATAATTGCGGAATTAACTTCCGAATTAATCTTCTCCTGAGTTATCTCGCACTCTCCGTCAGCATGGAATGCAAATTTCTTTTTCTCGGCATCCCAAACGATATTTGCGATAATCGACTGGTCCGAATCACCTTTCTTGATAATAAACGATACTGCCGGTTCTTTTGCATTCTTAATTCTGAACATTTTGGCTGTTTCGGAATTAATGCTTTCGGGAAGGATTCTTCTTCCTATCAACGCATTGATAAACGTTGACTTACCGGATGAGTATGTTCCTACAAGGCAAAGATTTACATCCGAATTGTTTAACTTCTCTTTCTTTGCTTCAAATTCTCTTCTTCTTTCGACAAATGATTTTCTGATATCGGAATTATGAAGTTCCTTATCGAAAGTATCGAGAGTTTCTCCGCAGAAATCGGCTATAGCCGTATATATGTCGGTAACCGAAGGAAGTTCGATAAACTGAGTTACCTTAAATCTGTCTTCCTTAACCGATTTATTATATTCTTTAACCTTCTTGATAAAATCGTCGTAATCGACCTTAGTTCCCTTAAATACAAGATTTACGTTGTCACGCAAAAACTGTTCCCAAATGTCATCAAAAAATTTGTTGCCGTGATTCTGCAACAAGAATTCTCCGTTATCCGGACTGTATTGATTTAACCACGGACACATTGCATAAGGTATCTCAACGAACTCGCCCTTTGCCTTCGCAAGGAATCGAATCTCCTTTTTTACGGGATGATACATTATCATTAATTCTTTCATGAGAGCCTCCCCAAGATGAATTTGAGAGTGAATCCCCTTTTTAATCCACACTCGCTTATATTATATACTTTTAAAGTCCAAAAATCAAACTATATGTTATCAATTTGCCAATCAATTTCGGCAAGATTATTCGCTTTTAAAAACTCATTTGCCGCTTTAAAATGACCGCACCCGAAAAAACCTCGGTAAGCAGACAACGGTGACGGATGAGGAGCCGTCAAAATCAAATGTTTGGGATTCGAAAGAAGTGCCTGTTTTTTGATTGCGCTCGCTCCCCAAAGCATAAAAACAATCGGTCTGTCCTGTTCGTTCAGGATTTTTATTGCGGAATCCGTAAACTTTTCCCAACCCATTCCCTGATGGGACTGCGGCGAATGAGCCCTAACCGTCAAAACGGCATTGAGCATAAACACGCCCTGTCTCGCCCACTTTTCAAGGTATCCGTTATTCGGTACAAAGCACCCCATCTCATCGGAGAGTTCATTATAGATATTCTCAAGAGACGGAGGAATTTGAACGCCCTCCCGTACCGAAAAGCACAGACCGTGTGCCTGTCCGACTCCATGGTACGGATCCTGTCCGAGAATCACAACCTTAACGTTTTCAAGAGGCGTATAATGAAACGCGTTGAAAATATCGGCTTTCGGCGGAAATACCGTGTGCGTGTTGTATTCGTTCACAAGTTTTTTGTAAAGTTTTATATAATATTCTTTTTCAAATTCCGGCTTTAACGCCTCTTCCCATAATCCCGTAATCGGCGGCATGACTATAACCTCACAGGTATTCCTTCGTTGGCAAGATACTTTTTGACCTCGCGAATTTCAAGTTCCTTAAAATGGAAAAGGCTCGCTGCCAATGCCGCATCGGCACCGCCTTTCGTGAAAGCATCTTTAAAATGTTCAAGCGTTCCCGCGCCTCCGGATGCTATAACGGGTATCGAAACACTGTCCGACACGATTCTTGTCAGTTCGTTATCATAGCCGTTCTTCGTACCGTCGCAGTCCATGCTTGTAAGAAGTATTTCCCCCGCTCCGAGTTCGCACGCTTTTATTGCCCACTCCACGGCATCTATTCCCATATCGACTCTACCGCCGTTTTTGTAAATATTCCAGCCGCTTCCGTCTTCGCGTCTCTTTGCATCGATTGCAACGACAACACACTGAGAACCGAACTTCATAGCCGCTTCCGAAATCAAATTCGGATTCATAATAGCAGCCGAATTGACGGCAACTTTGTCTGCGCCTTCTCTCAAAATCTTCTTGAAATCATCGACAGTTCGTATTCCTCCGCCGACAGTAAACGGTATAAATACGTTCTCCGCTACGGCTCTGACCATATCAACAACAGTATTTCTCGCATCCGAACTTGCCGTAATATCAAGAAACACAAGCTCGTCAGCTCCTGCCTCGTCATATACCTTCGCACATTCAACCGGATCGCCGGCATCTATTAAATTAACAAAATTCACTCCCTTGACAACTCTTCCGGCATTTACGTCAAGGCACGGAATAATTCTTTTTGTATGCATGTTTATGCCTCCAGGAAATTTTTGAGAATATTGAGTCCGACAGCACTGCTCTTTTCGGGATGAAACTGCGTCGCAAAAATATTATCTTTTTCAACAGCCGCATGAATATGAGCACCGTATTCCGTCGTAGCTGCCACAATATCGACGTCCTGCGCCTCAAGGTAATATGAATGAACAAAATATACGTAACTTCCTTTTACGATATTATTAAATAATCTGCTCTTCTTCGGAAATTCAAGAGAATTCCAGCCCATATGCGGAATTTTTCTGTTATCGCCTTCCGGCAGTCTGACAATTCTGCCGGGTAAAAGTCCAAGACCTTCAACTCCTTCGCTTTCCTCGCTTGAGTCAAAAATAAGCTGAAGTCCCAGACATATTCCCATAAACGGCTTCTTTTCCTCAAGCACAAGTTCCCTGATAACATCTTTCAAACCGTATTCGTTAATTTTGTCCATAGCGTCACCGAACGCTCCGACTCCGGGCAATATGAGTTTGTCTGCTTTCTTGAGTGTTTCGATATCTCTCGTGATTTCACACTCATATCCAAGCTTTTTCACCGCTTTTTCCACGCTTTTGATATTACCTGCATCATAATCAATTATAGCTATCATTATTCTGTCTCCAAACCGTCCAACAAATACAACTCTTCGGAAAGCACATCCTCAAGTTCTTCCTTTTCCTCTTCGATTGTTTCCTCTTCAATCTGTTCGTCTGACGTATCTTTATAATTTTCGCCTGCGGCTATCTTGTTGACGGCAATAGTATAATAAACCGGCTTCATTTCGCAAACGGTCGCTATGTCTTCCGCCGTCATGCCAAATTCGTTCGCAAGCTTTTCTTCAGCTTTCGTTTTGAATTCATCCACCTCTTCAGTAATCGAAAGAAGTTTGGCATCTACAGACAATTTGTTACATTCTTCCCATGTCTGCAAAAGTGCATCAAGAGTCTTTGTACGATCGTTAAGCGTTTCATATGATTCAACCTTGTCAAAGAAAAGTTCCAGTCTGTAAAGAACCGACGCTTTTTCAAAGATAAGTCTGTCGGAATCGCTTAATTTCATTCCGTACAGTTTATTTGTTGCCGTTTCATAATCTCTGTTATAATATGCTATTCTTGCTTCGTTTCTTGCAAGAACCTTCGGGACAAGTATCGAAATAAACAAAATCGCTCCCAAAAGAGTCATACAAAACAAAGCCGTAACGATTATTCCTTTTTTTGATATTCCCGATTTTTGTTTTTCTTCGGGTTCGGCTTCTTTTTTTGTTTTTTCTTTCTTGGGTTTTTTCTCTTTCTTCGGCTTCTTTTCTTTTTTGCTTTTTTGATCTTCTTCGTCAAGTTCGGCCTCTATGGAAGCGTTATCGTCAGCCTTGGCTCCTTTTTTGCCCTTCTTGCCCTTCTTATCCTTCTTGCCTTTTTTGTCGGCGTTTTCACTCTTCTCGTCCTGATCTTTAGTTTCTTCGCCGGAAGGCTTTTCTTCATCTTCTTCGTCGGATTCAAACATGAAGTTCATGAGTTTCGCTATAAGTCCGCTTTTTTTCGTTTCATCGCGACCCTCTTTCGAAGAATCGTCAGCCTCATCCGACCCTTTTTTCTTACTCTTTTTGCCCTTCTTTTTCTTCTTGTCTTTCTTTTCCGTATTGTCGCTCTCTTCTTCGAAAAGTTCGCCATCGGACTCTTTTTCGATTTCATCCAATCCTTCAATCATCGAAATCAAATCATCGCCGACAACTTCGTTATTATCGGATTTGTCAAGAAGGTCATTGATTTCATCGATGTCACCGTCCGGCTGAATTTCCTTTTGAGACTGAGCCGCATCCTCTTCTTCCGCTCTTTTTTCCACATCAGCCAAAAGAGAATCTATATCTTCAATATTGCTGAGAACGTCGTCCGTTTCGTCATTTGCCGAATTGTCCTCTTTTTCCAACAAAGCTTCTTCGGCCGCTTCGGGATTTTCTTCATATTTGGCTATTTGTTCTTCAAGTTCCGCTGCCGATTTGGTCCTATCCGGATGTATTTCCGACACATCAGACAAAATCGCGTCTATATCATCCATATCGAGAAATTCTTCTGTAGGAATTGTTTCTTCCGGCTGTTCTTCTTCCGGTTCTTCTTCCGGTTGTTCTTCTTCAGGCTGTTCTTCTTCCGAAGGTATCTCGTTTAAAAGGTTTTGAATCGATTCATCCGTCAATTCTTCTTCCGAAGGTATCTCGTTTAAAAGATTTTGAATTGATTCAGCAGACAAATTCTCTTCCGCGTCCGCTTCTTCGGAAAGATTTTGAGTTGCATCGTCCTCTGCCAGAATTTCAAGCAAATCCTCATTGTCCTTTTGACTCATTTGTTCAAATAATTCAGTTGTCGCATCACTTGGCTGACTGTTGATATTCGCCAGAAGACTATCCAAATAATCCTCATTCGAAGTCATACATTTCTCCTCTTTCATTTTACTAACTAAAACAGCCGAGACTTTTCATCCCGGCTGATTAATTATGCTCTGACCAATCTGTCTACTTCCCTAACCAAATTGCCGATTTCCGGTTTTGAAAGCTGAGCGCTTGCTCCGAGCGCATCACCCTTTCTCTTCATTTCTTCGTTAACAAGCGACGAGAAAATAATAACCGGCAAATGTGTCAAGCCCGAATCGTCTCTTATCAGTTTCAATAGTCTGTGTCCATCCATCTGAGGCATCTCAATATCGGTAATCACACATCTGCAAACTTCATCAAGCATACCTTTTTTCTTGGCATCAATCAATATATCATAGGCTTCTTTACCGTTTTCGCAACTTATTACATTAATATATCCTGCTTTATTAAGCGAATCTTTAACAAGTTTATTAAGAAGCGCCGAATCTTCCGCAATAACAATCGGAATCTCATTTCTGACTCTTACGCCGAGTTCTTCAATCTCAGATATTTTAATACCCGTCTCAGGATTAATGTCAGCAACAATTTTTTCAAAATCAAGAATAATTATGAGTTTATCGTTAACATTAACGATACCTGTCGAAATGCCTTCATTGGCATTTGAAAAAGTTGCCTCGGGTTTCATAATCTGTGTCCATGAAACTCTGTGAATTCCAACTACGGAATCAACATGAAATGCAACATCAAGTTTATTAAAATTCGTAATAATGAAAAGTCCACCGGGTTTGCTTTCTCCCCTCTGCAAACAGTTGGACAAATCCACCGCCGTAATCATAACGTCTCTCGGCATAAAAATACCTTCGATGCTCGGATGTGCGTTAGGCACCGGCGTAACCGTCTGATAATTGATGATTTCTTTTATCTTGGCTACATTTATTCCGTACGAATTGCCGGCAATCGTAAACTCGAGCACTTCCAGTTCGTTCGTTCCGTTTTCGATAAGAATCTTACTTTCCATATATTCACCTCTCCCAAATACTTTTTGTATAAAAAAATACACATGACTATTATATCATAATCATGTGTAAATGAATAGGTAAAAATAAAAAATCGGAGTGACAAGATTTGAACTTGCGACCTCTGCCTCCCTAAGACAGCGCTCTAGCCAAACTGAGCCACACCCCGATAATTGCTTGTTTTTCAACCCGCAACGACTATTATATTAAAACGTCGTATCAAAGTCAAGAAGATTTTTTATTTTTTTAATTTTATATCCTTATGCGGAAAGTTTATTTACGAATATAATTACTTCTGTTTCATAAAATTAACGGCACCCTGATAGCGGGTGCCGTATTAATCGTATAACTTATTATTCCTCAATATCTGCAGGATCCACTCCTACAGCAGGATCTACATAGCTTCCCGTATAATTTCTTGTGAAAATACTGCTGTATCCCATAAGTTCATTTCCGTCTTCAGAAAGTGAATACAAAACGGTTTCCTCCGCACCATCTGCAACAAAACCATATGTATCTTCCATAACCGTTGTGCTTACCGTTCCGAATTCAACAGTATCATTTGAAACGTTGCTTACCTGCTCATACATAAAATAGCATCCGTCTTCATCCACAACCATAAAGTAATCCTGTCCGTCTGCGTACCAATATCCGAGTATCGGTGTAATATCGTCTGTTGCAACATCACCTACCGATAAATCAGGCTCTTCAGATGAACCTGCTTCAACATCCTCATCAATTTCCTCAATTTCAATCGTAAACTCTTCTTCTGAAATATCGTTTACTTCATCTGTAATTTCATCAACATACTCAACCGGTTCAGGATTCGTTGCCGGAACTGTTGCCGTATTTCCTCCGCATGCCGTAAGTCCAAGTGCTGCTGCCAAAGCAAGCGTCATCATCAATTTGTTTCTCATTTCAATATCCTCCGTAATGTAAAATCGTCAATTGTTTTTTGACTAATCAACGAATCAAATAATAATATAGTCAAATCAAATATAAAAGTATCAAAAGGTTACCTTATGCTTCCTCATCAACGGATATATAATCATTCACAATGGAATAAATGTCCTCAAGCCCTCTCTTATCTTCCGCAGAGAAAGGAATGATTGTCGTTCCTTCAACACATCTTAAAGTCTTATTGATTATCGATATCTGTTTCGAAACGGCGCCCTTCGAAATCTTATCAGCCTTTGTGGCAATTACAATAGGTTCAAAACCGTTGGCAAGGATCCACTCGTACATCTGAACATCATTGGCATTCGGCTCATGTCTTATATCAACAAGAAGAAATACAACCTTAAGTTGGGCCGATCTTTTAAGATAACGCTCAATCATCTTGCCCCACTGTTCTTTGACCGATTCGGTCACTTTTGCATATCCGTATCCGGGCAGGTCCACCAAGTACATTTCATTATTTATGTTGTAATAATTTATAGTCTGTGTTTTACCCGGCTGCGCCGAAACTCTTGCATAGGACTTTCTGTTCATAAATGCATTTATGAGTGATGATTTTCCCACATTGCTTTTTCCGGCAAACGCAAACTCCGGGTGAGCATTGTTCGGCAATTTACTTGTAATACCGCATACCGATTCAAGATTGACGCTTTTTATTTTCATAAATTGTCTCCTTCACTTACATCAAAAAGGACATGTGAAACAACTTCGTCATTTCACACATCCCTCACTCTACTTTCTTTTAACTTCAGGTCCCGAAATTCCAAGAATCGAATCTTTCGTGATTCTGCATTCCTCGATTGTATCATCGGAAGGAATTTCATACATGACATCCATCATGACTTTTTCCATTATGGATCTGATACCTCTGGCACCGGTCTTTCTCTCAAAAGCCTCTCGTGCTATCTCTTCGATTGCATCATCGTCAAAGAAGAGGTTCACATCATCAAGTTTGAAAAGTGCCGTGTACTGCTTAATCATCGAGTTCTTAGGTTCCTTGATGATTCGAATAAGTGCATCAACATCAAGTCCGTCGAGGGATACATTGATGGGTACACGTCCTACAAATTCAGGAATAAGACCGAATTTGACGAGATCCTGAGGAGTAACCTCCTTAAGAATGCTGCTCTTTTCAACAATATCTGTCTTTACTATATCGGAATTGAAGCCTATCGTCTTCTGATTAAGTCTTTGTTCGATAATTGTTTCGAGTCCGTCAAAAGCACCGCCGCAGATGAACAAAATATTTGTTGTATCAATCTGAATGAGTTCCTGTTGAGGATGCTTTCTGCCGCCCTGTGGCGGAACAGATGCATTCGTTCCTTCAATTATCTTAAGAAGCGCCTGCTGAACACCTTCGCCGGAAACGTCTCTTGTAATAGATACATTTTCACTTTTTTTCGTAATTTTGTCTATTTCGTCAATGTACACGATTCCGTGTTCCGCACGGGGTATATCATAATCTGCAGCCTGAATAAGTTTGAGAAGAATATTCTCAACGTCTTCACCTACATAACCCGCTTCCGTAAGAGTCGTTGCGTCGCAAATTGCAAAAGGAACATTTATAATCTTTGCAAGTGTCTGGGCAAGATATGTCTTACCGGAACCTGTGGGTCCGAGCATAATAATGTTGCTCTTTTGAAGCTCAACATCAAGATCGGCACCGGATGTGATTCTTTTATAATGATTGTATACAGCCACGGAAAGAACCTTTTTGGCCTCTTCCTGACCGATTACAAAATCATCAAGAAACATCTTTATCTGCTTGGGCTTCAAAAGATTGATTTCTGATTTTTTCTTTGCATTCGCATCACCGAGCAACTCGTCCTCCCAAGCATCAAACTCGTCTCCGCCGAGAATCTCATTGCACATGTGAACGCATTCGTCGCAAATATAAATATTATTGGGTCCGGCAATAAGCTGTCCCACCTGCTTCTGTGTCTGTCCGCAGAAAGAACACCTTATCTGTCCGTTACCGTTTCCTGTTTTTTTACCGGCCATAAAACTCCCTATTTTGCATCACGCGATGTGATGACACTGTCGATAAGTCCGTATGCGCAAGCCTCCTCGGCTGTCATCCAGTTATCACGGTCCGTATCCTTTGCGATAACTTCAATAGGCTGATTGCAGTTTGCGGCAAGAGCCTTGTTAAGTCTCTCTTTTGTCTGAAGAATGTGCTTAGCCGCAATTTCAATCTCCGTAGCCTGACCCTGTGCGCCGCCGAGAGGCTGATGAATCATAATCTCGGCATTGGGAAGAGCCATTCTCTTGCCCTTTGTTCCGCCTGCAAGAAGGAAAGCACCCATAGATGCCGCCATACCTACGCAAATTGTGGACACATCGCATTTAATATACTGCATTGTATCGTAAATTCCCCATCCGGCCGTTACCGAACCGCCGGGTGAGTTAATGTATAACTGAATATCCTTTTCGGGATCTTCAGCCTCAAGGAAAAGAAGCTGTGCCATAACAAGCGATGCCGTTGTTTCGTTTACTTCTTCTCCGAGGAAAATAATTCTGTCCTTCAAAAGACGCGAATAGATATCATAACTTCTTTCTCCGCGACTTGTCTGTTCAATGACATAAGGTACCAAACTCATATATTACTCCTTGTCTTTGTCCTCAGCCTTAGCCTTCTTAGCCTTAGCTTCCTTAGCATTGTCTCTTACAAAATCAATAGCTTTCTGCATAGCGATGTCTTTTCTGAAAAGATCTTCTCTTTCGCCTGCAAAAGTCTCTTTAACCTTATCGGCTTCCATTCCGTAGCTCTCTGCAATCTTCTTGATTTCTGCTTCGAACTCGTCATCCGAAACCTCAATGTTTTCTGCTTTTACAATAGCTTCAAGAACGAGCTGTGTCTGAATCTTCTTCTCTGCCTGGGGCTTGATCTGCTCAAGCATGATTTCGGGTGTTGCACCTGTATACTGGAAGTACTGCTCGATGTTCATTCCCTGATACTGAAGTCTCTGAGCGAACTCGTCAAGCATTTCTCTCTGAGTTGTCTGAAGCATCAATTCGGGAATTTCAATCTTTGAATCTGCGATTACAGCATCAACTGCAGCATCTTCTTTTGCCTTCTTTGCATCGTCTGCCTTCTTCTCTTCAAGATTCTTCTTAACGGAATCCTTATACTCTGCAAATGTATCATAGCTTGAAACATCGCTTGCGAAATCGTCATCAAGTTCTGCAAGTTGCTTCTCTTTGATTTCATGAATCTTAACCTTGAATACTGCAGGCTTTCCTGCAAGATTTGATGCCTGATAATTCTCGGGGAACGTAACATTTACGTCAAATTCATCATTAAGATTCTTTCCGACAATCTGCTCTTCAAAACCTTCGATAAATGAATGTGAACCGATTTCAAGAGGATAGTTCTCACCCTTGCCGCCGTCAAAAGCAACTCCGTCCATGTAACCGTCAAAATCGATTGTAACTGTATCGCCTTCTTTAACAGGTCTCTCAACGCTTACGATTCTTGCTGCGTTCTGACGTTCTTTTTCGATTGCTTCGTTGATTTCGTCTTCTGTTACGGTAACATCAATCTTGTCTACCGATACGCCCTTATACTTTCCGAGTTTGATTTCGGGCTTAACGGCAACTTCTGCAGTAAATACAAAAGGCTTTCCTTCTTCCATATCAACAACATCAATCTTGGGTGATGATGCGATTTCAATTTCCTTAACAGCTTCGTCATATGCTTTCTCGTAAGCATCGGGAATAACGATATTTGCTGCATCTTCATAGAATACTTCCTTGCCGTACATCTTCTCGATTACGTTCTTGGGAACCTTTCCTGCACGGAAACCGGGAACCTGAATTTTCTTCTTATTTTTCTGATATGCTTTCTCGCATGCGGCTGCAAATTCCTCTGCCGATACGTCAATTGTCAATTTAGCCATACTGCCTTCAAGCTTTTCAATTTTTAAACCCATTTTAAATATATCTCCTTTCGATAAATGTGGTTTTCCACAGTCAATTGATTATTATAGCATAAACCTTTTCTTTTGTAAAAGAAAACTTACTTATAAACGATAGCTTTAAGAAGTGCTTCTTTTTCGTCTTCTCCGAGTAATTCTCCAACTATTTCGGCTCCGAATTCAACCGCCGTTCCCATGCCTCTCGAAGTGATTACGTTTCCATCCTTAACTACGGGCTTTGCAATGAAAGTTGCACCGTCAAGTTCTTTTTCAAATCCGGGAAAACATGTTGCATTTTTGCCTTTAAGAAATCCTCTGTGGCCAAAAATCGAAGGTGCCGCGCAAATTGCGCAAACAAGCTTTTGGGCGGCAAAAAAAGAATCGAATCTGCTCATCAGATACTGATTTGCCTCAAGATTTTTGGTGCCGGGCATTCCTCCCGGAAGAATAAGGCCGTCATATTCCTCAAATGTGACTTCCGAAAGAATCATATCCGTTTGTACTCTGATTCCGTGTGAACCCGTGACGAATTTGTCCTCCGAAATCGAAACC
Source organism: Lachnospiraceae bacterium (assembly GCA_045628965.1). Lineage (GTDB taxonomy): Bacteria > Bacillota > Clostridia > Lachnospirales > Lachnospiraceae > UBA3766. The sequence continues at coordinate 22,063 of JAZQQI010000047.1, read as the reverse complement.
ATATCGCATACCACAGATTTTCTTCTAAGCATATCGACAACCGCGAGTGCCTCTATTTCTTCAAATCCGTTCGCAAAAAATACAGCCGTTCTAACCATAAATACTCCTCTCTTTATCTAAAAAATCAACAGCGCTTTAAGATACATAAAACCGAACAGCAATATATCACAAAAAATGCCGCCGTTTTTGTCGCAGACTTTTGTATATAAATCCGCCCCGGCAAACAACAGGCATATTGAAAAAGCGTAGCACGTAACAAACAAAAGATTCGGAACCGCTATTCCGACAAACATTATAAAAACAGCCAAAGCGATAAATGCCATATCAGTCTTTTTTATCTTTTCTTCGAGAATCGAGCATGCTATCGCAAATACTCCCACAACCGCAATCATTCTAAAAAACACATACACTTCGGAATTCACACTCGACATAATGTCAATCGTCGGAATTTCTTTGAACCATACGGAATCAATCCACTCCTTCGGAACAGTTATTGCAAAACAAAACAGAAACGATACATTTCTGAAAATCGTCAATGGATTGATTTTTTTTGAATAAATCGCAGCCGTCACGCAAAAAAGGACATTCGATACAATCTGCGCATGGCCTTTAATTCCGAGTCCCGCCAAAGCCTTCCATCTTACAAATAACAGAACGATGGTCAAAATTGCGGGAATTATATAGGTATACAAAACATTTAATGATTTTTTCATATATCTGTCACCCCGCATACGGCGGATAAAGAATCAAAGGCGTTATCTGCCAAATTCCTATTGCATAAAGTGTTATCCCCACAGCAGTCAAAGTTTTGCGGGATTTTGAATTCTCACATATTTTTGCCGAAAGCGAAATAATATAAACAATCATTATCGCCACAATGCCGAATACCGCCCTCGACGGATATGTCGGAGATAAAGACATACCAAGATGCGCAGTTATAGCATATGCCGCCAGCGAAATCTCTTTTTTGCTTAATTTTTCACGGCATACAAACAAATACACAAACGTTACGCCAAAAGCGATTACAAACGCCGGCAATAAGAAATCAAAAGTTGCCGTTTTCATCGATTCGATTCTGATTTGTACAAATTTAGCTAATGAACTGTCGTCAATAAGGCTGCTTCGAACGAAATTGCCGGGTGCAAGAATCATCAGGCACGAACCTGCAAACGATGTGACAATTCCCTCTATCATCCAAACCTTCGGACGTTTTTTCATAAACATCCAAAGATATAAGGTCACGCCGGTCGCCAAAATAAACGATGCCGGTCCCATGTTTTCGCAACTCCATCCCGTAACCAGTCCGAGAAGCGGCATCCAAAAAGCCACTCCCGTTTTTGACGCGATGCCTTTTCCTTCCAATTCTTTAAGATAAATCATTGAAAAGCAAAAAATCCAGCAAGTCGAATACAGGTAATTCGCCGTACCCGACTGCCAGAACATATTCCCGTAAAACGCGGGATTAAGAATAATCAATAAAACCGTTGAAAACAGAAAGAAAACCAATTTCTTCGCATCGGCGATTTTGATAATCAAAAATGATAGCACCGCACACATCACGGTGTTCAGAATATCGTCGAAAAACTCTCCTCCCATGAGAACGAGTTGCAATACTGCGTGATTAATGCTTCTTCCGCCCCAATTATTGTAATGCCATACCTGACTTTCGATAATATCTGCAATACCCGACAGTTTTTGTCCCGTGACAAGATTGGTTCCGTACCATATGTCATCGGCAACAAAAACTATCAGGCGCTGAAGAACAAATATCAGGATATAGAAAATAATGCATCCGGCCAAACACAGGCCGCAGTTTTTCTTTTTCATCATTTGTCCGTAAATCAATTATTGTCTTTCGTTAACGTAAATCTGAACTCTCGACTGAATTATCGAAGCAACTTCCGAAGCAGATTTCTGTCCGGCAAAGTACGGCTGAATTTCTTCTTCGATAATACCCGATACTCCTTCGTCATACCATGAAATACCCATTGCATGTGTAGCATATTCTTTAAGTCTTGCTGCTGCTTCATCGGTAATGTGAGGAATTTCTATTTCTGTGTCTCCTTCAATCCATTCCGTTTCTTTATAGTATTCCTTGGTTCCGTCGTAATTCAACCAATAAGGATCTTCTTTGGCTTCCGCAATCTGTTTGTCAAGAATACTTTCAACAGATGAAAGATTGCTGTTCATACAATTTGCATAGAATTCCTCTGTAAAGCAACTTGCAATGAAGTCCCAAGCCGCTTCTTTATTCTTACACTTCGAATTGATTCCCATAACTCCGGATGTAAATACGGTATTTCCTTCGCTTCCTTCAATCGGGAATCCGCAAGGAACACCTTTTCCGTCCATCATAAGTACAGAATATCTGTTAAAATCTCTGAAACTGTAAATCGAAGTATTGTAAAGAAGCACTCCGTTATTCTTGAACTGACTTAAGTATTTCGCATAATCATAATCATAATAAAAATCATCCGGCATGCTTTCGGGATATGTATTTGCATACTCAAGTAACTTTATAAACTCCGGAGAGTCAAACGAACATTTGCCGGTCTTTATATCCATATATGCACCCATACCGAAATCCGTTCCGTAGTAAATAATCGAACTTCTTGTTGTGCCGTCCACAAATGCCTTGTTTCCTGTAGAATTTTCCCACGCAATAACGTCATCAAGCGTCATGCCTTCTTTATAATTATTCTCATTTATCATGCAGCAATCCACGCTGAACGTCGGATAAATACAATAGAGTTTATCTCCTTCGGCATAAAGATTCTGCGCATTGTACACAAGATCGCTCTTCTTTATTCCGTTTCCTTTTTCCATATAAGGAGTCAAATCTTCAAATACGCCCTTTTGAAGCATGTTGAAAATCGTGTATGAATCACTCGAAATAATATCGGGAGCTTGGCCCGTCGCAAGATCCGAATTAAGTCTCTTTTCTCCGGCATACCAGTCTGCATCCGAATTGAACTGCGAATAATCAACCAATTTGATCTTATATTTATCATTTTCTTTGTTATACTTCAGTATCTGTCTTGATACATAATAATCGAGATATACCGCACCGATTGTAATAACTTCCTTGTCAACAACCTGATCTGCGGGAACTTTTTCAAAAAGAACAAACTCATTTCCGAAATCCGTATATCTCAATCCGTAAAAATGTTCCTTATCGACGAACATGACATCCGAAACATCGTCAATATCCAAATCCGAGTCATAGAAATTGACAACTTCCGTACTTGCACCGTCATTAACATTTACACCGAAATATGATGTGTTTGTACGATAATAAAAATCATATCCTTCACCTGAGAATAAACTATATGTGCTTAAAACGTCACCCAAATTCAATTTCTCGGAAGTTCCGTTCGAAGATAATTTTTCAGCCCACGACGTATAATCGCCTGTCCAGGAATAAAACTGTGCAACAACGCTTCCGTCTGAAATTTGGCAAACCCCTATGCAGGCTTCACTGTCAAGATCTATCTTTCTTGTTCCGATAGGATTCGACTCCTGGGGATTATAAATATCAACGCTGTTGTCGCTCACAACATAAATATTTCCGTCATTGTCGCAAACAAGACCGCCTACCCAAAACCAATCGTCGGGACCTGTTTCCTTAAGAAGTTTTTTCGTTCTGATATTTCCGTCGGAATCGGCATGTACGAGGTATGTTTTCTGAGAACCGTCATCGGCGTAAATGCTTGTTACTATGTAGAAATCTCCGTTCGGAGATACGCAGAAGCGTCCTCCGTAGTTTTCGTTCACATCAAGTTCAATCGATATTTCTTTTACATTTGAAGCATCCGTAAACTCTGCTATACATAATGTAGCCTTGGAAGCATAATCGACATCTTCAACAGGAATCATAATATCGTCATATTCCGTGCCGTCTTCGATTACATCCTCATCACCGGCTCCGACTTCCATATCAGCCTCTTCTCCGGGTTCGGCTACGACGTTTTCGTCTGCCTCAATATCTTCCGTACCTTCTGTTACAATTGCGGGAACAGGCATTACATCCTCATCATAATACATGTCCTCATAAATAGTTTTAATGGCATACATTTTGCCGTTTGCGGCCTCAAAGGCTTCGACATAATCGAATCCGGGAATCGTAAATGATTCCTTCTCCTTAAAAACCGCTTCTTTATTAATTTTCGACGCTTCCGCTGTGATGGTGTTACCGTTTGCGGAGTTTTGATTTTTTCCAAACAATCCGAACGGATTAAAATCACATGCCGTAAGTGACAACACAAGCGTCGTACTTACCAAAACAGATAAAATTTTCTTTGTTTTCATAAAAGTCTCCTTTCTTTTCTGCTTTGTCAATTATAAAACAATCTATGTCGTCTGTACATAGAAACTCACTTGTTTGTTATTTTTTCGCCGTCTTCCGATATTTCGAGAATCCCTCTCTGTTCTCCGTAAGAAATTGCCACCCTCACAGAACTGTCAAGAGCTTTTGATAATTTCGTGCATCCGAATATTTTACCGGTCTCTTTTATACAGTCTTCGGTCGACATAGAAATATTAAGTTCCATTACCTCTTTTACCGCATTGATTATTTCTTCCGCGGGTATTTCATCCATTCCTCTCTGGTCCTTCGAATCCAAAGGAATTCTGTAAATATCGTATTCCTCCGGATTCTGTTCGTTAAGCCACATGAATGTCTCTCCGGCCGAGATTGTCGTTTTCATCGGATACTCTCTCAAAAGACACATAACTCTCTCTTCGCCTTTGGTCGTAAGTCTCGATATTCCGTACGCCGAAAGAATTTTCTTTACGAGCGCCTTTTCCGAAATCGGCGCTTCGGCATTCATTATATTTTCAGCCTCTCTGACAATTCTCTTGTCATGTCCGGGGCTTAAGAAATCCTCCGAATCTCCCAATTCCTTAACGGTATAGTTTTCAAGAGTTCTTCGTCTCTTGTGGCATTCTTCCTCCGTTACCGTTCTGTCTTCGCATTCGAAACTTTCTTTTTCTTCAGGCTTTTCGCTTTCTTCACACAAAGGCTTCAATGATTTTTCGATTGCCTCTTTTATTCTTTCATATTCTCTTTGAGGCGTATCGAACCAATCAAGCGTCCATACTCTCATTATTCTCCATCCGAGACCTTTAAGAACCGATGGTTGCAAAATATTTCTGTCTTTTGCGGAATCCTCGACTCGATAGTTTTCGCCGTCAAGAAGAATTCCGAGACAATATCTGTTTTCATCTCGGGGATCTACTATACCCATATCTATTCTGTATTCGCTCGTTCCGACATTCAAATCCGCTTTGTAACCGTCAGCCGCAAGTTTTTGCCTGATTGATTTTGCAATGCTGTCATTTCTTTTTTTGATTAATTCGTTTCTTGCAAACAAAGCGTCTTTTCCGAGTTTTGCGAATTCCAGAAATCCTCGAAGTCCCAACACTCCGAGAGAATCTGTCGCATTTAAATTAATCTGCTCAGGCTTAATCGTGGAGTATATAATCATGCTCTTTCGCGCACGTGAAATCGCAACATTCAGTCTTCTCCAGCCGCCTTCCTTATTTAACGGTCCAAAATTCATGGAAACTTTGCCTTTTTCATCAGGACCGTAACATATCGAGAAAAGAATAACGTCTCTTTCGTCACCTTGAACATTTTCAAGATTTTTCACGAAAATACCTTCCTCAAGTCCCTGTGCAAACAACTCCGCCTCCGGGTCTTTTCGAAGTTCTTCCGCAAGCAAATCTTCGATATACGCCTGCTGAACCTGTGAAAAAGTAACAACGCCTATCGAATCGTTTCTTTTTTCCGGATCTCTGAGTCTTGACATGATTTCTTTGACAATCGCCTCTGCCTCGGCTCTGTTGACTTTTTTTGCACCTCTTTCATAAAATCCTTCAACCTCTTCAAGTTTTACCTCGCTGACAATATCATTCGGAGAAGGAAACGTATAAAGTTTATTGTCATAATACATCATATTGCTGTAGGCAATAAGACTCTCATGTCTCGATCTGTAATGCCAAAGAAGGTGTTTTGAGGGCATTGAAATCGCAAGGCAGTCATCAAGAAGGCTTTCCATATCATTAAACTCAAAGTTATCTTCTTCATCCTGATTCGTCATGAAAAAGCTTGTCGGAGGAAGTTGTTTGGGATCGCCTACGACTATTACGTTTTCGCCTCTCGCAAGAACACCGACCGCTTCGGATGTGGGTATTTGCGATGCCTCGTCGAATATTATCAAATCAAACTTCGGAAACGACGGGTCAATATACTGTGCAACGGAAATCGGGCTCATAAGCATGCACGGACACATTGTTCTTAAAAGCGTGGGGATTTCGTTAAAAAGTTTCCTTATCGGCATTGCTCTTTTGCCTGATTTGACGGATTTTTGAAGAATACCCATCTCGCTCGAAGAAGCTGCATCTTTGGCATTCTTGGGAAGTTTGGCCGATAGTCTCGCAACAACTTCCTTCTTCGTCAAATCTTCAAACTCTGCATTAATATTGTTAAATTTTTCTATAAGAGCATTAAACGAAGCGCCGTTAAAGCCCTTAAGCACATCAGATTCATTTATTGCTTTCATCGCGGCAATCTTGCCGAAATTACATATAAAAGCCTGCTTAAGTTCCGCCGGATATAACTCTCCGTTTCTTACAGCCGAAAAGGCATCCGAAAGTCCCGTCTCCATGAGTTTTCTTTCCGTATCGCAAAGCGCAACATACGTGCGCATTTCTTCCTCGTTGTCGAGAGCGATTGCTATATTTCTTCTAAAACTTACTGAATAATCCGACTCATTTTCATATTCATAAAGTTTAAATCCGTATTCGGAAATCAATTTGCTTTCCGATATGCAAACCGCTTTTGCGGCTTTAAGAAACTCTTCTTTATTTTCCGAAAAAAGTTTCGTCAAGTCTGCTTCCGCACAGTTTTCTTTTATTTTTTCGCATGCTGCAAAATACTCTTCGATTTTTATGCAATTTTCCTTCACCTTTTCGATGTTTTCGTCATTTCCTTCCGAAAGAATCGATATGGCATTCTTTGTCGCTTCATCCGTTTCGCAGCTTTTTTCAATCTTTTTGTAAAGCTCTATTCTGTCATAAATCTTTGAAAGACTCTCCTTTGTCACCTCTTCGGGTTTCTTGGATATGAATTTTAATTCCTTTACAAGAGAATTTTCTTCTTTCATTTTGGCAAGAGCCCATTTGCCCTGTGCCGATATAAGTCTTTTCTTTGCGGCTGAATAATCATATTCAAATACATCCGCCTTAAAATTCTCTGAAAGTTCTGCTTTTATTTCTTTTAAATTCGTCAAAGCCGCAATTGTTTTGTCTATTCCGTCTTTTAATTCGTTATATTTCTCTGCCGATTCAAGTCCTTTCGAAAGATTTCCGAGATTTTGAGCTTTTCTTGCGACATCTTCAAAAAGAGCGATAAAACTTCTGGTGTACCTGTCGGGATTCGAAATTTTCAAAGTATCGTAAAGTTTTTCCGCCTCTTCCTTCAATTTCTTCAACGCCAAATCCGTTTCGACAAGTTCACGCTTCCACTCGTTTCTTATATCCGTCGAATATTCCTTAAACGTAAAATCCTTAAGCGGATGTTCCTTTACATCTCCGATTTCATCGACAATAACGCCATACTCGTCCAGAAGTTCAAGAATCTCGTTATATCTTTTTCCATCCGTACGTGCCGCAAAATCATTGTCGATTACTATTTTCCCATCAAGCTCTTTATTGCTTTCGTAATCGCCTATAAGTTCAAAAACGCTTCTTTGACAGTCTGTTTTTCGGTGAAGCGCTTTCACCTCATCGTTCAGTTTGCGTCTTGTTTCAAGAAGTTCTTCCGCTCTGTTTTCAAAAAATTCGCTTCTTTTCGAGCCCGCTGTCTCGAGTGTTCTTTCAAGTTGAGAAAGAACAGACTGTTTTTGTGCCTTATTTGAATGAAGTTCAAGGCAAAAAGGTCCGAGTCCGACTTTTTCAAGACGCGACTGAACCACCGAAAGAGCCGCCATTTTTTCCGCAACAAACAAAACGCTTTTCCCCTGATAAAGCGCATTTGCAATCATATTCGTAATGGTCTGCGATTTGCCTGTTCCGGGAGGTCCGTGAAGCACAAAACTTTCCTGCATTGACGAAGCGTTAACCGCCTGCATCTGTGAATCGTCTGCCGAGCATACGATTGCCATATCCGCCGGTTTCACCGTTTCATCGAGATTTTCTTCATCTTCGCCGTTCATTTTAATGTCCCATTCCGGTTTGCCCGATATCAGACTTTTAACGACCTTGTTGGAAAAAATATCATCCGAGCGTTTTTTCAAATCGTTCCACATGATAAATCTCGAGAAAGAGAAAATTCCAACAAAAGCGAAATCGCAAACATCCCAATGCGCCTTCGCCATAATTGCTTTTCGTACGGTATTGAGAATCAGAAGAACATCGAGGCCGTTCTCATCATAAGGTAACGGATCGAGACCGCCGATGTCCAAACCGAAATTCTGTCTTAAATATTCAAGTAGGGTAACATTTATCATTGCTTCTTCATCTCGAAGACTGACATGATATGCTCTGTCCTGAATCTTTTTCGACAAATCAATCGGAAGGAGCAATAACGGCGCATACCTTTCCTTTACGGAAATATCGTTTTCGTACCACTTCAAAAATCCGAGAGCAAGGTAAAGCGTGTTCGAACCGTTTTCCTCAAGACTGTTTTTAGCCTGTCTTGAAAGGAATTTCATGCTTGCATCAAGTGTTTTTTCATCATAAAAAGTTTGAACCCTTTTGGCCTTAATATCGTCTTCTTCAGAATTTTTAAGATACTCTTTTATTTCCGCTATGTTATATATTTTGTTGCCGTCCGCCGTTATTCCTTCAATTTTTTGAAATGCTCTGACGCTCAACGAATCTCCGTCATTTAATCTGTCCTCAAGGCATGCTATATCGGCAGAAGCAAGCTGAACAAAACTTCTTGTCACTCTGAAATTGATAAGCGGGTTTCTTAACGACAAATCAAGAAGCTTTCTTTCCCACATTTTCTGCTTCGTCATGACATTTTCACCCGCTACGGCATTTATTCCGCGCGTACTTAATTCTTCGGGTTTTTCATCCTTTGTTTCGGTTTTGAATTCAACGACCCTGAAACTTCCGTTTTCAAAAACTCTCGACGGAAGAGGCAATACTCTGTTTCCTCTGCATCTTTTTATATCGAGAGCAAGAATAAAATCTCTGTCCTCGAGAATGTTGTTTTTTGCGACCTTCACGGCGTTTTCAAAAGAAAGCGAATCTCCCGCCGTAAACGAAGTGCATTCAACGAGCATTATTTCGTCGATTCCTTCCGCGCATCTTTTATTCAGAGCCGAAGAATCGTCTTCAACCATATTGTTAAAAGTTTTGTCGATAAGCCAACATCCCGCATATGCATGTCCCTTTGTCAAAACAAGAATGGGATTAAGTCCCATCGCCTCCAAAAGAGATGCGTAAAAGCATGACAAGTCAAGGCAGTTTCCGAGTTTTTGCGCACATACTTCATCCGGTGTTCTGATTTTTTGTCCGATTTCTTCATACGAAGCCTGTCCGACTGCATACGCTATTCCCATTTTTTTCATCACTTCATATGCTGCGGCCATTTGGAATTTGGCATCGTTTTTGTCCTGTGTAAGATATCCCGTCAAAGACGGCTTTCTTCCCCAGGTCTCAAGTTGTTTTGCACAAAGCGGAAGAATTCCCGACACCTCAGGGTGATTCGGCATAACAAAAGACGCCAAAAGTTCCGGAAGTTCCGCACTTCCTCCCCATTGATTGTAAGGAAGAATATCTATATTTTTTGTTGTTTCCGCGAGGACCTTTTCCGTCACTTCTTTGTTTTCATTCTCAACTTTCCCGATAACAGAAAAAAGCAGACTGCCCGAAACCTTTTCGGAAAGGTTTGCAAGGTAATCTCCTTTTACATCCAAGTCTGCGGTATCTATTTCGATTCTGGCATTCGGAGTTAAATCGATTTCGACTTCAAACCCCTTCGAAAAATCGGGCGAGCACTCCATTTTAAGAACTGCCCGTCCGTATTCCTCACGTGATTCATTTGATATTCTCACGTATCTGATTGTTTTGATATGATTCTGTGCAAGCGAATAATTAATGCTTTTTCTGTGAGAAACTTCTATTTTGATTTCATTCATTAAAAATCTTTATTCTCCTTCATTCAACTTCTTCAAGAAGATATCCACAAGGTGACCGTCAAAATGAGAATACCTTCCTTCAACAAGAATTTTAGTAGCTTTTTCAAAACTGAAAGCATCTTTATAACTTCTTTTCGACGTCAACGCATCATAAACGTCCGCAACCGCCATTATTCTGGCCGCAAGCGGTATCTCTTCCTCCGCAAGACCGATGGGATAACCCGTTCCATCCCATTTTTCATGATGATAAAGAGCTATAGTATGTGCAATATCCAGATACTCTTCATCCTCAACATTTTTGAGTGTCTGATCAATTATATTGGCACCGTCAATCGTATGTTTCTTTATTATTTCAAATTCTTCCGTCGTCAGTTTGCCTTCTTTTCCTAGAATACTGTCCGGAACCGATATTTTGCCGATGTCATGAAGAGGCGCCGCATCCACTATCATCTGTGCAACACTCTCGTTGAAACCTTCCATGTCGTATTCTTCTTCCAAAAGCGCATCAACGATAATCTTGACATAATTCTGCGTGTTTTTGATGTGAGCTCCGGTATAACCGTCTCTTGCTTCAACCATGTCAGCAAGTCCCATGATGACAGAATCCTGAATTCGGTTGATATCTTCGTTCTTTTTATTTACTTCCGTTTGCAAAGACTGATTCTGCTTAAAGCTTTCCGTAACATCCGTAAGCAATACAACATATTTTTTCTCGTATCCTTCATTCTTAGCTATCTCTTTTACAGAAGTCTCATATATTCTCTTATTGATGAACAGTTTCTTTTCGGAAAAAGGATTTACTTTTAATTCGGACACCGTTCTTATATGATAATCCGTAAGTTCCGGGAATATCTCGAGAGCAATGTCATTGTAATAGAAAATTTCTTTTTCATCGCCCTCTATCGCAATAATACCCTCATCAACCTTATCTACGAGGTAATTTCTTACTATTTCAACATCTTCAAAAATGTTATATTTAACCATAAAGAGTCCGAAAATCAACGAACAAACCGAATAAGCGCACGCAGTGGCGTCATATCCTTTTGTCACTCCCGTAAGGAACAGCACAAGCGCACTCATTACGGCAAGCGACATAAGCGCAGTTCCTATCAGCTGATTTTTCTCTTTGGTAGTTCTGACCCTTTTGTACCTTTTAACTATCATGTACATCGCAAACGCCTGATACAGCATGAGCGTCCCCATGTAGATAAAATAAATAACACCGTGTCCGAAAACGTTATGCGGGAAAAGTCCCTCTTCGGTAAAAGTAATGCTTGTATAATAAAGATTATGATAATTGCACGTCATAACAAGAACAGATATCACAACCGCAAAAATATAAAGCGCCCTTTTTATGGCATTCGGAATCTTCACCCTGCAAAATTCTGCAGTAAAAAACAGCATCAAAAGAGCAACGAACGGCTTACCGAGATACGCAAACTGCGTTCCGAGAAGCGCCGTTTCCGAAGTTCTTCCGATCATCTCAAAAAAATATCCGGTATTGTTGACAATGATAGCCAGAGAACATCCGAAAAGATATCCGTGCATTTTGTGCGACCAATGTTTCAAAACATAATACGCCACAACAAACATTGCTGCTACGGAAAGTAATTCGACGGCAATCAGCAAAGAAAAAATTTTATCATTTACGCTCATTTACATTTTATCCTTCAAAATAACCTGTCTCATTGCTTCTACAGCAATTTTAACTGCAGAAGAAGTATCCTCACTCATTTTCTGATCAAGTCCCGCTGCTTCTCTTTCCTGATTCCATATTACATGGAAACACGAACCGCAACGGCATTTGAGAGCACTTCCGACTACAAAAATAGCAGCCGATTCCATTTCTGATGCTTTAACTCCGAGTCTTTTCCATGCTTCCCATTTTTCAAGAAGTTCATAGGAAACCGGCATCTTTGCGGGTGAATGCTGTCCGTAAAATGAATCCTTGCACTGTACCACACCCACATGCGTATTCTTTCCAAGTTTCAAGCTCGCTTCTCTTAACGCAAGCGTAATATCCAAATCCGCTACGGCAGGAAACTCTATCGGCGCATACTCGCATGACGTATGCTCATACCTTATGGCGCCAGTAGCAACCACGATATCTCCGGACTGAACGTCCAAATCTATTCCGCCGCATGTTCCGGTTCTTATAAAAGTATCCGTGCCGAGATTATGAAGTTCCTCAACGGCTATCGAAGCGGAAGGTCCGCCGATACCGGTTGAGCATACCGTAACCTTTTCCCCTTCAAGATATCCCGTATAAACGTTAAACTCCCTGTTATACGCCACTTGCTTTGCTTCATCAAGAAGTTCGGCGATTGCCGGCACCCTTCCCGGATCTCCCGCAAGTATCGCATATCTTCCCACATCACCTTCTTTGCAATGAATGTGAAACTGCTTTTCCAATTCCTGCATAATTAACCTCCCCCATTTATTCGTTTTCCCTAAGTTTTTTGTTAATTGTATTGAGCACCCTCTTTTTGTCGGAGCTCCATTTCGGTTCTATCAGTATTTCCTTCGGACCGTCCCCAGTCATTCTGTGAATAACAATGTCTTCAGGCAACACCTTTATTATTTTAACACAAATGTCCGTATATTTCTCCATGGATAGCACAGAAAATTGACCATTTTTATATATTTCGGCAAGTTTTGTATTTTTTAGAACGTGCAAAAGTTGAATTTTAATTCCGAACGGGTGAATTTTTGCAATATATTCAGCCGTTTTCATCCAATCTTCCTCATTATCTCCCGGAAGTCCGACTATCATGTGAACTATTGTTTTTATATTGTTCTTTCTCAACAATTCAAAACTTTGTTCAAATTGCGACAACGAAAAACAACAATTCATTTCGTCTCTTGTTTTGTCCGAAACGGTCTGAAGTCCTATTTCAACCCAAACCGGCTTGATTTTATTGATTTTTGAAAGTAACGATACAATTTCTTCATCAATACAGTCGGCCCTCGTTCCTATTGAAAGCCCCACGATTTCGGAATTGTTTGCCGCTTTCGTAAAAACCTTTTCAAGATAGTCGATTGTTATTATACCTGAAAGATACGTGTTGGTATGACTTTGAAAGTATGCTATAAATTTCCTGCAATCGGTTTTAGCCGCCACTTTCTTTTTGGCTTCTTCAATTTGTTCATTGAAGTTTTCGTCATCAGCGCTTACCGCAAAATCGCCGGAACCGCCTTCGGAACAAAACGCACATCCGCCCGTCGAAAGAACCCCGTCTCTGTTAGGACAAGTTGCACCCAAGTCAAAAGACAGTTTGTATACCTTTTCTCCGTATTGATTTCTCAAATAATCATTCAAAAACATACGCTCACCACCTTGTCTATTTTACCATATCGGCAAGTAACATGGTATTCAAATCGGAAGCTTTTTCATTTCTTTTAAGTCTGCAGGCAGTCGTTTACAACATATCTCGCGTTTTCGCTAAATATGTTGTAATTTACATTCCCGGCCGCGAGCCAATTACATCATTTTCGCGGAAATTGCCTTTACTGTTGTAATTTTCTTCCCCGCGAGGTTGATTTTTACAACATATCTCGCGATTTTGCTTTCTTGGTTGTAATTTACACCCCTCTCCGCGAAACTATTACAACATTTTTGCGGAAATTACCTTTACTGTTGTAATTCACTTCCTCGCGAACTTGTTTTTTACAACATATCTCACGTTTTTGCCGTTTTTGATGTAATTACACATGAAGCTCTTGACAGTTGAACAGTTGTTCAACTATAATGTTGAAAACATAAATCGGAGGATTTTACATGCATCAGAACACCGTCGCATGCGACTGCAACATCATACACGAAGATATTGTAAACAAGGTATCGGACAAAATCATAGACGAAGCCTTAAGCGAAGAACTTGCACTCTTCTTCAAAATATTTGCCGACGCTACAAGAATCAAAATTCTTTCGGCTCTCGATAAATCCGAAATGTGCGTTTGCGATTTGGCCGTGTGTCTCAATATGACAAAATCTGCAGTTTCCCATCAACTTTCGATTTTAAAGCGTTCCGCTCTCGTCAAAAGCAGACGGGACGGCAAGGAAGTTTTCTATTCCCTCGCTGACGAACACATCAAACTGATCGTCGAAGTAGGACTTGAACACATTTCAGAATAAAAACAAGGAGTGATTAACATGACTAAATCAAATAAATGTGAGTGCAATCAAAATAGCAAGAAGCACGATGAGCATAAAAACTTCAATCACAACAATGAACATAATCACGAGCACAATCACAGTCACGAATCTGAACACGAACATAATCACAGTCACGCGCACGGACACAATCATGAACACGATCATTCGTCAAAAGAATCTGCAATTATAATCACAAGACTTGTACTTTCCGTCATTCTTCTTGTATGCGGATTTTTCATTCTCAAAATTTCAACCCCCGCAGGAATTGTCATCCTAGTAATTGCTTACCTCACAGCAGGATACGACATTCTTTTCGAAGCCCTGGAAAACATCTTTCATCTGGAGCTCATGGATGAAAGTTTTCTTATGTGCGTCGCTTCAATAGGAGCCTTCGCTATCGGAGAATACTTTGAAGCTGTTCTCGTAATGATTCTTTTTTCGCTGGGAGAATTTCTTCAAGGCCTCGCAGTATCCAAATCAAAAAGAAACATTACGGCACTTATGGACTTAAGACCCGATTACGCCAATATAAAAGTTAACGGCGAAATCAAAAGAGTCAGCCCGGAATCCATAAAAAAAGACGACATCATTTACATACTTCCCGGTGAAAAAATACCGCTTGACGGCGTTTTATTCGAGGGCGAATCCGACGTCAACACCGCAAATCTCACAGGCGAAAGCATTCCACGTCACGTCAAGCCCGAAGATATTGTCCTTTCGGGTTTTGTTAACCAAAACCAAGAATTCAGCATGCGTGTTACCGAAACTTTCAGTGAATCCACGGCCTCCAAAATCATCGAACTTGTGGAGAATGCTTCGGAACGAAAATCTTCCTCGGAAAATTTTATTACATCATTTGCAAAGGTTTATACTCCCATAGTTGTCGCGTTGGCTGTTCTTATTGTTTTAATTCCGACTTTGTTCTTCAAAGCGCCCGATTTGTCGTTTAGCGAGAATTTAACCTTCTGGCTTCGTAAAGGACTTTCATTCCTCGTGGTTTCCTGTCCTTGCTCTTTGGTAATCTCAATTCCGCTGACATATTTTTCAGGCATAAGCGGTGCTTCCAAAAACGGAATTTTGGTAAAAGGCTCTAATTTTCTCGACTCGCTTTCAAAACTCGAAAAAGTTGTATGGGATAAGACCGGAACCCTTACAAACGGGGACTTCTCGGTAATTATGACTACCTCGGTCAACCCTTTGTTTGAAGAAGCCGACCTTATAAAAATTGCCGCTCACGCCGAATTTTATTCCGCGCACCCCATAGCCCGTTCCGTTTGTGCGGCTTACATGGGCAAAATCGACGAATCTGCTATTTCCGATTTTAAGGTTATTGACGGAAAAGGAATCGAATGTCTTGTAAACAATCAAAAAATACAAATCGGAAGCAAAAAATTCTTTGAATCAGTAAGCCTTCCCGATGAAACAATGTGCGGGACTTATTGCTACATTTTTGCAGATGACGTTTTCTTAGGTTACATGGTTATTGCCGACACACTTAAGGAAAATTCAAAGAAAGCTCTGTCCGATTTGAAAGACCTGGGAGTTGGCGAAAATATAATGTTAACAGGCGATTCCTCCGAAGTTGCCGAATCCGTATCTAAGGATTTAGGGATTGATAAATATTTTGCTTCTCTTCTTCCCGTTGATAAAGTTCAAATGCTCGAGACAATACTCGAAAGCAAGGGGAAAGGTACCGTCGCTTTCGTCGGTGACGGAATGAATGACGCGCCCGTATTAAGGAGGGCCGACATCGGCATTGCCATGGGAGGACTCGGCTCCGACGCCGCTATCGAAGCCGCCGATGTGGTACTTATGAATGACTCCCCTGACAGGCTTCCTTTAGCAATAAAACTTGCCAAAAAAGTTAAAAAAATAGCCAAGGAGAATATCGTTATCTCCCTGGCCGTTAAAGTTTTGGTCCTTATTTTAATCGTTTTCGGATTAAGCAATATGTATATGGCTGTATTTGCCGATGTTGGTGTATGCCTTTTATGCATTTTAAATTCCGCAAGGGCTCTAAATGCAAAAATACAATAATTCCTACATTGGGGCTTCGTAATATTTCGATTTAACAGTAAGTGATGTATTCAACAATACATCCGTTAACATACGCTTCAATCACATAACATCCGTTCATTTCAGGACGCTTTGCTGTTGTTTTATCGTAATGATATACAAACGCAAACGTATCCATTTTTTTCGGAAGTGTGGCTTCCGTAATGATTACTTCAAAGTATGAAGTTGAAAGACCGTAGTTTTGCTTCGGTGCACCCGTAATTGTTTTCGAAACGGTTATCGTAAGAACAAGGTCATATGTATTATTGCTGCCTTTTCTCTTTTGGTACGAATATTTGTAATTAATCTCCGGCTTGTCCATTGCGGAATTTTCATTTACAGTCAATTTAAAATCATGCTTGGGATTTACCACAGTATATACGTAGCCGATTTCCTGACCGTTTCTTTCTCTGCGAAGATACGTTTTGGTTACTTCAGTCTTTCTTACGGGGTCGCATCTTACATAAAAAACAGTTCCGCCCGTTCCGGCATAATAATCAATCTTTTCCAAATTAATGTAAGGATTGGTTTTCCCGTTAAACGTCATATTCATAAAAGCTCTGTACGCCAATACGCCGTTTTTCGTATTCATGACAAAAAGAACATCTCCCGAGGCGGGATTTGAGCAATCAAGTTTAATATTGACCTTGCTTGAGCTTTGTGAAATCTCCTTAAGCTGGCTTTCGCTTAAAATCTTCCATTCGGTGTTTTTGAATGCCTCCTGGTTACAGGAATATTTGTCATATGAACTTAAATGTGCTTTTTCTGTTTTGTAATCCCAAATTGTTGTGTTAACTCCGCTTGCATTGACTCGAATCGTAAATGCCATGAACACTGCCACAAAAAAGGCAACGGCGGATGCTGCTCTCATTAGTTTCAAATAAGCTTTTTTCATTGTTTTCTCCCATCTTTACACACAAAAAATTAATTGATTTTGCCATACTTCAAAACAGCGTCAGATTCTCTTTTTTATCATATTCCGTTTTGACACGACGCTTCATTATATCACTCAAAAAAACAAGTAAATTTGCTTTCTCACGAACAAATAACATTTGGTAACGAATAAAAAAATGGGATTCACGACTCATTTTGCAAAGCCGTCAATCCCATCAGGTAATTTTTATATTTTCAATATCAATAGTTCCAATAGTGCATATTTTCCATCATGTCTATCAAATCCTGGCACTCGGAAGTATACCCGTTTACTGAAGGCCTTACCATTAGCCATACAAATATTTCCGATTCCCTTGAAAAAGCAGCTACGCTGAACTGATATTCTCCGTATTCGTTTATATTCTCAAATGTCGCATAATCCCACTCATCATTGTAATTTTTAATTACCGAAAAATTGGTATAACCATAATCTATTTCAAGATCCTCAAGAATCTGTTCGGGTTTAACACCTTCTATATTGAACGTATACGCCGGAATTTCGTATTCGGTATTGTCTTTAATATACACGCAATAACTTCCGTCACCTCTGGCCAATGTATAATCACTCGGAACAGTATACATTACATCGCCGATTACTCCGGTATAACTTTCTACATTACTCGGATCTACGCCCAAATCGATATTGTCATTATTATCTCCGGTTCCATAGTCTCCAAGACCGCCGAAAAGCCAATCATCATATTCGGTTCCGCCAAAAATAGCCGAATAAGCTTCAATGAATTCTTCCCATTCTTCATCGGTCATATCTGCGCCGTACGTTTCTCTGTAGTCATCATACAGGCTGTAATCGATATCGGATGAAGTGTCATCGTTATTATTATTTGTTATTCCCGTTGTATCTGCAGAAATATACGAGTAGTTGTCCGGATCAAAATCATAATCCTGAATGGCTGCACCCATTAAAGCCGTCAGTCCCAATGTGCCCAAAAGTGACGCTCCAAAACCGGTTACCAGTACTATAACAACGACAGCTATAATTCCGAGAATCGGTCCCACAATCGAAAGAATCAAGCCTGCAATGGCTTTTCCCTTCGGTTTTTTCTTTTTGGCAAGACTTATTATCGAAACAATAAGTCCCGCAAGACCGATAAAAACACCCGGAATCCATACCGTCGCCACAATACCCAAAACAAGCGAAGCCGTTGCAAGTTTTGATTTTTTAATTTCGGCATTTTCCATTATTTCCCCGTTTTCAAATTGATTTTCCATTCTTCTTTTACCTCTTTACATAAATTTGCTTGTAATTATACCAATTATTTATACCATTTTTCTTTTGAACCATCAAAATCAAACGATATTCAATGTTCCGTACTTTTCAATATTCAAGGCATCTTTCAATATTTCAGCCTCTTCCTCATATTTTTCTAACGGGTGACTTTTTTTTGCATTCATTTCATTTACTATTCTAAGTTTTTCTTCCCAAGCAGGTATTCTTTTTGCCGGAACTCTATAGCTTTCCGTGTTTATTTGGCGTATATAGCCTTCAATCTGAGAAATATCCTCTTTTTCTTCGGTATCATTATCCCACACCTTGAAAGATATTATGGTCATTTCATCAAAATAATAATTTTCTTTATCTAATATCATAAACAAATATCCCGGGCTCAGATTAATCCAACTGTCAACCGGTGTATAAAGATATTTATATTTTGTATATTTTTTTATTATATAATCGAATACTTCTTCTTTTGTATCAAAGTATTCTTCCTCGGAAGACACCTCTTTTAGAGCACTGCCTCTACTATACTTAACTTTATATTTTTCCCCTCTTGTTATCTCTTTATTTACGGCTTTAAACATAATAGGCCTTGCGTGCCACTTTTTCGGATCGCTTTCATCAAAGCGAAAATCACATTTGGAAGCCAGCAATTCAAGCCATTTTTGCGGAGTACCTCCCCATGTTTTGTATTTTATTATTATTTCATCATCATCCGACTTTCCTTCAAGTCCTTCAATATCGTATTCTTCTCTGTCAGAATTAAATCCGTAATCATACGGTCTGAAAAAGCATCCGATATTTTCCAATGCCCAATCTTTCATGGAAAAATAGCCAAAATCTCTTTTGTTTTCAACTGCATTCTTTCCAAGAATATATAATTCATCAAAGTATTCTTTCCTCGATTTTCCTTCCCCGTTCTTTCCGTCAGTACCGTAAATTTGTTCATCCTTTTCTAAATACCAATCCCTTATTACATCTTTTTCCTTTGATACGATTATTTTGCCAAGAATATCCGGGTCTGTAATCTCCTTGGTTCCTCTTTCTGAAGCATAATAATAAAGGCATTCATCAAAATAGTAATAAGATGTCTCTCTGAAGTCCGGTCCCGGAATCAATTTGTAGTAATCAACAACCCATCTCCCGTCCTTTCGTTGATTAATTACATATTTGTATGCATCGCCTTTACGCATATAGATTGTATTATCCAAGATTTATTCCTCCTTTTTCTATAACTCTCAGTTAATTGTATGCATCCAAAAGTTTATTGTTTTCGGATTCAACACTTTTTATCTCATATCCAAAGCTATTGTCGCTTGAAACATAGTATATACTCGTTTCTTTTGAAATTGTGTTGTTTATACAGAGTAAGTTTCCTGTTTGTTTCTTCATTTTCATTCCTCTCATACTTTTACACGACAAGTATCATACCCTTTTATGGTTTAACAAAGCAAACTTTTTTGTATTGATGAAAATTCTTTAAGTGTGTTGCATTTTTTTAGTTTTTTCATCATTTTTTCGTCAAAATCAAATACATTTTCGTAATTGGATTCATCAGAGCATATCATCCCCCATATTTCCTTCATTTTGTAAAGAACAGGTATATCTCCGGACATATATTCTGCATATGCATCCGTAAGTTCCTCCAAAAACATAAGAAGTATTTTTCGGTCGGGTTCGCCATTTTGGCATATTTCACCAAAAATAAAAGGATTTGCGATTGCGCCTCTTCCAATCATAACACCGGTTGTTTTAACAAGCGCAAATTTTTCCGAAAGTTTTATATAATCCTTTGCGGAAAAAATATTGCCGTTATAAACGAGTGGATTCTTGCTCATCTTTTGCGCTTCTTCATATATCTCTAAATGAGGTTCGCCTTTATAATATTCATTTTGAAGCCTCGGATGAATAATAAGTTCTCCCATTTCAAATTTATTAAAAATCTCAATCAAATCATAAAATTCATCAGTAACAGAATAGCCGATACGCGTTTTGACCGACACAGTCATATTACTTTTTTCATGGATTTCATACAAGAGTTTTTCTGTTAAATCGGTATCCGAAAGAATTCCCGCACCGCGTTTCTTTGTGACAACCGTCTTTGAGGGGCATCCGAAATTAAGATTAATTTCATTATAACCTAAATCTGCCAACTCCTTTTCTATCTGAAAATATTCCTTCGACGAATTCGTCATAACCTGAGGAATCAGTGTAAGCCCTTTGTTATTTTCAGGCAATACATCCGCAATTTCTTTATTGCTCATTCCGATTTTTTCGTGCGACATAATAAAAGGAGTGAAAAATTTATCGATATTATTTCCAAAATATTTATTATATGCATTTCTGTAAATATAACCTGTAATGCCCTCCATCGGAGCCAAATACAATTTCATAAATTCTCCAAATCCGTTTCAATTTTAAAGTAAGTTTAACTTTAAATATATTATATCTGTTCAAGTTTCTTAGGAATAGTACCGATAATTATAACCATAAACTCTGAAATATGAAATAAAAAACTGTAAACCTCAGTTGAAGCTTACAGTATCTTTTCAAAATGCCGGCGACCGGAATCGAACCGGTACGGGAGTATAAGTCCCGCAGGATTTTAAGTCCTGTGCGTCTGCCAGTTCCGCCACGCCGGCTTGGCAATTTGCATATTATAAAGAAAAAGTGGGGCCTACAGGGCTCGAACCTGTGACCCTCTGCTTGTAAGGCAGATGCTCTCCCAGCTGAGCTAAGACCCCACGTGCAGGAAATTAATTCCCAATATTAATAAGAGATTAACTCTTACGACCCAGACGAGACTCGAACTCGTGACCTCCGCCGTGACAGGGCGGCGCTCTAACCAACTGAGCCACTAGGCCAAATTGTAGTGGACCTTCGGGGACTCGAACCCGGGACCGACCGGTTATGAGCCGGTTGCTCTAACCAACTGAGCTAAAGGTCCGCACCCCTTTCGGGTACTGTCCTTAATTATAAGGAAAAAGCCGATGAGCGGACTCGAACCGTTAACCTGCTGATTACAAATCAGCTGCTCTGCCAATTGAGCCACATCGGCGTAATTAATTCCGACAAAGTATAGTATACATAATCAGTCGGATTAAATCAAGATTATCTTTCTATTCAGAAAGAAATGACTCCGACGAGAATTGAACTCGTGTTACCGCCGTGAAAGGGCGATGTCTTAACCGCTTGACCACGGAGCCAAGTTTGATGTCCCAATTCTCATGAATCGAACCTCTTAAGCTCCCCCAGTTGGACTTGAACCCTCGACCTCCGCCGTGACAGGGCGGCGCTCTAACCAACTGAGCCATGAGGCCATATGATATTCAATTATATCACAAACTTTGAAAATTGAATACAAAACAGAAGAACTTAATCCTTAACCTGTGATAACATCTTCCTTTGGATAAGCTCTCGACCTATTAGTAACCATCAGCTGAATACATTACTGTACTTACACCTTGGCCCTATCTACCTCGTCGTCTTCAAGGGGTCTTATGTATTGCTACAGGGATATCTCATCTTGAG
>JAZQQI010000046.1:0-11015 GCA_045628965.1 Lachnospiraceae bacterium | reverse complement strand
AGTGGAATTGCCATCACTTAACGGATAAAAGTTACCCTGGGGATAACAGGCTGATCTCCCCCAAGAGTTCACATCGTCGGGGAGGTTTGGCACCTCGATGTCGGCTCATCACATCCTGGAGCGGTAGTACGTTCCAAGGGTTGGGCTGTTCGCCCATTAAAGTGGTACGCGAGCTGGGTTCAGAACGTCGTGAGACAGTTCGGTCCTTATCTGTCGCAGGCGGAAGATATTTGAGTGGAGCTGTCCTTAGTACGAGAGGACCAGGATGGACAGACCGATGGTGCATCAGTTGCATTACCAAGTGCATAGCTGAGTAGCCAAGTCTGGAAGGGATAAACGCTGAAAGCATCTAAGTGTGAAACCCGCCACAAGATAAGATATCTCATTGAGTTAATCAAGTAAGACCACATGTAGACACACGTGTTTGATAGGCTGGGAGTGTAAGTGCAGTAATGCATTCAGCTGATGGTTACTAATAGGTCGAAAGCTTATCCAGGTTAGGTTTGGATCTAATTTAAAGAATTCTGTATTTAGTTTTGAAGGTTTCAATATGAAGAAATAATCCTCTATAGCTCAGTCGGTAGAGCGCATGACTGTTAATCATGATGTCGTTGGTTCAAGTCCAACTGGGGGAGGTAAAGTAACAAATACTTGCATTATGCAAGTTATTTTATTATAATATACGTGTTGTGGCGCGATAGCCAAGCGGTAAGGCGTAGGTCTGCAACACCTTGATCACCGGTTCAAATCCGGTTCGCGCCTCTAAGCCTTAAACGTTAGTTTAGGGCTTTTTTCTTAAATAATGAATTAAAAATCGGAGATAATATGGATAATAATCAGAATCAGAATAATAATAATAACAACAATAATAATAACAATAAAAAATCAGGCGGTTTTTTGACCGTTTTCTTATTTATAGTGACAATAGTTCTCGGAATAATCTGGATATTCAATTTTTTTAAAACAGATTCATCTTCCGAGATTTCATATAATGAATTTTTGCAGATGGTAGAGGAAGAGAAGGTTGAAAAAGTTATAATCGGCTCTTCTACAATTGAAATTGTTCCCGCTGATGAGAAGGGTGCAAATTCACTGATTGCAATTTCTTCGCCCTCGTTATATACGGGCAAAGTTGAAGATGATGATACTCTTACGAATCGTCTTTTGGAAAAAGATATAACTGTAGAAGGAGTTATTCCCGACAACTCATCGGAAATATGGTATTTTGTATTGTCATATATTCTTCCCGTTGTGGTGTTCCTTTTGATAGGTTTCTTTATAGTAAGAAAGCTTTCGAATTCTGACGGATTTAACGGAATTATGAATGTCGGCAAATCAAATGCCAAAGTATACGTTCAAAAAGAAACGGGAATAACTTTTAAAGATGTTGCAGGCGAAGATGAAGCCATAGAGTCGCTTCAGGAAGTTGTAGATTTCCTGCATAATCCCGACAAATATGTCAAAATCGGTGCAAAACTTCCCAAAGGTGCTCTTCTTGTGGGCCCTCCCGGAACAGGTAAAACGCTTCTTGCCAAAGCAGTAGCAGGTGAAGCACATGTTCCCTTTTTCTCACTTACGGGTTCGGATTTTGTTGAACTTTACGTGGGTGTCGGAGCCTCAAGAGTCCGTGACCTTTTCAAAGAAGCAGAGAAAAATGCACCTTGTATCATACTTATAGATGAGATTGATGCAATAGGCCGAAGCCGTGATTCCAAATTCGGCGGAGGCAACGAAGAGCGTGAGCAGACACTTAATCAGCTCCTTTCTGAAATGGACGGTTTTGACGGAAAGAAGGGTATTATCATTCTTGCTGCAACAAACAGACCGGAAATTCTTGACAAAGCACTTCTTCGTCCCGGACGTTTTGACAGAAGAATCATTGTTGAAAAGCCCGACCTTAAGGGAAGAGTCGAAATTCTCAAAGTACATGCCAAAAATGTGCTTCTTGACGAGACGGTTGATTTTGACGAAATAGCTTTGGCTACAAGCGGTGCCGTAGGTTCAGACCTTGCCAATATGATTAACGAAGCTGCAATTTTTGCAGTTAAAAATAAGAGAGAATATGTTTCGCAGAAGGATCTTTTCAATGCCGTCGAAATTGTACTTGTCGGTAAAGAAAAGAAAGACAGAATCTTAAGCGAACAGGAAAGAAAGATTGTATCTTATCATGAAGTCGGACATGCACTTGTAAGCGCACTTCAAAAGAACTCAGAGCCTGTTCAAAAAATCACGATTGTCCCCAGAACCATGGGTGCTCTCGGATACGTTATGCATGTTCCGGAAGAGGAGAAATACCTCAATTCCAAAGAAGAACTTCATGATATGCTCGTAGGACTTCTTGCCGGACGTGCAGCCGAAGAGATTGTATTTAAGTCGGTTACGACGGGTGCTTCCAATGATATAGAGAAAGCTACAAACATTGCGAGAAGTATGGTTACTCAGTATGGTATGAGTAAGAAATTCGGTCTTGTGGGTCTTGAGACAGTCGAAAGCAGATATCTTGACGGAAGAACCGTTATGAATTGTGCCGATAAAACAGCGGCTGAAGTAGACCAGGAAGTTATCGACATTCTTGCGGATTGCTACGATGAAGCTAAGAAATTACTTAAGAAAAACCGTGCCATTATGGATAAAATTGCCGAATATTTAATAGAAAAAGAAACTATTACAGGCAAGGAATTCATGGAAATTTATTGCAAGGAAAAAGGAATTCCCGTACCGCCTCCCAAAACCATCGGCGATAGAAAGAAAATTGACGTAACAGTTTCGGACGATACGGAAATCGCATCCGATAACGAAGCGAAGACCGAAGCCGATAATACAGGCGGAAATGCGAAGGAGCAGACGGAAAGCGAAAAGCCCGAAGTAAATGTATCTGATTCCGATGAGAGTGAATCTTCGGTGGAAGACAATACCGTTCTTTCAGAGGATATAGAAGATAACGGTACAAAAGAAATTGAAGCCGACGAATCGGAAGAGGATGACGATTCATCAAAGGAAAATGAAAATTCCGACGAAACTTCGCTTTCGAAGGAAGAGGAAAACTTCCAAAAAGAGCAGGAAGAATTAGAGAAAGCAAAAGCTGAACTCAAGAAGGAAATATCCGAATATATTCAAAACAGAGCATTCAAGTTCGACGAAGAAGACGGGAATGAAAAGTGATCAGATTGAAGAAGAATTGAAAAAACTCCCCAAGACGCCCGGCGTGTATATCATGCAGGACGTTAAGGGGGGCGTTTTATATGTGGGTAAGGCCGTAAACCTGAGAAATCGGGTGCGGTCTTATTTTCGCGATTCTGTCAAAAGAACACCGAAGATTCAAAAGATGGTAAGTCTCATAGACCATTTTGACTATATTCTCACCGACACGGAGCTTGAAGCTTTGGTACTTGAAAATAATCTTATCAAGGAATATTCACCCAAATACAATACCCTTTTAAAAGACGACAAAACTTATCCGTACATCAAAGTAACGGTGCAGGAGAAATTCCCGAGAATTCTCATAGTAAGGCAGATAAAAAAGGACAAAGCCAGGTATTTCGGCCCTTATGCGGCACAGGGCGCGGTCGGAGACATCGTCGATTTGTTTGCAAAAATGTACAAATTAAGAACCTGCAACAAAAATATCGACGGTTCGACTCCAAACGGCAGAGCGTGTCTTAATTATCATATGAAACAGTGCGACGCACCTTGCGAATGCAGGATTTCGGAAGAAGAATATAAAGAAAACGTAAGGCAGGCGTTATCATTCCTTGGCGGAAATTATGATGCACTTTTGAAAGAACTTGAGAAAAAAATGAACGACGCATCCGAAAATCTTGAATTCGAAGAAGCGGCAAAATACAGAGACCTTTTAAAAAGCGCATCTTTTATAGCGCAAAAGCAAAAAATAACCGATAACGACGGTGAAAACAAGGATTATATAGGAATTGCCCGAAATGATACGGACGTACTTGTACAGGTATTTTTCGTGAGAGAAGGCAGACTTATAGGAAGAGAACACTTCTACATGAAGGGCGCCAACGAAGAAACGGATGAGGACGTTTTGGTCAGTTTTATCAAACTGTTTTATGCGGGAACTCCTTTTATTCCAAAAGAAATTTTTATTCCTGCAGAAATAGAAGAGTGCGAGCTTCTTGAAGAGTGGCTTTCGGGCAAAAGGGGCGGAAAGGTATCGATAAAGACGCCGGTTAAAGGGCAGAAGGAAAAAATGCTTCTGCTTGCGCATCAGAATGCCGAAATGCTTATAAAACGAGATGCTGAAAAGCACAAGAACGAAGAAGCCAGAACGAAGGGGGCGACAGAGGAACTCGCCCAAATTCTTGGAATCGACAAAGCGGACAGAATCGAGTCATACGATATTTCGAACACGCAGGGCTTCAACAGCGTAGGCTCGATGATTGTGTACGAAGGCGGCAAACCGAGAAAGAGCGACTACAGAAAATTCAAATTAAATACAGTCGAGGGACCGGACGATTATGCTTCAATGTACGAGGTTTTGACGAGAAGATTTTCGCACGGACTGAATGAAATAGAAGAGGATAAAATGACAAGTTTTGCCATTTTCCCGGACCTTATTTTGATGGATGGCGGAAGAGGTCAGGTCCATGTGGCGGAGGATGTGCTTAAGGAACTCGGAATCGATGTGCCGGTGTGCGGAATGGTTAAAGACGACAGGCACAGAACCAGAGGGCTCCTTTTTAGGGATGAAGAGATTCCCATCGACATTCATTCGGAATGCTTTAAGTTCGTGACACGCGTTCAGGATGAAGTACATCGCTTTGCAATCGAGTATCACAGGTCGCTTAGAACTAAAGAGCAGGTTCACTCGATTCTTGACGATATTGAGGGTATAGGTCCGAAACGTCGCAAAGCTTTGATGAAAAAGTTCGTCACAATAGACGATTTGAAGAAAGCGAGCGTCGAAGAAATCGCGGAAACGGAAGGAATACCCCAAAACGTAGCCGAAACGATATATGAATTTTTCCGAAAAAGAGAAGAGTTACATGAAACGGTTTAAAGATTTTTCTATTTATCGTATAATAAAAATGGTGTGTAAACCAAGGAGGTGCGTATGGCAAGTGTAAGTTTGACAAAAATAGTTGAGAAGATGAAACTGGAACCGTTGACTCCCGAAATCGACATTACGGGAATAAAGATTAAGCAGCCGGATATTAACCGTCCCGCGCTGCAGCTCGCTGGTTTCTTTGAACACTTTGAAGCGACCAGACTTCAGATAATCGGTTTCGTTGAATATAAATATATGATGGAATTGAGCGACGAAAGAAAGGATGAGATTTATTCACAGCTTTTGAGCTTCCCGATTCCCTGCGTGGTTTTCTGCCGTGACCTTATTCCGGACGAGAAATTCATGCAATATGCAAAAGAAAATAACGTTCCTTTGTTTATGACGAAGAAAACGACATCAGCTTTTATGGCAGAGATTATCAGATGGCTTAACGTAAAGCTTGCTCCCTGCATTTCCGTACACGGCGTTTTGGTCGATGTTTACGGCGAAGGCGTTCTTATCGTCGGTGAGTCCGGCATCGGTAAATCCGAGGCGGCTTTGGAACTTATAAAAAGAGGCCATCGTCTCGTAACCGACGACGTTGTCGAAATAAGAAAAGTCAGCGAAGATACGCTTATCGGTACGGCTCCCGAGACAACGAAGCACTTTATCGAGCTTCGCGGTATCGGTATCGTAGATGTTAAGACACTTTTCGGTGTTTCAAGCGTAAAAGAGACACAGAACATTGACCTTGTAATAAAACTTGCGGATTGGAACAAAGATACGGAGTACGACAGACTCGGACTTGAAGAAGAGTATACGGAATACCTCGGCAACAAAGTCGTATGTCACAACATCCCTATCCGTCCCGGACGAAACCTTGCAATCATTTGCGAGACGGCTGCCGTTAACCATCGTCAGAAAAAGATGGGTTACAATGCCGCAATGGTTCTTTATCAGCGCGTACAATCTAACCTTGCAAAGAAGCGCGAAGAAGATGACGAAGATAATTTTTAAGGAGAAATAAAATGAGCAAATACATTTTTGGTGTGGACCTTGGCGGAACATCAGTTAAAATGGGTCTTTTTACGGAAAAAGGCGAAGTCCTTGATAAGTGGGAAATAGTAACGGATAAATCCGAAAACGGAACGAAAATTCTTCCGGATATTGCCGAAAGCATCAGAAAAAAACAGTCGGAAAAGAACATTCCCGAAAACGATGTTTTGGGCGTTGGACTCGGAGCACCGGGCCCCGTTGATTCAAAGGGCATGATTTATAAGGCTCCCAACCTTGGCTGGGGCGTATTCAATGTCAGCGAGGAACTCGGAAAACTTTGCGGATTTAACGTTAAAACAGGAAATGATGCAAATGTCGCAGCGCTCGGCGAGATGTGGATGGGCGGCGGAAAAGGATATAAATCGCTCGTTATGGTTACACTCGGTACCGGCGTCGGCGGCGGAGTAATCGTCGAAGGCAAGCTTGTTGCAGGCTCAACCGGAGCAGGCGGAGAAATCGGTCATATCAGAATGATTGACGACGAAGAGGAAACTTGCGGATGCGGCAATAAAGGCTGTCTAGAGATGTACGCATCGGCAACAGGTGTCGTAAGACTTGCCAAAAGACGCCTTGCAAAAGATGACAAGGCAAGCGCTCTTCGCGGCAAAGATATAAGCTGCAAGGATGTTTGGGACGCAGTCAAAGAAGGAGACGAAGTTGCCATCGAAATCGCTGAACAATTCGGAAAGATTCTCGGTAAGGGACTTTCTTCAATCGCCTGCGTTGTCAATCCTGAGGCATTCGTTATCGGCGGTGGCGTAAGCAAGGCCGGAACGATTATTCTTGATTACATAGAGAAAAATTACATGGAAATAGCTTTCGGCGGTTGCAAGAATGCTAAATTTACCCTTGCAGAACTTGGAAACGACGCAGGAATTTACGGTGCCGCAAAGCTTGTTTTGGAGTAAAAGATGAACAAGGATTTATTTCTTGAATTTCTTGATGAAAAAAATATAAAAACCGACGAACCTCTGGCCAATCATACGACTTTTAAAGTCGGAGGCCCCGCTGATTTTTTTGTGACGGTCTGTAATAAGGATGAACTTTCAAAGACGATAAAGACGGCGAAAAAAGCCGAAATTCCTTATTATATTCTCGGCAAAGGAAGCAATGTTCTTGCAGGCGATAAGGGTTACCGCGGAGTTATTATTACTCTCGGCGGTGAATTGGCAGATATCGAAGTGACGAATGAAAAGATGATAATCGGTGCCGGAGTTTCCCTTGCGGATGCGGCAAGATGCGCCATGAAGAATTCCCTTACGGGACTTGAATTTGCGGGCGGAATTCCCGGAAGCGTCGGCGGCGCTTTGTACATGAATGCGGGTGCATACGGCGGCGAGATGAGTCAGGTTGTCGAAAGCGTAACAGTGCTTGATTCGGACGGAAACATCGTTACGATTGACGGAAAGAACATGGAATTCGGATACCGTCACAGTATTCTAAAAGAAAAAGAAATGACGGCGCTTAGCTGCGTTTTGGTACTTCAAAAAGGAAACGAACGCGAGATTCAGGCAAAGATGCAGGAACTTGCCGCAAAAAGAAAAGAAAAACAGCCGCTCGAATATCCTTCGGCAGGCTCAACTTTTAAAAGACCTGAAGGATATTTTGCAGGAAAACTTATTGAAGACAGCGGTCTTGGCGGATATACAATAGGCGGTGCATCGGTAAGCGAGAAGCATAAAGGCTTTGTGATAAATAAGGGAGATGCGAAGGCGTCAGACATAAAGAAATTGATTGAAGATGTACAGAATATCGTACAGTTAAAACAGGGGGTCAAACTTGAACCCGAAGTAATTATGCTCGGGGAATTTTGAAGGGAGAATAATGAGATTTGTAATTGTTACGGGTATGAGCGGCGCAGGCAAACTTACCGCTCAGAAGATGCTTGAAGATATGGGATATTATTGCGTGGATAATCTTCCGGTTCAGCTTATTACCAAATTTGCCGAACTTCTTTACGATTCGGAACGGGATAAGGTTGCGCTCGGAATCGACGTCCGTGCAGATCAGTCTTTTGATGAAGTCAAACAGAATCTTTCGGAAATGAAAAAAGCGGGATACGATTATGAAATGCTTTTCCTTGACTCGTCAAACGAAACACTTCTCAAAAGATACAAAGAAAGCAGACGAAATCATCCTCTTGCCATGAACGGAAGGGTTGAGGACGGAATAGAAAGAGAAAGAAAAATACTTGAAGAAACAAGGGCGAGTGCCGAATATGTCATCGACACGTCGCATCTTTTGACAAGGGAACTCAGGGAAGAACTCGAGAGAATTTTTGTCAAAAACGAGAATTACAAATCCCTGATGGTAAATATTACTTCATTCGGATTCAAGCACGGAATTTTGCAGGATGCCGATTTGATTTTCGACGTAAGATTCCTTCCGAATCCGTATTATGTTGATGAACTTAAGCATCTAACGGGACTTGACGCCGAGGTTCGCGACTATGTAATGCAGTTTGAGGAGGCGGAGATTTTCCTTAAAAAACTGAAGGATATGCTGGACTTTTTGATTCCCAATTATATAAAAGAAGGAAAAAATCAGCTTGTTATCGGTATAGGCTGTACCGGCGGCAAACACAGAAGCGTTACATTGGCCAATGCAATTTATGAAGCGCTCAAAGATGAGAGCGGTTACGGAGTTACCCTGATGCACAGGGATGTGGGAAATACGTATGTCAAATAATCAGATGTCTTTTTCTATGGAAGTAAAGGAAGAGCTGGTTAAAAGCATCCCCAAGCAAAGACATTGCAAAATAGCCGAATTGGCTGTTTTGATTGCTTCCGGAGGTGTTATTCGTGACAATTCGCTCTTATATAAGAGCGATAATTCAAAAATTGCTCAAAAATACTTTACTTTATTGAAAAAAACCTTTAATATAAGTGCTGATGCCTTCGAAAATAAAGGCTTTTTTGCTGTTGAGATTAAAAAACAGGAAGATATTGTTATAGTTTTGCAGGCTGTGAAGATTCTGAACGCACGGTTCGAAGCCCAAAATATCAATGGTCTCGTGTCCGAGGTGTTGGTGAAGAATGAATGTTGCAAGAGAAGTTTTGTTAAAGCGGCATTTTTGGAATACGGCACGATAAGCGATCCTAAAAAAAGCACTCATCTCGAGTTTGTTTTTGACAGGGAAGCTTATGCAAATCAGTTAACGAAGATTCTTCGGAGTTTGAGTATCGACGCAAAACTCAGTATTCGAAAGAACAGATATTACGTTGTCTATGTCAAAGATACGGAAGGAATCGGAGATTTTCTAAGAATCGTCGATGCACCCGTGGCAACCATGAAGTTTGAGAATACCATGATAATAAGGGAAATTGCCAACAAAGAAAATCGTATCACTAACTGTGAAGTGGCAAACAGTGCCAAAAGAGTCAGAGCGACTCTTCAGCAGATTGATGATATTGAATTTTTGAATGAATGTATCGGATTGGAGAATCTGCCGGATATGCTTAGAAGCGTAGCAGAGGCAAGACTTGAAAATCCCGATGTGGGGCTGAAGGAACTTGGGGAGTTAATGAAGCCGCCTCTCGGCAAATCCGGAGTCAATCACAGACTCAGAAAGATAAGCGAGCTGGCGCAAAATCATCGTGAACAGAGAGAGCAAAATTAGGAGGACAGTATGATCGCAAGAGAAATTGAGATCAAGTTGGCAGGCGGTTTGGAAGCAAGACCTGTTGCTATGCTTGTACAGGTTGCGAGTCAGTTTGACAGCAGTGTTTATATCCAGACGGACGGTAACAAAAGAGTCAATGCTAAGAGTATTATGGGAATGATGAGTCTCGGACTTAACGCAGGAGAGAAAGTAACGGTTGAAGTTGACGGAGCTGATGAGAGTTCTGCAATCGAGCGCATCGAGAAGTATTTAAGCGGCGAAAACTAGGATGAAAAAACTTTTATTTTTGTACAATGCCCATTCGGGCAGAGAAAAAATAAAAAATTATCTTGTTTCGATAATCGATACTTTTGCGAAAGCCGGATATGAAATAACGGTTCATCCCACACAAGCCAGAGAAGACGCGACGAATACCATTGTGCTTGAAGGCGAAAGATACGACATCATTGTTGTTTCCGGAGGAGACGGAACTCTCGATGAAGCCGTAAAAGGAATGATAGAGTTAAAGAAAGACATACCGCTCGGCTATATCCCCGCGGGGAGCACGAATGATTTTGCCAAAAGTATCGGTATTTCTTCCAATATGCAAAAAGCCGCGCAAACGGTTGTGTACGGCGAGCCTTTTCCGTGCGATGTCGGACTTTTTAACGAAAAGCCTTTTGTGTACATTGCCGCATTCGGAATACTGACGGAAGTGTCATATGAGACGAAACAGGATTTGAAGAATGTCTTCGGACACATGGCGTATGTGCTGGAGGGATTCAGGTCGATAGGAATGGGCAATTTTAAGCCGATTGATTTGACCATTACCGTAGGCGACAGGGTAATTAAAGACTCCTTCATATACGGAATGGTTAGCAATTCGTCATCGGTCGGAGGTTTCAAGAGTCCTCTTTTCAAAGGCGTTTTGCTGGATGACGGAAAGTTTGAGGGGATTTTTGTAAGATATCCCGAAGACCCCACTGATTTGAACGCGGTTATAGCTTCGCTTATCGCGGGAGAACCCGATGCCGAATACATGTATTACTTCAAGGCTTCCGAAATTAATATCGTAAGCGAAGAGCCGGTGGCATGGACCATGGACGGCGAAAACGGCGGAAATCATACGGAAGTTGCAATTAAGAATCTTAAACAGGCGATAAAGATTTTGAAGCCCGTTAAATAGGAAAGATACTTTGAAAGAAGTATCTTTTTTAAGTATGCGCGCCATGGGCGCGCTCTAACGGATGAAAGTTCCGAACACGCCCAGATAGTGGGAAGTGTATAGCCGAACAGTAAGGGTGTCCATCGTGAGGTGGAATCTGAAGGAAGCTGTAAGCAAATCTCTGG
>JAZQQI010000045.1:0-48280 GCA_045628965.1 Lachnospiraceae bacterium | reverse complement strand
TGCAAAACCTTCGTTAACTCATTTGTTTGGTTGCGATGAGTTTGGCAGGGATCTTTTAAAAAGAACTCAAACAGGTATGGGAATATCTGTTCTTATTTCGATATCCGCTGTTTTCATAGGAACCGTTGCAGGCACCGTAATAGGTGCTTTATGCGGATATTTCGGAGGTTTGATAGACGAAATTCTGTCAGGAATAACAGATGTTCTTTTTGCAATACCTTCGATACTTCTTGCACTTGTTTTTGTTTCGCTTTTCGGTTCCGGTACGCTTCAGGTGATTTTGGCACTCGGAATTTCCATTGTCCCGAGTTTCGCAAAGATGATGAGAGCGGAATTTCGTAAGCAAAAGGAGATGGAATATGTTAAGCTTGCGAAGCTTTTACATGTTCCGACGGGGAGAATATTGTTTGTTCATATTCTTCCTAATGTGACGGATACATTTTTAAACTGTATATTTATTGCTTTTAACAATACCGTTTTGGCTGAGGCGGGATTAAGCTTTCTCGGCATCGGTGTTCAACCGCCTTTGGCATCCCTGGGAACTCTTTTATCCGATGCGGGAGGTTATATAAGAACGGCGCCTTACTTGTCGATTCTGCCTTCTTTGGCACTTGTTTTGTTACTTTTGGGAATGGGTTTGATATCAAGCGGAGATTCTTTTCATAATGCTTTCAGTAAACAATTTAAAAATTGAATTTTTTGATCATGAACTTCCAGAGGTTGCGGTGGAAGATGTTGATTTCGTACTAAATGACGGAGAAATTCTCGGAATTGTCGGTGAATCGGGCTCCGGAAAAAGCATGACAGCCATGGCTATTGCAGGTCTTTTAAACAGAAAAGACATGAAAAAGTCAGGAGAAATAGTATTCGACGGTATAGATATTCTTAATTCCAAAAGAAATGTAATCAGGGAACTTCAGGGTAAGGATATCGGCTTCGTTTTTCAAGACCCGTTAAATTCCATGAATCCCGTATTAAAAGTGGGATATCAGGTTGAAGAGGCTTTGAGAGTAAGAAGGAAAGAACTCGGAATCGATAAGGAAGAAATGAAAAAACGGGCTCTTTCGGCGCTTTCGGAAGCGGGACTTGAAGAATCCGAAAGAATCTACGACTCTTATCCGCACGAACTTTCCGGAGGACAAAGGCAGAGAGCGCAGATTGCCGCGGCAATTATTATGAAACCAAAACTCCTGATTTGCGATGAACCGACGACGGCGCTTGACGTTACGGTTCAAAAAAGAATTATTGAACTTTTGAAATCCATGAGTAAGAATTCCGGTATGAGCATTCTGTTCATATCCCATGATCTTAACGTCGTAAAAGCTCTTTGCGACAGAGTTATCGTCATGAAGGACGGAAAAGTTATGGAAGAAGGAACGACCGGTAGTATTTTTACCAATCCTTCTAACGATTATACAAAAGAATTGATTTATTAAAGCGATAATTTTTTTCGGAAGCGAAGGAATATATTTTAAGGAACATTCTATGGAAACTGTATGTAAATGCGAAAATTTAAGTTTTGTATATAAAGGTACTGATAAAGGCATATTCGATATTAATCTTTTTATCGAAAAAGGCAGTGTTGTCGGACTTCTTGGCGAAAGCGGTTCGGGCAAATCGACAATTGCCAAATGCATATCAGGTCAGTTTCCGGGACACAAGGGCGTTGTTGAAAAAAAGAAATTCGGATATATTTTTCAGGATAATTATGCATCTCTTAATCCTAAGAAAACTGTAGGATGGCTTCTAAAGGAAGTGATAAGGTATAATGATAAAGAGAGACTTTCCGAAGCAGATAAAATAATCGACGGTATTCTTTCCGAAGTCGAGCTTGATGCGAACGTAAAGAATCATAAGCCCGGAGAACTTTCCGGAGGACAAAGGCAGAGAGTATCAATAGCGATGGCGCTTCTTTCGAATCCTTCTCTTCTTATTGCGGATGAGCCGGTGTCGGCTTTGGACGTTACGGTACAAAAGCAGGTTGTTAAACTTCTTAAAAGATTAAATGAAAAAAGAGGACTTGCAATTCTTTTTATTTCCCATGATATTAAGGTTGTAAAGGATTTGTGCGATTATCTTTATATCATAAAGGACGGAAGAATTGTCGAAGAAGGCGAATCGAAGCTTTTATTTGAAAAGCCTTCCACCGAATATACGAAGGATTTGCTTCAAAGCTCATTCCTTTTTGACAGTTAGGAAATAACAATGTTTAATAATTTCAAACCCGATTACGAATACGATTCCGTATACGATATCGACTTTTTAAAATTTTATAAAGAGGGCAAAAGAGGTGTTATTTTTGACATAGACAATACCCTTGTGGCACATGATGCGCCCTGCAACGAAAAATCCGACGAACTTTTGAAAAGACTTGATGAGACGGGATTTAAGATTTTTATTCTTTCAAACAACAATGAAGAGAGAGTGAAAATTTTTATTCCCAATGTAAAGACGGAGTATATAGCCAAGGCGGACAAGCCTTCAAAGAAGAATTACCAAAAGGCGCTCGAGATTATGAACCTTGATAAAAATGAGGTTATGGCGGTGGGAGATCAGCTTCTTACAGACTGCCTCGGGGCCAAAAGGTTTGGAATTGATTTCTTGAAGGTCGGAATTATAAGTAAGAAAGAACCGCCGCACATTAGATTCAAAAGATTCCTTGAGAAGATAATAGAGTTGTTTACGAAAGGATAAACGATGATAAAAGCAGACAATCTGTGCAAACAGTTTACAAGAAATATTGATAACAAAGAAAAAGGCAATTTTTTTACAAAGAAGACAAAAGAAGAATTCTTTGCGGTAAACGATATAAGCCTTGAAGCCAAAGACGGTGAGATTTTGGGAATCCTCGGACCTAACGGTGCCGGAAAAACAACGCTTCTTCGAATGCTCGGGGCACTTATGACTCCGACATCCGGCGAAGTGACTGTTTTTGACAAGGAACAAAATGAGATAACTGACATTGTGGAAAAGAAAAAGAGAATCGGTTATCTTTCGGGTAATACAAAGCTCTACAACAGATTTTCGACAAGAGAGATGCTTCGTATTTTTGCTGATACATACGGAATCGATAAAGAGGAATGCGAGCAGAGAATCGAACGTATCAAGGATGTACTCAATATGGAAACTTTTATCGATAACCGTATAGAGAAGCTTTCCACGGGTCAGACCCAGAGAGCGAATATTGCAAGATGTCTTATTCACAATCCGGACATTTATATTTTTGACGAGCCCACATTGGGACTTGACGTCATAAGCAGCGAAGCGATTGTGAACTTCATGAAGAGCGAAAGAAACGCGGGAAAGACGGTTTTGTATTCGACTCATTACATGGAAGAGGCCCAGTATCTGTGCGATAAAATCTTTATGATATATGAAGGAAAAATGATTGCATATGATACCCCGATGTCTCTTATGGAACAAACGGGTACAGACAATTTGAGGGATACCTTTAAGGTGCTTTCCGGCAGAAATTAATCGAAAGAGGGCAATATGAACACCAAACTGGTCAGAACATTATATAAAAAAGAATTAACGGATATTTTAAGAGACATTAAAA
Source organism: Lachnospiraceae bacterium (assembly GCA_045628965.1). Classification (GTDB taxonomy): domain Bacteria; phylum Bacillota; class Clostridia; order Lachnospirales; family Lachnospiraceae; genus UBA3766. Next base: position 44,721 of record JAZQQI010000045.1, on the reverse strand, counting down.
CCATCATAGTTATGGTTATGGTGCCTCTTGTGTTGTATCCCATTATATTTTTCGGAAGTCTTCTTGTCACAACATCGATTCTTACAAAATCTACCGAAAAAGAGTATAAAGTTGCGGTTGTGAACGAATATGCAGATTCTTGCGAGGCATCAAAGAAGCTTCTTTCCGATTCTTTGGAAAACAAAGATTATCATTTCGCCATAACGGAAATAGGAAACGATTCCGATTATGAAAAAATGATAAGGAATTCGGAATATGACATTATCATTAAACCTGAAAGTAATGATGAATTTTTTGATGTTACGCTTTATTGCATGAACGCCAATGTTGATTCGGCAAATGCGTCATCCATGGTTAATACCGTATTTACGGATTATTCAAAAAAAATCGTAGAGGATAAACTGAAGGGAGCGCTTCCCGAATATGACGAGCTTACAAAAGAGCCCTTCGTCGTAGAGACACAGAATTATGCAACTAAAGAAGAGAGTACGGGTATGGTTATCGGATACATAATGCCCTTCTTTATGATTGTCAGTGTTCTTATGGGTTCATTTACGATTGCCATCGATGTTTCGGTCGGTGAGAGGGAGAGAGGAACGCTTGAGACGCTCCTTACGCTTCCGATAAGCAATCTTGAAATGATGCTCGCCAAATTCTTTGCGGTTACCACAATCGGTGTGGCATCCGTTCTTTTGAATGCCGCATCATTTGTGCTTATGGGACTTGTTGTCGGATCGGCTTTAAAAGCGACGAGCCCGCTTCTTGGTGGATTTGATATTGCGACATTTATACCTTCGGTTCTCATTATGCTTCCGCTTGTAATACTTTTTACAATGTTTGTTTCGGCGGTATGTCTTTGCGTAGACTTTACGGCGAAGAGCGTAAAAGAGGCAAACAATCTTACGACGCCTATTCTTCTTGTATTTATGCTAGCTGCCGGCGTTTCGGTTATTCCGTATGTTAAACTTGATTACAAATGGGCCCTTGTTCCCATAATGAACGTAACACTTCTTATAAAAGAACTCTTTACATTAAACTTTAAGGCGGACCTTATTTTAATAGTTTTCCTTGCGACACTTGTGTATACGATTGTTTCCGTATTTGTAATGACCAAGCTATTCTCGTCGGAGGATATTCTTTTCGGAGAAGGTGTGAGAAGCTTCAGACTCTTTGAAAAAAGGGCAAATATGAAAGAAGGTCAGATACCGGGAATGGGAGACAATGTTTTTCTCTTTGCGCTTATACTCATTTTGTCAAATTACCTCGGAACAGGTATTTTTCTCAAAAACTCTGTTTACGGTGCGGCTGTCTGCCAGATTATAATGCTTATTTTGCCGATTGCTTATGCATGGTATATAAAAGCCGATTTAAAAGAATTGTTTTCTTTGAAGAAACCGAGAACTGTCGAAATTTTGGGTACAATTTGTTTTGTTGTTGCAGCAAAGCTTCTGGCTAATCCGCTTATAGCGTTTTTAATTGAAAAATTCCCTAAGCTTTATGCACAGAACGAAAAACTCGGAACATTGGTCACAAGCGCATCGTTTCCCGTTTCTTTGATAGTGGTCGGATTTTTGCCCGCCCTTGCGGAAGAAATCGTGTTCAGAGGATTTTTGTACGGTTCAATGAATCTTAAAAAACGACTTCCCGTTTGGACTGTCTGGGTAATATCCGCAGTTGCTTTTGCGGCATACCATTTGAATCTGTTCCAATTTATTTATGTTACGCTTTTCGGACTTCTTATGGCTTACATGATTTACAATTCAAAAAGTATTTTTGTTACCGCACTTTTTCATTTACTTAATAACTCGATGTCTGTATGCTATATGTATATATCGTGGCTTGGCGAAAATGCGGGAATATTGGAACAGAGTTCTTTTGATTCCAAATCACTTACGGTATCTCTTAGTATAGGATTTGTGTTATTGATTGCAGGTTTTTTGCTTTCGGACAGGAAATATGGAATTTTCAGAGAAAAAAGTCATAAATAACGGAATAAAAAGGGGTTTTTATGAACAAACGTAATTTTTCTTTGCTCGGAATTGAGCCTACAGAAGACTTAAAAACGATAAAAAGAGCATATGCGAAGCAGATTACTCTTCATCATCCTGAAGACGATCCCGAAGGATGGCGAAAAATACATGATGCATATTCCGAAATAATTGATGAATTGAATTCTCAAAAGAATGATTTTGTCGTTAATTTGAATGCGGTAAATGGTTTTAACGCTTCAAAAACTTTCGAGAGTGTAAAAGATAAAGAAGCAAAGAAGGCAGAAGAGGCAAAGAAGGCTGAAGAAGCAAAGAAGGCCGAAGAAGCAAAGAAGGTTGAAGAAGAAAAGAAGGCCGAAGAGGCTAAGAAACTCGAAGAAGAAAAGAAAGTCGAGGAGGAAAATCAACAGGTATCGGATGATTTTAAAGAACTTGTTGATGATTTGATTGAAAAGGAAAAGGAGAATGAAACCAAGGAAAATGACGATGCTTTGATTCGACAAAAAAATCAACGAATGATGGATAAGCTTCGTACCATTGCCGATTTTGACAAAAAAGTTATATATACCGACGCATATATAGAGATGGAACACGATTTTGATTTTGCCTGGGCAATGACAAGAAAAAATTTCGTCGAAACTTTGACATATTACTTTCAGCATTTGAATTTTGAAAAGGAGCTTATTTCAAGGGTTGAAGCCGATATTGAAAGGGCTAATTACTACGTAAGATCCGAAAATATTAAATCAGATATTAATTACGCTGAATTAAAAAAAGCGATACATCGAAGAGACCAAGTGTTTAATATTCAGCTGAACGAGACGGAAACCCAAAAAAGAAAACGTGAAAGAGCGGTTGCAAGAGATGAACGCAGAGCATTCATAAGACTTGGCAGGTTGATTCCGGTTGCAGTGCTTTTAATTTTTTGGATAATAAAAGGTACGGGCATTGGCGAAACCAAGAAGAATGAAAATATTGACCTTAAGAAACAAGAGCTTTACGGTCAAATTATGGCATCTGATTTGGGTCAGCAAACAAATTCGGTAGATTTTAATGAACTTCTTCCAAAAGAAGATGAAGAAGAAAAAGTGTTTGTAAAATACGTAAGCAATGAAACTTATTCTACGATTATGGCTGATTTGTTTGACAACGATAAAGATATCAGAAATTATTTGGCAGACGAAGGTTACGGAGAGGAAGATATTGATGAAATAATCGAACTTGTGCATAAAGAGTGGAAAAAGGACGAAGAAAAACAATCGGGTGAAAAACAAAATACGGAGACATATCCGCCCGGTATAACTGATGAGGAGTTAGACAGAATGTATAATGAAAGTACACCATTCATGCTTGAGTTATTAGAGGAGTATAACGGAGAACAACAGTAATGAAAAAAATTATCGGTATTGATCTTGGAACAACAAACAGTCTTGTAACAGTATGGAGAGACGGAAAAGCGGAATTGATTCCGAATGCTTTCGGAGAATTCCTTACTCCGAGTGTTGTAAGCGTTGATGATAACGGAACACTGTATGTTGGCAAAACGGCCAAAGAAAGGCTTGTAACGCATCCTTATTCCACATTTGAATTTTTCAAAAGAAATATGGGACGTGTTGCAAAATACGGTAAATACACTCCTGAGGAGCTTTCATCCTTTGTATTAAGAAGTCTTAAGGAGGATGCGGAAAGATACCTCGGAGAGAGTGTTGAGGAAGCTGTAATCAGTGTCCCCGCCTATTTTGATGATAAGGCGAGAAATGCCACAAAGAATGCCGGTCTTCTTGCCGGGCTTAAGGTTGACAGAATCATAAATGAACCTTCTGCGGCGGCACTCGGATATATTCGCGCTAACGGTCAAAAAGAGGATTCTTTATATGACGACAGATGCCTTTTGGTTTTTGACTTCGGAGGAGGAACGCTTGATGTTTCGATGGTTGAGACATTTGAGAACGTTGTTGAGATTGTATCCGTAAGCGGTGACAACATACTTGGCGGAATTGATTTTGATAAAGCAATAGCTCTTCATTTCCTGGAAGGAAAGGGATTGAAGGAAAAGGATGTACCGCCGTCGGTATTTAACATTGTTCTCGAAAGCGCCGAAGCCGTTAAAAGGGAACTGACTGAAAAAAATACGGCTGTTATGCATGTTCATACAAATAAGCTTCACGGTGATTTGCCTATATCAAACAAGGAACTTGTAGGTATTTGTTCTCCAGTATTAAAGAAACTTTACAAACCCATTCAGGAAGTTTTAAACAATTCGCAAAAAGAAATAGATGAAATAACTGATGTTGTAATGGTTGGCGGTTCCAGCAAAATGCCGATTGTAAAACATTATCTCCAAAAGATTCTTGAAAGGGATGATATTTATGTATCAAATCCCGATTGCATGGTAGCTATGGGAATGGGCGTATATGCGGGAATAAAAGAAAGGGACGAAGACATCAAAAATGTTATCCTTACCGATGTGTGTCCTTTTTCCATGGGCATCAAAACAATCAACAGAATAAACAGAGAACTTGATTTGACGTCATTTATGATTCCGAGAAACACGGCTCTCCCTGTGAGCAGAAGGGAAAGATTTTGCACGGTATATCCCGGACAGGATAAGATCCTTATTCAGATTTTGCAGGGTGAAAACAGATATGCCAACGGCAACAGAAATATCGGAGAAATTCATATAGATATTCCTAACGCAATCGATATCGTGGAAATCTGGGTGACTTTTACCTATGACATAAACGGCATACTTATTGTGGATGTGGAAATTCCTAAATTTGCCATTGACAGACGTGAAGTAATAGTTGACGAAACCGTCAAACTGTCACACGAATCCATAGAGGAAAAAATTAAAGAACTTGATGAATTAAGAATGATTTCCGGAGATGAGCAGGAAGATTATCAGCTTATTGAGTGGGCAACGAGACTGTTCGAACAGTATAACGGCAATGCCAGAGAAGAACTTGCCAAAAGAATGGATTTCTTTATGTATCAAAAGGAAACGGAAAGAGATATTTATCAAAAAATGCGTATAAGAAATCATTTCAAGAGATTTCTTCTTGCGTATCAGATGAATTTGAATCAGTTCCATTTCGAAGAAAAGAAAATGGACGATTCCTGGATGGATCCCGAAGATAAGATGATTGAAGATATTTTCAAGGATTGGGAACCCGATAACGAATAAATTGAATTTCATATGTTACAAAAAAACTCCGCGGATTTTTGATTTCGCGGAGTTTTTCAATGCTCTGTATATTTATTCGAGATTTTCCGATTCGGCATCAGGCATGCCGAGAGTGTTTTTGTAGTAATCGTTAGTTATTATAAGTTTTGCGTAGTTCCATTTGGCCTGCATAAGCTTTTGCACTTCGGATACATAATTTTCGTCAACGGTAATTCCGTCATACGGAGTGAATTCCTTTGTAAAAGCGTTATATTCGCCGGCCGCGGTTACAAAACTGTAGCTTCCGCCGTTTGGTGCAATCACAAGCGGCATGCAGGTGCTTGCGACTGCAGGGTCGTAATTTGTTGCGAAGATGTCGCGTCCCGAATAAAGTCTTGAATCATACTCGATACCAAAGAGGTTTGCGAGTGTGGGTACTATATCGATGGAAGAACACGGCGTGTCGATAATAACAGGTTCTTCCATGGAAGAGCAGTAAAGAATCAAAGTGTTTTTGTATCTGGAAATATCTTTTTCCGAATCTTCTATGCCGGAAAGTTCGATATAAGTGTCGGATGCGCCTTGTGCCATTGCATAAGGATAATGGTCGGCTCCCATTACAATAACCGTATCGTCGGCAATTTCGGCCTCTTCAAGTTTTTGCATAAGATATTCCAAGGCAAGGTCGAGCTCTTTCTGGCAGGCTTTATATGCCTGAACTTCCATTGATGAGTCAGGGAAAGCTTCGATTGCCGAATCCTTGTTTTTCTTCGACATGGCGTTTCCGCCCCAGGAATAACCGCAATGACCGCTTACGGTCATGTAATAATTGTGAAAAGGAGTTCCTGTTTCAAGATATGCGTTTATGGCTTCATCGATTGTTGACTGTATCATGTCGAGGTCTGACTGAGGCCAGAAATTCATGGAAAGCTCCAAACCGTTTCCGATTCCCTTGTAATCGTAGCCGAGGTTGGGATGAGTTTTGTCGCGTTCGTAATAGTCAAATGAATTGTTGTGGTATGCGCGACATACATATCCTTCGTTTCCGAAAAGATTGCCGGGTGCGTAGGGCATGTATTTTGTCTCGGATACCGTAAAAGAGTTTGCGGAATTAATCCATTCGGGTATTACGCCGGTCATATTTGCAAATTCGCCGCCGGTTGTGGAAAGAGACCATGAAGGTTGGTAGTAATTCGTAAATACAAAGCCTTCGTTACTTAATTTATAAAGTGTAGGAGTGTAATTTTCGTCGATTGCATACGGACTGAAGGCTTCGGCCGTCAAAAATATCAGATTTTTTCCTTTAAATATTCCCGTGTATTCATTTTGAAGGGAAGGTTCGAGAGAACCGAAATATTCATGCATTTTTAAAAGAGTGGGATCCGTTTCGTTTTCGATTAAAGAAGCAAAATCCACACAGGCGTTATAGCCGTAAACGATTTCTTCGGGTTCTTCGGGCTCGTCCGTATCTTGAGAAACATCGTCGTTTTCATTTGCGCCCGAAACGGATTCGGAATCGTCATTTGCAGTGCTGCCCGTATCGTTATTTGTAATCTCTTTTCCCGTATTGTCAGTAACGGTTGTATCAACCCAAAGAGCGTCCGAAACTGTTATAAGCGGAGCCTCCGGTGTTCCCGTTACCATGTAGATTGTTTCGAGAACGAAGGTTTTTATAAGACCGATATTTGATACCGATTTGTCAGCCGTAAAATCATAAGTATAAATATTGCTTGTAGGCAAAAATCTTGAGACAAGCGAGGATGAAGCAATAAGTACAATTGATGCAATCAGTGCGGCAAATGATTTCTTTTTGAAGTTTTTGTCTTTTGATATAATTTTTCCAAGGAATATGCATGAAAGAATAAGAGGTATCGCAAAGAAAAGTTCCATATACCAATATTTAAAAGCAACTTCCCACACTACCGATGAAAAATCACCCATAACCTGTCCGGTCATTGACAAAGCATAGGTTATTCCGTAATACATTCCGTAGAAAATGTGACAGTCGTATTCCACGCAGAAAATAACCCATAAAACCGCGCAAACGATGACCGTAAGAATTCGCGAGAGAATGTTTGGCTTTATCAAATAAAGAATAAAAGATATCAACAATCCCAAACCGACTGAAAAAAGTACAATCGGCAAAAGGGCAATATCGAAAAATGGCGTCGATGAATCAAAAAGGCGAAGAAACAATTCGTAAAAGAGAATTGTAAGAGGAAAAAATATAAATAAAAGAGCATTCTTTTTAGTTTTCATTATGAGAGAATTCCTTTCGGAGAAAAATATGGTCCTATTTTTAGCGACACCATTTTGTATTATATCCAATACGTTTTTTATAAACAAGTATCCTTTAGCGTGTATAACAAAGGATTGGTGAAATTTAAGTGAAATAAAGATATGATTTCTTGATAGAAACAAGGGAAAAAGCTATAATAATTCATGTGTTTTGCGCTTTGTGCGTTGGCAAAAAAAGTGAAAGGTATTTTGTTTTATGGAAAAGAAAAAAGACAGTTTTGGGAGTAAAATAGGATTTGTACTTGCCGCTGCGGGTTCGGCCGTAGGACTTGGAAATATTTGGAGATTTCCCTATCTTGCAGCCAAATACGGCGGAGGTATTTTTTTATTGATTTATGTTGTGCTGGCAGTTACTTTTGGTTTTGCTTTGATGGTTACGGAGATTTCTCTCGGAAGAAAAACGGGGAAGTCGGTTATAGGTGCGTATAAAGATGCAAATAAGGGATTTTCGTTTTTGGGACCCATTGCTTCGCTTGTTCCTTTTATAATCACACCGTATTACTGTGTTATAGGCGGTTGGGTTCTTAAATATCTTGTAACTTTTGTTACAGGAAATGTAACAACGGCTGCTGACGACGGTACGTTTTTCTCGAATTTTATCGCTGCTAACGGACAGCCGACCGTATATTTCCTTATTTTTGCCGGACTTACGGCACTTGTCGTAATTCTTGGTGTTAAGAAGGGTATTGAGACGATAAGTAAGATTTTGATGCCGGTTTTGGTTGTTATTATTATCGGTATCGCGATTTATACAATGACGCTTCCCGGAGCCATGGACGGTGTAGTATATTACGTTTTGCCTAATTTCGAAGGATTTACCTTTGCTATGTTTTTAAAGACCATCGTTGCTGCGATGGGACAGCTTTTCTATTCGATGTCTCTTGCAATGGGAATTATGGTTACCTACGGTTCATATATGAGAAAAGAGGATTCCATCGAAAGTTCGGCAAGACAAATAGAGATTTTCGATACCGCAATCGCTTTTCTTGCAGGTCTCATTGTCGTTCCGGCTGTATTTGTATTCAGTAACGGCGATGCAGCTGCTTTGAACAAGGGACCGAGCCTTATGTTTATCACGCTTCCCAACGTATTCAATTCCATGAAGGGCGGTACGATTGTAGGTTCATTCTTCTTTGTTCTTGTTGCATTGGCAGCGCTTACTTCATCGATATCTCTTCTTGAAACTATGGTTTCGATTATGATGGAAGCTTTGAAAAAATACAATATTAACAGAATTGTAGGAACGATTATCTGCTTTTTAATAGTTCTTATTGTGGGAATGACAAGTGTTCTCGGCTACGGAGCATGGTCTGACGTAACAATATTCGGTTATCAGTTCCTTGATTTCTACGATTTTATTTCGAACAATGTAATGATGCCGATAGTTGCACTCATTACCTGCATTCTTATCGGATACTTCACAAAGACGAAATACGTTGAAGATGAAATAGAAGAAGGCGGAAAGAAGTTCAGAGTAAAGGGACTCTACAGAGTAATGATTCTCGGCGTTTGTCCCATCTGTATGATAGTAATTCTTGTAACCAATTTCTTCTTAAGCATCTAAGCTAAAGTGTTTATGTCAATAACTATATTAAAGACCATACTTCTTTTGAGGTATGGTCTTTTTTCGTGCAAATCGCCTACGGAATGGCTGAAGTTCTACTAATCCGAAGATATCTTTCGAAATAGTAGAATGTTTCGGTTCATTTCCGGGGTTTTCGATGGAGAAAATTCTACTAATCCGAAGATATCTTTCCAAATGGTAGAATGTTTCGGCTCATTCTCGGAGATTTCGATGGGGAAAAATTTACTAATCTTAAGATATCTTTTGAAATAGTAGAAAATATCAGAGTATTTCCGAATGAAAGAATTTAAACGTCGCACAATCAGCAAAAAGAATTGTCAGAATTATAGACGGACAACTATATGAATGATTCCTATTAATTATGGATACAGTGTATCAAAAATATAATTGACGTATAGTTACAATATAATTATAATATAATTATGAATTGTATTAGTTTCGAATGGGATAAAAATAGTATGAGAGAAGAATATGATATTATGAATTTGAATCCTCGCAAAAATCCTTATGCGAAGAAGGAAAAACAGCAAGTTACAATGAATATGAATAAAAGTACGGTTGTGTATTTTAAGGCAATGGCTGAAGAGACGGGGATTTCTTATCAGGCGTTAATTAATTTGTATTTGGATGAATGTGTTAAAGATAAGAAAAAAATACAATTTATGTAGATATAAGTTTTGATAAAAATAAAAAGGTGTCATCGATTGATGACACCTTTTTGACAGCTCGTAGCGGAATCGAACCGCTGATTCTGCCGTGAGAGGGCAGCGTCTTAACCGCTTGACCAACGAGCCAAATAATGCTTGCAAATTTGCACCGCAAAAATTATTCTATTATAAGATGATTAAAAAAGCAAGAGTTTTTTTGGAGAGCCATGAGAAAACAGGAAAAACATATTATAAAAGAAGTTAAAAAAGGTTCAATTGCCGAAGAAATCGGATTGGAGATTGGCGATGAAATCGTAAAAATCAATAATGAGGAAATAAAAGACATTCTTGATTATATGTATCTTATACAGGATGAAGAGATTGAGATTACCGTTCGTACCAAACAGGGAGAAGAGGTTACGGTCGAAATCGAAAAGGATGAAGACGAGGATATGGGAATCGAATTTGAAAACGGTTTCCTTGACAGTTATCACTCCTGCAAAAACAACTGTATTTTCTGCTTTATCGATCAGATGCCGAAGGGCATGAGAGAAACATTGTATTTTAAGGATGATGATGACAGACTTTCTTTTTTACAGGGAAATTATGTTACATTAACTAACCTTGACGATGATGAAATCGAGCGAATTATAAGATACAGACTTGAACCCATCAATATATCGTTTCAGACGATGAATCCCAATCTTCGTTGTGAAATGCTTCGAAACAGATTTGCCGGTGAAGCATTAAAAAAGGTCGACAGACTTTATGAAGCCGGAATTACCATGAACGGTCAGATTGTTCTTTGCAAGGGCATAAATGACGGTGCGGAACTTGAGTATTCCCTGTCGGAACTTTATAAATATCTTCCGGTACTTGAAAGCGTTTCGATTGTGCCTGTCGGACTTACCAAATTCAGAGAGGGACTTTATGAACTTCTTCCCATAGAAAAAAAAGATGCGATTTCGGTAATCGAAACCGTTGAGAAGTGGCAGAAGAAGGCTTATGAAGAATTCGGAATTCATTTCGTACACGCTTCGGACGAATTCTACCTTTTGGCCGAAAAAGATTTCCCCGATGCGGATACTTATGACGGTTATCTGCAACTTGCAAACGGTGTCGGAATGATTCAAAGCGAACTTGAGGATTTTAATTTTGCGTTTGACAATCTAAGGAAAGAAGATTTTTCCGACAAAAAGATAAAAATGACTGCGGTTACCGGAAAACTTGCATATCCTCTTATAAAGGAAATGGCGGATAAAATGTGTTCATTTTACCCGAATCTCACAATTGATGTCGTATCGATAACAAATAACTTTTTCGGAGAAAGAATAACCGTTGCGGGTCTTGTTACCGCTACAGATATAATGGAACAGTTAAAGGAAAGAAACATAGGTGATATACTTTTGATACCTGAATGTATGCTTCGCGCAGGAGAGGAAGTTTTCCTTGACGATTATTCTGTTTCGGATGTTATGTTAACTTTACAAGTGAAGGTCTATATTGTAAAATCAAACGGAGGATTTATCGATTCAATCCTCGAAATTATGAAAGATAAATAGGTGTGCAATGAGTAAAACCAAAAGACGCCCGATAGTTGCCGTTGTGGGAAGACCGAATGTCGGAAAATCAACGCTTTTCAACTGCCTTGCGGGCGAGAGAATTTCAATAGTAAAAGATACTCCCGGTATTACGAGAGACAGAATATATACCGATGTTACATGGCTTGATACATGCTTTACGCTTATAGATACCGGCGGCATCGAACCGGATTCTTCGGATGTGATTCTTTCACAGATGAGAGACCAGGCGCAGATTGCCATAGATACGGCAGATGTCATTATTTTCCTTGTGGATGTTAAGCAGGGACTCGTTGATGACGACTTTAATGTGGCCAATATGTTAAGAAAAAGCAAAAAGCCTATCGTACTTGTTGTTAATAAGGTTGATTCATTCGAAAAATACGGAAACGACGTTTATGAATTTTACAACCTCGGAATAGGAGAACCTCATCCCATAAGTTCTGTCAATAAGCTCGGACTGGGAGACATGCTTGACGAGGTTATTTCATATTTCGACGAAAGCCTTTATACGGACGAAGAGGATGACAGACCGAAAGTCGCCATTGTCGGTAAGCCCAATGTAGGTAAATCATCCATCATCAATAAACTTATCGGCGAGAACAGAGTTATTGTATCGGACATAGCAGGCACAACAAGAGATGCCGTTGATACCGAGGTTAAATTTAACGGAAAACAGTATGTTCTTATCGATACGGCAGGACTTCGCAAAAAGAATAAGATAAAAGAAGATCTCGAACACTTTATGATTGTTCGTACGGTTGCCGCGGTAGAACGTTGCGATGTGTGCGTTCTCGTCATCGATGCCAATGAGGGTATTACGGAACAGGATGCAAAGATAGCGGGTGTGGCTCATGAGCGCGGCAAAGCAATGATTGTTGCCGTCAACAAATGGGATGCAATCGAAAAAGACGACAAAACCGTTAATGAATTTACTAAAAATATAAGGCTTACTTTAAGTTTTATGCCCTATGCGGAGATTCTTTTCGTATCGGCACTTACGGGACAAAGACTTCCAAAGCTTTTTGAGACTATCGATGCCGTAATGGAGAATCATGCAATGCGTGTCCAGACGGGTGTTCTCAATGAGATTATGGTTGAAGCCGTTGCAATGCAACAGCCTCCCACGGATAAAGGAAAGAGACTTAAACTTTACTATATCACTCAGGTGGCCGTTAAGCCCCCGACCTTTGTTATTTTTGTAAACGACAAAGAACTTATGCATTTTTCATATACAAGATATATAGAGAACAGAATAAGGGATACCTTCGGATTCAAGGGTACGCCCCTAAAATTTATCATACGTGAGAGGAAGGAAGACTGAAAATGGGAAAAATAAGCGTTTTGGGAGCAGGCAGCTGGGGCATAGCTTTGGCGAAGCTTCTGTATAATAACGGAAATGAGGTTACAGTCTGGTCCGCTTTGGAGGACGAGATAACGATGCTCAAGGAAAAAAGGGAGCACGTTGATAAACTTCCGGGAGTAACACTTCCGGATGATATGATTTTTACATCGGATTTAAAAGAGGCCGTAATTGGAAAAGAAGTACTTGTTATGGCCGTTCCTTCACCCTTTGTTGCTTCTACGGCCCAAAAGGTTAATGAATTCTACGAGCAGGGTCAGGTTATAGTAAATGTTGCAAAGGGTATAGAAGGAGATACGCTTCTTACGCTTTCTGCGGTTATTGAAAGAGAAGTAAAAGATTCGACGGTGGCAGTATTGTCGGGACCTTCCCATGCAGAGGAAGTCGGACACGGAATTCCCACAACGATTGTTGTTGCCACAAAGAAGAAAGAAGTTGCGATGTATCTTCAGAAGCTTTTTATGAGCGACGTTTTCAGAGTATATACTTCGCCTGATGTTATAGGGGTTGAAATCGGTGCGGCTCTTAAAAACGTTATAGCTTTGGCTGCAGGAATCGCAGACGGACTTAATTACGGCGATAATACCAAAGCTGCGCTTATTACAAGAGGTATGGCTGAGATTACAAGACTCGGAATCGCAATGGGCGGAAGAAAAGAAACGTTTTACGGACTTTCAGGTGTGGGAGACTTGATTGTTACATGCGCCAGCATGCATTCGAGAAACAGAAGAGCAGGTATTCTTATCGGACAGGGTAAAACGTTAAAAGAAGCTCAGGATGAAGTAAAGATGGTTGTCGAAGGCGCCAACTGTGCAAAGGCTGCACTTGCTTTGTCTGAAAAATATAATGTCGAAATGCCTATCGTAAAAGAAGTCAATTTGATTCTTTTTGAGAACAAATCGGCAAAACTTGCATGCGATGATTTGATGATTCGTGACGCAAAAATCGAAATAAGAGCTAAAGAATGGGAATAGCAAAAATACTTGAAATAACGGAGGGTTAGTTATGAATGAGATTTATGCAAAATTATTGAAATGTGTTGAGTGTGTCAGAGAAAAAACGGATTTTGTACCTAAGGTTGCCATAATTCTCGGCTCGGGACTTGGAAATTATGCAGACAATATTAAGGTTGAGTGCGAAATCGATTATTCTTCAATAGAAGGATTCCCTGTTTCGACCGTTCCCGGACATGCAGGCAAATTCATTTTCGGATATGTGGATTCCACACCTGTAGTTTGTATGAAGGGAAGAGTTCATTATTACGAAGGTTATGATATTTCCGACGTTGTTCTTCCTATCCGTTTGATGGGACTTCTCGGCGCCAAGGTACTCTTTTTGACAAATGCTTCCGGCGGAATCAACAAAAACTTTAAAGCCGGAGATTTTATGATGATTACGGATCATATCGCGGCACTTTTCCCCAATCCCTTAATCGGTGCAAATATCGATGAACTGGGAACAAGATTCCCCGATATGTCGAATGTATACGACAAGGACTTGCAGGATATCATAAGAAGCTCTGCAAAGGAATTGTCAATTGATTTGAAAGAGGGCGTATATGTACAGCTTACGGGACCTTCCTTCGAGTCTCCCGCAGACGTCAAGATGCTTGGAATTCTCGGCGCCGATGCAGTAGGAATGAGTACGGTTTGCGAAGCTATTGCAGCTAACCATATGGGAATGAAGATTTGCGGAATTTCCTGCATTTGCAATCTTGCCGCAGGTATTTCTCCGAGACCGCTTACTCATGAAGAAGTCCAGCAGGCCGGTAAGGATGCGGCTCCCAAATTTGAAAAACTTGTTACTTTAAGCGTAAAAAGGATGTCTGATATTTAATGGATTTATTGATTGTACTTATATGCGTAGTCGGAGTACTTATCCTTACGGTAATTATTTCGGGTATAGAGCAAAAGAAAAAGGTTAAGATTTTTGAAAAGAAACTTCGGTCTTCCTTCGGAAAGTTTGAAAGAAAAGAGCCGAACGATGAAAGAATGCGTTCTGTTCAAGGCTATTTTTTTAACCATATGGATGAAGATGAATTCTGCCTTGATGATATAACATGGAACGATTTGGAAGGAGATACGCTGTTTTGTTCCATGAATACCTGTTATTCTTCATGCGGCGAAGAGATTTTGTATAATACTTTACGAAAGCCGAAAACGTCGCCTGACGATTTGTATGTCACAAAATATCTTTCTCAGGTTGATACTCTTGAAAAAGAGGAAGACATGAGAGTTAGGCTTCAACTTATTTTTGCGATGCTTGGCAAAACCGGAAGACATTCCGTGTATGAGTACATTTCACTGCTTTCAAATGTAAAAAGCGTTCCGCTTGTTTCGTTTTACGGAATTTGGGCAGGATACCTTTTGATAATCGGTATATTTTTTATAAATAATCCTTTGGGAGTATGTCTGCTTGTTGCGTGGATTATATTTTCGATTATTTTTTCGTTTGCCAAGAAAAGTGTTGTGGAACAGTATGTTACTTCTTTTGAATACATTGTTCGAACGCTTTCGACTGCTGAAAAGGTTATAAAAGAAAATCCCGCATTGTATGCCGAAGAAACCGAAAGACTTCGGGAATTAAGAAAAGAATTGAAAGGAATAAGCTCGTCGAATCTTTTGTTTATTCAGGAATCCCATCGTTCCGGTACGGCAGATTTGACAACGGCGATAATGAGCCTTATAAACAGCTTTCTTCTTTTTGATTTATTTATTTTTTACAGGATGTTGTCTCTTGTAAACAATAAAATAGAAGTGTTTGACGAAATTTTTGCCATTCTCGGCAAAATGGAGTCACAGATTGCGGTATCGAATTTCAGGGCTTCGCTTGATACCGTTTGCATTCCTTCTTTTGTGACGGACGGCTCTTTTGCGGCAAAGGATTTGAAGCATCCGCTTGTGAAGGACTGCGTTGCAAACTCGTTTGAAAACGATAAAGGAAT
The DNA here is from genome assembly GCA_045628965.1 of Lachnospiraceae bacterium. Taxonomy (GTDB): domain Bacteria; phylum Bacillota; class Clostridia; order Lachnospirales; family Lachnospiraceae; genus UBA3766. Next base: position 29,153 of record JAZQQI010000045.1, on the reverse strand, counting down.
GCTTATTACGGGGTCGAATGCCTCGGGCAAATCAACGTTTCTCAGAACGGTGATAATCAATTGCGTACTTTCGCAGACAGTATTTACGGCCTGCGCATCAAGGTTTTCTTTCAGACCGTCATTTATTTTTTCTTCGATGTCTTTGAAGGATTCGCTTGAAAGCGGCGAAAGCTATTATATGGTCGAGATTAATTCGATTAAAAGAATTTTGAATGCACGCGATACCAAAGACAGTGTGATTTGCTTTTTGGATGAGGTTTTAAGAGGAACAAATACGGTTGAAAGAATTGCGGCCGCATGTGAAATCTTAAGAAATCTTTCCTGTAAAAATGTGGTTTGCTTTGCGGCCACTCACGATATAGAATTGACATATCTTTTGGAAAAAGAATATTCCAATTTCTATTTCAGAGAGGAAATCTCAAAAAAGGACGGAAAAGAGGATATATGTTTTTCATATAATCTGAACTTTGGTCGTTCCGATACAAAAAATGCGCTGATGTTACTTAAAATAATGGGATACCCCCGCGAGGTCGTTGATAAAGCGCAGGCCTTGGCCCACGGATTTTATGAAAACGGAAAGTGGAGTTAAGGAGGTATTTTTATGAAGGTTACACTCTATTCCGACGGAGCATGCAAGGGTAATCCCGACGGTCCCGGAGGATACGGTACTATTCTTCGTTTTGTTGACAGCGAGAATAATGTACATGAGAAAGAATTCAGTGCGGGGTACAAATCCACAACCAATAACCGAATGGAATTGATGGGAGTTATCACGGGATTTGAGGCACTGAAGAAAAAATGCGATGTTTTGGTCATTTCGGATTCAAAATACGTATGCGATGCTTTTAACAAGGGCTGGATATATTCCTGGATGAAAAAAGGCTGGAGAAAAGCAGATAATTCGCCCGTCAAAAATAAAGAACTTTGGGAGAGACTTTTAAGGGGAATGGACGGTCATAATGTCACTTTTTCATGGATAAAAGGACATGCCGGACATGAAGAGAACGAACGATGCGACAAGTTGGCGTCGGATGCCGCAAAACAGTCCAAACTTCTTGACGATGACGGCGGTTCGATGATATTATAACAATTGTTTAGAAGGAGCATGAATTATGGTTAATTTAATGGCATTTTTATCAAGTTTTGCAAGTTATCTGTTTGTGTTTTTCGTATTTGTTGCAACTATTGCGTTGGCAGTGTTTATCGGAATAACGGTAAGGAAAATTATCGATAAAAATAAAAGTGCTTCAAAAGATAAGGAAGCATAAACCAACTGATAATTCGGTAATAATTTGATACGATATGTTTAAGTTTATTTAAGGACATGCGAATAAAATACGGTGGGAGATTGATTTCTCCCACATTTTCTTTGTAAAAGATAATTTAAGGAGGCAGTTTTATGATTAAGGTTCAGGGTTTATCGAAAATTTATGGCGAAAATATTGCCGTTGACGGTATTTCCTTTGAGGTTTCCGACGGGCATATTTACGGGTTCCTCGGACCGAACGGTGCAGGTAAATCTACGACAATGAATATTATTACGGGATATCTTTCTCCCACATCCGGTACAGTTGAAATTGACGGATATGTTATGGGCAAAGATACGCTTAAAGCCAAAAAGAGTATCGGATATCTTCCGGAGATTCCGCCGCTTTATCCCGACATGACGGTTATCGAGTATCTTCGATTTGCCGCAAGCATCAAAGGAGTGGCAAAAGCCGACAGAAAACAGGAAATCGAAAGAGTAATGAAGGCTGCCGATATCGAAGACAAGGCTCAAAGACTTATAAAGCATCTTTCGAAAGGTTATAAACAGAGAGTCGGAATCGCAATGGCTCTTCTCGGCAATCCGAAGGTTATTATTCTTGACGAGCCGACTGTCGGACTCGACCCCGAGCAGATTATCGAAATAAGAAATCTTATTAAATCCTTAAAGGGAGAGCATACGGTTATTTTGTCTTCGCATATCCTTTCCGAAATCAGTGCAACATGCGATGAAGTTCTTGTTATTGCCAACGGAAGGATGGTTGCTTGCGATACGACGGAAAATCTTCTCAAGAACACGAAATCCGTCAAGAAACTTAATATGAAAATCAAGGGTCAAAAAGAGAAAGTCGATGCGGTACTTTCAAAAATTGAAGAGATTGACTCCTATGAATATATCGGCGAAGACGAAAACAGTGTATCGTTTGTTATTTCTGTTGACTCTTCAAAGGACATAAGGGAAAAGGTTTCTTTTGCCCTTTCCGACGAAAGACTTCTTATTCTTGAAATGAACGAGGAAACCTCATCTCTTGAGGATATTTATCTTGAATTGGTAAAAGAAGCTTCCGCACAGTATCGTGCCGAAATGGAAGCTCTTGAATCGGGAAAAGATTTGGATGAAGTATTCGGAAACGATAATTCTGAAAATGATGAAGAATCGGCAAATGAAGAAGCTTCAGACGAAAAAGAAGCGGCAGAAGATGAATCTGACAATGCAAAAGAAGCCGATGATAAGGAGGATAAGTAAAATGTGCGCCGTAATACTTAAAGAACTTAAATCATATTTTAAATCCATGTTCGGATGGATTTTCCTTGCGGTATTCACGTTTTTTGCAGGATTGTATTATCTTGCAAACAATATAATGAACGGATCGCCGTATATCAAAACTACATTGGGATCGCTTGTCGTTGTCATTATTTTCATTCTTCCTCTTTTGACAATGAGAATTATTGCAGATGAAAAGAGACAAAAGACGGATCAGCTTTTAATTACGGCTCCGATTTCTCTTTGGAAAGTTGTTCTTGGCAAATTTATTGCCATTTGTACGATATTGTTTGCCGCAACGATTCTTTTGCTTATCGGTACGCTCGTTCTTTCGATTTACGGAAGTATTCCCTGGGCGGAATCGTTTGTGGATCTTTTGGTTTTCTTCCTTTTTGCGTGTGCTCTTTCCGCAATCGGTATGTTTATGTCGAGCATAACGGAACATCAGTTTCTTTCTGCGATATTTACGTACTTTGCATTTATTTTTATGCTTCTCGCACCGCAATTTGCGAACATGATATTCGGTACAGAGAAACTTATCAGTAAGATTTTGAATATCTTTGATATTTATACAAGATTCGATGATTTAATGTCGGGTATGCTTGATATTCCTTCGGCTTTGTACCTTATCTCTGCTACGGTAATCTTTTTGCTTTTGACATATAAGGTATTTGCCAAAGAGTCTGTTCAGATATCGGCAGTCGGAACGAATCGTTTCTTCCTTTCTTCGTTGGGACTTTGGGCAGTAATTGCGGCAATAGTCATTCTTAACGTCGGAAGCACTCATATTCCCGATAAGTATTCGCAGTTTGACATTACGGCACAGGGATATTTCTCGGTGGGAGAAGAGACAAAGACAATGCTTTCCTCACTCGATAAGGATGTTACAATCTATGTTCTTGCTGCGGAAGGAGAAGCGGACCAGATAGTAAAAAGATACCTTAACAACTATGATTCGCTTTCAAAACACGTAAAAGTTATTTACAAATCAATGAACGATTATCCCATGTTTTATATGGACTATTCCGAAACGGCACCGTCCGGAGATTCTTTGATAGTAACGTGCGGAGAAGATTACAGGGTTATTGATTATAACGAATTGTATGAATACGAGTTTGACCAATATACCTACACGTATAATGTAACAGGCTCCAACATAGAGAGTCTTCTTACCGCTTCGATCAATTCGTTCATTAACGGAGACAATAAGCTTAAAGCATATTGCCTTGCGGGACATGATGAACTTTCGGTTCCTGTTTATATCACGGATGTTTTGTCCAAAAACGGTTTTGTTTTTGAAGATTTGTCTCTTATTCAGACAAAAGAAGTTCCTTCGGATTGCGATTTGCTTATTGTTAACAATCCTCAGGCAGACATTTCCGAGAGCGATGCCGAAGCAATCAGAAAATATGCGGATAACGCAGGTAACATTATTTTCGTAGCGGCTCTCGGCGAAAGCGGAACGGATGATTATGACAATCTTATCAATTCGTTCGGTGTTACAATTACTGAAGGTACTGTTCTTGAGGCAAATGCCAATTATATGGACGGAGATAATCCTGCAGTATCACTTTCTACTACGGATATGAATTCAATCTTTTCGATTTCGCAAAAGAAGATGATGCTTATGTATATGCCCAGAGGTTTCGTTTACGATGAAGAAAATCTACCCGAAGATACCTCAATCAATACGATTATTCTTTCAAGTAACCAATCTTATGAGAAACTTCTCAGAACGGCAACAGATATGAACAAAGACGATACATGTAATGACGGACCTTTCCCTCTCGCCGTTTATATTAAACAGTTCTCGGAGGAAGTTTCGGATTATTCAAATATAGTAATGATAGGTTCGCCTGCGTTCCTTTATAATGATTTTGATGCAATGGTTTCAAATGCCAATTCGGAACTTATTGTGAATGCAGTACAGCATTTCCTTCCGAATGAGCTTAATTGCATTGTTCCGACGAAGAGTCTTACCTACGATACAATTACGGTTAGCAGAGGAGTGCTTCTTTTCGATATTCTTATTTGCGAAATAATTATTCCTCTTGCGATGCTTATTTCAGGAATTGTAATTGCTATTTCAAGAAGAAGAAAGTAAAATATTTACAAAGGTTTTTAAGGGATTGCGTTTCGCAGTCCCTTAAAATTCAGGTCGCGATTTTTATAATGACGGGGTTATTCGATGATAAGCAATCCATTAATTTACTATCTGCAGACGGATTTAGTATGTGTAGCCGCTCTTTTGTTTATTCTTTTGTCCGAGAATACTTTCAAAAGACGTAATTCCACGGAAGATACAATTTTTGATTATATCGTCGTGGCTGTAATTGTATTTTGCATTGCGGATCTCGGTTCGTGGTATTTTGACGGTCAAAAGTTTTACGGAGCGAGAATGTTTTTGTATATAAGCAATATCGTTTACATTGCGATGTCTCCGATTATAAGTATATTGTGGATTGACCGCTCGCTTAGCATAGTAGAAGGCAAAAGACTTAAAAACAGTAAAGTGGGAAGAATTTCCGTTATATTTCTTATAGGATTTCTTATTTTAATAATATCGACTCCGTTTACGGATTTTGCTTTTACGTTAAGCGAAGACAACCATTACACGAGGTCGATAGGAGCGTACCTCGGACCTGTATTTACGTGGATTCATTTTCTCGGAGTTACGTTGTGGATTGTTTATAAGGGCAAAAAGGGCGGAAGACTGAGTGATAAAGATCTTATCAACATGGTTTTCAAATTCGTTATTCCTGTTTTGGGAGCAACGATTCTGCAACTTTGTTTCTTCGGACTTACGATGCTCGGCGTCGGATTTTTAATAAGTATTGTGATTCTCTATATCGACAGACAGAAGAATCAGATTTCTACCGATGAACTGACGGGACTTAATAACAGGAGAGAACTTAACAAGTATCTTGAGTATTTGAATAATTCCGGCAAAAAGTCGGCGTGTGTCTGTCTTATAGATATTGACAGATTCAAACAGATTAACGATAAATTCGGTCATCTTGAAGGAGATAAGGCGTTGAAAACGGTTGCATCCGTCTTGAAAAAGTCTTGTGCCGAGGTGGATGACGGATGGTTTTTGGCAAGATTCGGCGGCGATGAATTTGTGCTTGCAAGCTCGAACAAAACCAAAGAAGACATTCTCATTATGAAGGAAACAGTCGAACATAATCTTCAACTGGCAAATGAACAGTCGGATAATCTTTACAAGTTGGAAATAAGCTTCGGTTACGGCGAGGGAGATTTGAGCGACAAGATTAAACTTATGGATTTGTTGGCTGAAGCAGACCAGTATATGTATAAAGCCAAAAAAGAAAAGAGTTGATTTATCTAAAAAATTTTCTCTTGAAATTAAAAATGTTTTACATTACAATAGTAATGCTGATAAAATTTTGACAATAAATTATCAATTGTCAAATAAAATACAAAATAAATCTAGGAGGATTTAAAAATGGCAGTTAAAGTTGCAATCAATGGCTTTGGCCGTATCGGACGTCTTGCTTTCAGACAGATGTTCGGAGCAGAAGGTTATGAAGTAGTAGCTATCAATGACCTTACATCACCTAAGATGTTAGCACATCTTCTTAAGTATGACTCAGCTCAGGGTTCATACGCTCTTAAGGATACAGTTTCCGCTGGTGAAGATTCTATCACAGTTGACGGAAAGACAATCAAGATCTACAAAGAGCCCGATGCTAACAATTGCCCTTGGGGCGCACTTGGCGTAGATGTAGTTCTTGAGTGCTCAGGTTTCTATACATCAAAAGAAAAGGCACAGGCTCATATCAATGCAGGTGCTAAGAAAGTTGTTATTTCAGCTCCCGCTGGTAACGACCTTCCTACAATCGTTTTCAACGTAAACCACAATACATTGAAGGCTTCAGATACAATTATTTCTGCAGCTTCATGTACAACAAACTGCTTGGCTCCCATGGCTAAGGCTCTTAACGACCTTGCAGGAATCAAGTCAGGTATCATGAGCACAATTCATGCTTACACAGGCGATCAGATGATCCTTGACGGTCCTCAGAGAAAGGGTGACCTCAGAAGATCACGTGCCGGCGCTGTTAACATCGTTCCTAACTCAACAGGTGCTGCTAAGGCTATCGGTCTTGTTATCCCTGAATTGAACGGAAAGTTAATCGGTTCTGCACAGAGAGTTCCTACTCCTACAGGATCAACAACAATCCTTGTTGCTACAGTTGAAAAGACTGTAACAAAGGAAGAAATCAATGCTGCTATGAAGGCTGCTGCTAACGAATCATTCGGTTACAACGAGGAAGAAATCGTTTCTTCAGATATCGTTGGTATGAGATTCGGTTCACTCTTTGATGCAACACAGACAATGGTTGGCGCTGACAATCTTGTTCAGGTTGTTTCATGGTATGACAACGAGAACTCTTACACATCACAGATGGTAAGAACAATCAAGTACTTCGCTGAATTAGCTTAATTATTTGATTAAATAATAAAAATCCGCTCGGTAACGGGCGGATTTTTTGATTGTCAAAAAAAATAAACAATTTGTGAAAAATGTGGTATAATTAATTTTGTATGTCGAGGAAATGTATTATTTTGAGAGGATAGAGAATGAAACGATTCAGAATTGCCTTGCTTGTGGGCGATATTCGTGATTTGTACAGCAATGAACTTACAAAAGGTGCTATGCGTGCAGCCAAAGAATTGGCGTGCGATCTTCTTATTGTGCCCGGTCGATATTATCAGGCAAGACACAAATCTTTATTCGGTGAGTTTGAATATCAGTTTCAAACTTTGTTTTCATATTTCAAAGAGAATAATGTCGATGCCGTTATTGCCTGCACCAGTGTTGTAGGTATTATTTCAGGTTCGGACAAAAGAAATTCCCTCGAGAAGTTTCTTGAAAGATTAGGGGATATTCCCGTAATTACCGTTTCGGGTGATTCCGACAAAGTGCCCAATATTTGTTACGATAACGGCGCCGGAATAGTTGAAGGTATGGAGTATCTTATCAATAAACAGCATTGCCGCAAAATCGCCATGGTTGCAGGACCGAGACAAAATTTCGACTCCAACGAAAGAATTGCCGCTTATAAAGAAACACTGGCTAAGCATGATCTTGAGTTTGAGGACAGACTTTTGATTCATTGCGATTTTACCGAGCGTTGCCTTAATGATGTTGTCAATCTTTTACGCACGGTCAAAGGCATCGACGGTATTGTTTTCGGAAATGACAGAATGGCCATAGGAGGCTATGAAGCCATGAGGCAGGTAGGTCTTAAAGTTGGCTCTGATATTGCAATTTTCGGATTTGACAATATTGAGAAGGATATTTATCTTGATCCTCCTTTGGCTAGCGTTTCGGCAGATCCCGGCAAACTTGGATTCTGCGCAGTTGAAATGGCGATGGAATATTGCAGGAAGGGCAGTGTCGAAAACAGAGTGATTCCCACATCCTTTATTAACAGAGATTCGGCAGCAAAGGACGGATTTTTAACGAATTCCATCCAGAATTTTGAATTTAAAGTTGATGACAAAACGGATTTTGATACGTTTGCCAAACAAACTTTTCTTTATATTTACTCTCCGAGTACGAATACCGATTACAAGGATACTTTATACAGAAGATACCTGTTTTTTATCCTTGAGGTGGAAAAACTTTTCAGAAACGATGAAATCGATCAGTCGTGCTTGTCAGAACTTGCGCTTTATTTTAACAAACTTTTTGAGGCTGACAAGAAAAATGAACTTGATATCGGCAGAATAACGATTATTCTCGAGATTATCAAAGAAGCAATTTTGAAGAATAATGTATCCGAGGAAAAACGTTCTACTATAGTTTACATTTCTTCTTATGTTTACAGAAGACTGTCATCGATTCTTTCTCTTAGGGAAAGCAATCACAATTATCTTGTTAAGCAGTTGCAGCATGATATTAATCTGTCGTCTTCTTTAATGATGGGATTCCAATCGGCATCCGACGATTCTTTTGCGACAATGCTTTCGGGATTCCCTATTATAGGAATAAAACACAGTTTCCTTTATCTTTTTAAAGAGCCGATAGAGAATAAATACGAAGATGAATTCAATCCTGACGAGTTTATGTATTTGAAGGTTGTTCAGCTTAATGATGATATGATTCTTCCGAAAGACAGAAATCAGATGATTCCCCTCACGGATATATTTTATAAGGCCTTTTCATATATGAAAGAGCCGACGAATCTTGTTGTGTTGAATTTGAGTGTCGGTGAAAAAATATATGGAATACTTCTTTGCGAAATACCTTATGAGATGTTTTTGTATTATGAAAGTTTGATTTTCCAGGTAAGTTCAGCTATAAGAATCCACAAACTTCTTGCCGATAACGAGGAACAGGGCAAACAGTTAATGGACAGTCTTGAGGTTATAAAAAAGAACAATATTGCTCTTGATGAGCTGGCTAAATGTGATGAGCTCACCAAAACGCTCAACAGAAGAGGCTTCCTACAAAAGGCAAACGAAATTGTCAATTCAAAAGAGAATTGTTCTAAGTACAAGTATGTTGTTGTAGGATTTGCCGATACCGACAATTTGAAATTGATTAATGACACTCACGGACATGATGAAGGGGATTATGCGATAATAAGTACTGCAGAATCAATAGCAAATATTCTTCCCGAGAACGGAGTGATGGGAAGAATAGGCGGAGATGAGTTTGCGCTTATTTTTGCAACCGATGCGGAAGATTCTGAGGAAGATTTGAAGAATAAACTCGAAGAGCAAGTGGAGAAATTTAACAGTAATCTTTCCAGGTCGTTTACATTAAGCATATCGCTTGGAGTTGATGTATATCCTTTAGGAACCGATTTGGATGTCAAAAATCTTTTGGATTCGGCCGACGGCAAGATGTATCACATCAAAAAGGAACGCCATCGGATTGAATAAATGTTGCTACAAGACTGATAGGTGTGGTATAATATCAGCGCTTGTGAAAAAAATCACATTCATTTCTGTGGCGATGCGCAGACCACAGAAAAAATTAATTTTAAGGAGGACATTGAAATGTCATTAAACAAGAAGAGCGTTGATGATTTCAACGCAAAGGGCAAAAAGGTTTTGGTTCGTTGTGACTTTAACGTACCTTTAAAGGACGGCGTTATCACAGATGAGACAAGAATCGTAGCAGCTCTTCCTACAATCAACAAATTATTAAATGATGGTGCTAAGGTTATCCTTTGCTCACATCTTGGAAAAGTTAAAGAAGGACCCAATGAGAAGGAATCGCTTGCTCCCGTAGCAAAGAGACTTTCCGAGAAGCTTGGTAAGGAAGTTGTTTTCGTAGCTGATTACAATGTAACAGGCGAAGCAGCAACAGCAGCAGTTAACGCTATGAAAGAAGGAGATGTTGTTCTTCTTCAGAATACACGTTTCCGTGGCAAAGAAGAGACAAAGCCCCAGGATGCAGGCGAAGCTTTTGCTAAAGAACTTGCCGATCTTGCAGACGATTATGTATGCGACGCATTTGGTTCAGCTCACAGAGCACATGCTTCTGTAGCAGTAGTTACAAAATATATTACAGAAAAGGGCGGCGTTAATGCTGTTGGATACCTTATGCAGAAGGAAATCGATTTCCTCGGAAATGCAGTTGAGAATCCTGTAAGACCTTTCGTAGCTATCCTTGGCGGTGCTAAGGTTGCTGATAAGCTTAACGTTATCGATAACCTTCTTGAGAAGGCTGATACGCTTATCATCGGCGGCGGTATGGCTTTCACATTCTTAAAGGCTAAGGGCTATGAAATCGGTAACTCACTTGTAGATGACGAGAAGATTGATTACTGCAAGGAAATGATGGCTAAGGCTGACAAACTTGGAAAGAAGCTTCTTCTTCCTATCGATACAACAATCGCTGCAGGCTTCCCTAACCCCATTGATGCTGAAATCGAAGTATCTGTTGTAGATGCTGACAAGATTCCTTCAGATAAGGAAGGTCTTGATATCGGACCTAAGACAGCAGAACTTTATGCTGACGCAGTTAAGAGTGCCAAGACGGTTGTTTGGAACGGACCTATGGGCGTATTCGAGAACCCCACACTTGCAAAAGGTACAATCGCTGTAGCTAAGGCTCTTGCAGAGACAGATGCTACAACAATCATCGGCGGCGGTGATTCAGCAGCAGCTTGCAACCAGCTTGGATTTGCAGATAAGATGAGCCACATTTCAACAGGCGGCGGTGCTTCACTCGAATTCCTTGAAGGTAAGGAACTTCCCGGTGTATACGCAGCAGATGATAAGTAGGATTTAGTATTATGATGAGTCCCAAAAAGAAAAAATTATCAAGCATATTATCGGCAATAAGTATTATTCTTTTGGTAATAGCTTTGTTTTTAGGCTCTTCAAGCGTTACGGTCGGTACGAGCATGTATTCGAACGTAGATACAGTGAAACTGGAGGCTCAACAGTTTGCGACAGATCCCGAAATAGTAAAGGGTGTTGTTACCAAAGCCAGTTTCGATGATAATACTTATGTTTCGTATGAGTATGATGGAAATACGTATGAAACCGAACAGGTTATATTTACGGAGGAATGTCCTGTGGGCACTGAAGTGGATGTATATGTTAATCCTTCCGCACCTACTGACGTGAGGGTGCCGGGATTATTCATACCTGTTTATCAAAGTTACGGAAAAGCACTTTTGATTTTCGGACTTTGTGTTTCGGTAGGATTGACGGCGGTAAGCGTAGTTCTTATATTGATTAACAGAGGTATGAAAATTAAGAGCAAAAAGTTAGATTAAGGAGATTAAAAATGGCTAGACGCAGAATTATTGCAGGTAACTGGAAGATGAACAAGACTCCCAGCGAAGCAAAGGCACTTTGTGCAGAATTAAAAGATTTGGTAAAGAATGACAATGTTGACGTTGTATATTGCGTACCCGCAATCGACATCGTTCCCGTTGCAGAAGCTGTAAAAGGAACAAACGTTAAGGTTGGTGCAGAGAACTTCTATATTGAAGATAAGGGTGCTTACACAGGTGAGATTTCGGCTCCCATGCTTAAGGATGCCGGTGTAGAGTACGTTATCATCGGTCACTCAGAGAGACGTGAGTATTTCAAAGAAGATGATGCATTTCTTAACAAGAAGGTTCTTAAGGCTTTCGAAGCAGGAATCACACCTATTCTTTGCTGCGGAGAATCTCTTGAGCAGAGAGAAATGAACGTTACAATGGATTGGATTCGTCTTCAGATTAAGTCAGATCTTGTAGGTGTTACTGCAGACCAGGCTAAGACAATGGTTATCGCTTACGAACCCATCTGGGCAATCGGAACAGGCAAGACAGCAACATCCGATCAGGCAGAGGAAGTTTGCAAGGGAATCAGAGATCTTATTGCTGAAATCTATGATACAGATACTGCAGAAGCTATCCGTATCCAGTACGGCGGATCGATGAATGCAGGCAATGCTGCAGAGCTTCTTTCAAAACCCGACATTGACGGTGGACTTATCGGTGGTGCATCTTTGAAAGCGGATTTCGGACAGATCGTAAATGCTTAATTAAATTGCATAGAGGGCTTTATTATATAAAGCCCTCTTATTTTTTGCGGTTTTTAATAGTCCTTGGGAGATAAAAATGGTATATAAATGTAATAATTGCGGAGGAGACCTCGTATATTCCGTTGAACACAATATGATGATGTGTGCTTTCTGCGGAACGCTTGTGGATATTAATTCTCTTCCTACGGGACAAAATCAATCGAATAATCAGTTTGGGCAAACGGCTCAGAGGGCACAGGCGACTGACAATCGTTTTGGTCAGGCGGCTCCGGAATTGAAGATTATAAACGAACCGTTTTTTCAGACGCCTGATGTTAATCAGATAGGTGATTATAATACACTTGTTGCAAGAAATGAACAGGAAAAGATGGTTGCCGAATCAAGAGCAGACAGTATGATACAGATGCAGGTATGCAAATGTACTTCATGCGGTGCGGAGCTTGTGGTTAACGGTGTTGAAGCATCGACTTTCTGCGCATACTGCGGTCAGGCAACTGTAGTTATGGACAGAGTGGAGGATTGCTTAAAACCTGATTACATTATTCCTTTTAAGATTAATAAAGATGATGCGGAGAGAATTATCAGAGCCACCTTGCAGAAAGGCTTTTTTGTTCCCACCGAGATTAAGAATTTTGAGGTTGAAAAGCTTAGAGGAATTTATATTCCGTTCTGGCTTATGGATTTCTATTATGAAGACAGCCAGTGCTATAAGTATTCCAAAAAATCCGGTAAATCCACTGTTACAAGATATGCTTATATTAAGGGTGAATGCGATTTTAAAAATGTTACCGTGGATGCTTCGAAGAATCTTGACAATGACTCGTCTCAAAGACTCGAGCCTTACGATATGAGACAACTTAAATATTTTAATCCGACGTATCTTTCGGGCTTTTATTCGGACAGATTTGACGACGCGGCTTCCAATCTTGAAGCTCTTGCCGTTGCAAGAATGAAGTATCTTTTTGATAATCAAATGGCTGAGGATTCAGGTCATCCTACGGCAAAGCTTGTATACAGCAATCCGAGATATGCCATGAGAGGAACGAAATATGCGCTTCTTCCCGCATGGTTTTTATCATTTAAATATGAAGGAAAGCCTTTTACCGTTATGGTAAACGGTCAGACCGGCAAAATGGTCGGTGCCGTTCCATACGTCAAATCAAAAATGGCTCTTTTGTTTACCGGCTTAAGCATCCTGTTTTCGGCGATTGCAATACCTGTATTGGCTGCTGTATTTTATCTGCTTTACGATCCGGACGATATATCGAAACTGTTTATTTTGTTTGTTGTCGGTATGCCGGTTTTGGTAGTCAGTATTTGGGTTTTGGCCAAGAAAAAACTTGACTCGATTAAGAGCAGTATCAAATTGACGAAATCCAAAGCTAATAACAAATATATGAAAGAAAGGCAGGATGCATAATTATGGGCTTGATTTATGGATTAATTGTAGGTGTTGCATTGGGAATCGGCGTTGCATATTATGTAACTGTCTCACTTGTCAAAAAATCTAATGATATTGGCGATTCGTCGGCAACTCTTCGAGATGTGTCTGACGGTGTAATAGTGCTCGACAAAGAGGACAATCTTCACAATCCGAAGTATTAAGGAAAAAATGTTTCTTTTATATACAAACATAAAGAAATACCATTATAAGATGAGGGATGCTTCCCATCAGAACGAAAAGATGCCAGATGAAATGACTGAATCCGGTGTCTTTTTTTCTGTAAAAATATGTACCGGCCGTATAAAACAAACCGCCGAGAAGGATTAAGAAGATTCCGTTTTTAGGAATATTTTTTACTACGGAAAAAGCTCCCAATACTATTGAATATCCGAGTATTATATAGAGAATCTGGGAAACTTTGTCGAAACGTTTCAAATCTATCGAATTTAATACTATACCGACGATTGAACATGCTGCGTCGATACATAAAATTACAATTCCGAGAGGTTCTTTTATTAATGTCAGACAAATCGGAGTGTAGGTTCCGAGAATCAATACATAAATCATGTTGTGATCGAGGATTTTAAAAACCCGTTTTCCTTTGCCTGTAAGCGAATGGTAAAGGCAGGATGTAAGATATAAAAGAATAAGACTTCCTCCGAAAACGGAAACGCTTACTATTGCCGTTGCTCCTTTTTGACCTTTAGCCGCAAAGACAATCATGAGTACGGTTGCTGCGATGAACAAAACCGCACCGATACCGTGAGAAATAGCGTTACTGATTTCTTCTTTAAGCGATTGTGAATTGCAAGGATTGTTGAATGGTTTGCATGTTTGTTTGCTCATAATATCACCTCCCAAATACAACAAGTAGTATTTAATACTACATTACATCGTTCCGAGAGATTTGTAAATGGTTTTAGGCGAAGAAATTACAATTGTTTTTGGATTTTTGTCTGTTGAGGGTAATTGGGCTTGCGTGTGGAAAGTCGATTACAACCACAGAGGGAAAATCGCGAGATATGTTGTAAATATTAAGTTCGCGGGGGAGAAAATTACAACAAGAAAGGATATTTCCAAAAATGTGTTGTAATTAGTCCGCGTCAGAAGGGGTAAATTACAACACAAAGATGAAAATCGCGAGATATGTTGTAAATTTGGTTGTTTCACCGGATGAGATTATTTTGTGCTTCCGGCGTAATCGTTATCAACCTGGATGATTAAATTGTATGAAGGATAGGTTATACGCACTTCTTCTTCAATCATTGAAGAAAGTTCTTCTTCACTGAATTTGAATTTGTGCGGAACCACCAAATCGAAGAGTACGTTTGAATGTGTTTCTCCGTGAACCATTCTGAAGTCATGGATGGAAAGGCGTTCGTCGATTGAAGAAATGATTTCTTTGACTTTTTCTTTGCATTCTATTGTTTTTTCGTCTTTTGTATCTATTGGGTCCATGTGAATTGTTGCCTCGATTTTTAATTCTTTCTTTATTTTGAATTCGATTTGGTCGATGAAATCATGAATTTCAAGGATGTCTTTGTCGCAGGGCACTTCGGCGTGAAGGCTTACAAATGTTCTTGTGGGGCCGTAGTCATGAATTATCATATCATGAATGCCTGATACGACCTCGCATTCCATAACGATTTGCTCGATTGATTCGACAAGCTCTCTGTCGGGGGTCTGGCCAAGAAGCGGAGATACGGTCTCAGTTAACGTTTTGAGTCCGGCATAAGCGATAAAAAGACCGACGGCGATACCGGCATAGGCATCAATGTGCCAGTCGAAAAGAACATGAAGAATTGACGATATCAAAACTACGGTTGTGGCAATTGAGTCGCTTAATGAGTCGATTGCAGTGGCTTTCATGGCACTTGATGAAATCTTTTTGCCATAAACGGTATTGTATAAAAACATATAGATTTTGACGATTATCGAACCTACGAGTATAAAAAAAGTGTATTTTGAAACTTCGATTTCTTCCGGTGAGATGATTTTTGAAAAACTTGTTTTGATAAGTTCAAATGCCATAATTAAAATAAGAACGGATACGAGAAGTCCCGAGATGTATTCGATTCTTCCGTGACCGAAAGGATGCTCGTTGTCAGGCTTTTGGTTGGACATTTTGAAACCAAGGAGTGTTATGATGCTGCTTCCTGCATCGGATAGGTTGTTGAAGGCATCGGCTGTAACCGAGATGGCGTTGGTTACAAAACCTATTGTGAATTTGCCAGCAAACAAAAGAATATTAAAGAAAATACCGACCAAACTTGCGAGCTCACCGTAATGTCGCCTAACGTGTTCGTCGGTGTAATTTTTGTTGTCTTTTATAAATATATTGGAAAGTAAAGTTATCATGTTATTCGGCCCCTCGATACATAATTTCCTGTTATTATATCACTTATTGCGTTGAGATTCCACAAAGTAAAAATTACAATTATTAAATTTTTCTTGACGAGCGAAAACTTTATGATATAATTTATCTCGTGCGAATTGTTCTTTAGACCGTGCACGTATATTTGGTCTTAAAGGAGGGTTGAAGAAGATGTCAAAAGTAGAAGTTAAAGAAAACGAATCCTTAGATAGCGCACTTAGACGTTTTAAGAGAAATTGCGCTAAGGCCGGTATCCAGCAGGAAATTCGTAAGAGAGAGCACTACGAGAAGCCTAGCGTAAAGCGTAAGAAAAAATCTGAAGCTGCTAGAAAGCGTAAATATAACTAATTAAAAGTAAGTTGCATCGAAAGGTGCAACTTTTTTTATTTGTTATATGGTAACTTAAAGATACTATCGGTTGGATTGTAAAATGTATAAAATTTACTTTGTATTGTAAAAGGAGAGATTTTTCTATGAACAAAAAAATAGCATCGATGATTTGTCTTATGTCTCTTCTGACGGTGACCGGTTGTAAAGACAAAGTAATCCTGAACGATATTTCACAATATACGGATAATGTTACGCCGTTTGTTTATGGGACTGATTCGCCTACGGAAGGTTTGGAGTACAATTATATCGATATTGACGGGTGGGATGAATATGAGATTGACGATCCTGTTGAAAAAGTAGGTAATTTGATTCTTCCGATGGGCCCGGAGATTACACTTGGTCAGTTCGCCGAAATAATGGAAGCGCAATGTGTCGATATGAGTGCTAATGAATTTTTGGATAACGACGGATGTAAAATCAGAACCGTTGCTTCCCATACTTCCGAAAATGCCAATTTTTGGATGAGAGACAAAAATGGTTACGGGTTTGTGGTTGAAGCGATAATTTATAATGATACTCAAGACAGAATCAAAGCGGAAGATTGTCATGTATATGCCATTAACGGAATGTCACCCGGTGTCAGTCATGCAGAAGACCCCGGATTACAAAAACTTAAGGATGACTTATATGACGACAATATTTGCGCATATGATAAGGATGAGTTGTTCGAGTATCTTGAAAATGCCGGTTTTATCTATGACGGATATGATGATTATTATGCTGAGAACCGCTACAGGAAAGAAATGTTTATTACTGGTTATGATGGTGAGGATGTCTGCGTTTTGTATTGCATGGATCTTTACGATGATGAGGATGATGATTCAAAGTGTCATTTATCATTTTATCAAGAAGTCAGCTATCCGAATTGGTGGTAAAAATGGGTTTTTCTGTCATAAAATATTGACTGGAAAAAGTGTAAAATATTATAATGAATCTTGTCTTTTGTTAATTATAAGTATGTTAATAAATATAGTAAATGAAGGGAAAAATGTATGAAAAAGAATGTTGGGTTTATCAAAAAAAGCATATCGGTAATTCTTGGGGCGACGCTCTTTGCAGGTGTGTTCTTTAATCCTGTGACCGAAATGACGGTTCATGCCGAAGAAACAACGCCAAAGACACTTAATATGGGAACAGAGGTTTTGAAGGATGCCGTTAATGACTGTTATTCTACAGTGAAATTGTTTGATAAAGAGTGGTATATTATCGATTATAATAACAATTACAAGAGGATGACATTATTTGCTCCTAAAACTGGATTTGGTGAAAATTTGTTTTCTACGGTTGAGGGCTCTAACGATTACGGGAGTTCACTTTTATATAATGATATGGATAACATATATGAACATTTTGTTAATGGTTATAAGATTAAATATCCGAAACAAAGTAACCTTTTAGTTTCGCGTACTCTGAAAGGCGGAAATGTTAATTTCGGCTGGGAAGGATTTGATAATGATAGAATTAAGGGAGAGGATGTTGTAGCATATTTTTGGCCTTTGTCGATAGGGGAATATAGTTCTTTAAATGAAAATATTAGAAATTTTGTAGTAAATGGACATCATTATTATTATTGGTTGCGCTCACCGGGAAGTGATGACACAAAGGCATTTTATGTCTGTGGTACGAATTACAACGAGGTTGATGTTTATGTAAACCAATATATTCGTCCCGCATGTTATATTTATACAAGTAATATAAAGTTTGTATCATCGGCCGATGGTAAAAATGTTACAGATGAGGCTGTGTTTGAGGCTGTTTCGGATTATCAGAAACAGCAAAATACACCTGCTAACTGGAAATTGACGGTTTTTGACCAAGAAAGAGAGACTTTTTTTGCAATGGTAGAAGGAGAACATAATTGGTCAACTGAAGGTCAGATGACAATATCGTACAGCGATGCGAAAATTGGTGATACTGTTTCGGCTGTTATTGCAGATGAGTCGGGTGAGATTCTTTATTACTGTCATGTTGCTTCAAATGTTCAAGAAACATCAGGAAGCGTGAGTGTTACGACTCCTGCGTTGCCTACAGATGATTATATATTGTATATTTATTCGGAAGACATAACTAATGAAGCAGTTGATTGGTGCTCAAGCATTTATAGATATGATATTTATAACGGAAAGTATTACAATATTGATGTAAATCAGAGTGAGTACGGTGAAGTTGAACTTTCTTCTTCATCTGCACCATATGGTTCGTCAGTTCTAATTACTGCCACACCGAATACGGGATACAGATTTGATCACTGGGAATTGTTTG
This sequence comes from Lachnospiraceae bacterium, assembly GCA_045628965.1. GTDB lineage: Bacteria > Bacillota > Clostridia > Lachnospirales > Lachnospiraceae > UBA3766. Next base: position 10,627 of record JAZQQI010000045.1, on the reverse strand, counting down.
GCTCAAGTCAAAATACATTTGATAATGTATATGATAGTTCAACAAAATTGAATATTAACGATCATTGTGGGGCAACGATTGGGGCAATATTTGAAGAAGAAGATTACTCTGTGACTGTTAAGGGATATTGTTATGAAAATCAAATGTATGGCTGTGGTGATGTGACTATGTCGAAGGAATATGCCAAAGTTGGAGATCCTGTTACGATTTCGGCTTATGACACGGAGGATTATGAGTTTTCATATTGGGTGTCTATGACTGAGGGCTTGGATTTTGATGATGAGCAGCGTTTTTCTAACGTAATAACTTTTGATATGGTTCCTTCATCGGTAGATATTTATGCCTATTATGATTTGAAGGGCGATGATGGCGATGACGGCGGCGACGGCGGCGATGACGGCAATGGTGACGGCGAGTATTATTATTTGGGACTTTCTTATGATAATACATATGGATGGGTTGATTCAAACGGTGAATGGTTTGAAGAAGGTGATACGGTAAATTTGCAGGCAATCCCTTTTGATAACGGAAGATTTGCTTGTTGGACCGGCTGTGACTTTATCGAAGATGATTCTTCGGCTAGTATTTCGTTTGAGATGCCCGCTAGGGATGTTTATCCGGGACCTGTATTTGTTCCGGCAAATACATATTTAATACGTACTGAGGTGTCAACTGGCGGATGTGCAATGGCTCATAGTTCATATGGTGAGTCCGGTTCGATGGTTGAGATTGTTGCTGATAATGAAGAAGGCTATGAATTTGTATGTTGGGATGTAATAGAAGGAAATGCAGTCTTAACAGATAGATTCAGTCCTTCTACAACGGTTAAACTCGTTTCACAGGATTCAGTTGTTAGAGCAGTGTTCCGAAGAACTGTTGATGTTGATGGATTGAGCGTTATAAGTGACGGAAATGGCATCGTATTTTATAGGTATATTCAAAGTTGTACCTGGGACGGTGGACATAATGTTGAAATTTATGCCATTCCCAACGAAGGATATAGGTTTAAAGAATGGGATGTTGTTTCAGGAGATGTTGATTATTATGAATACAATAAATACAGTTCTATTGCATCTGTAATCGTTCAGTCCGGTGAAGAGACTACGATAAAGGCATTGTTTGAAGAAGACGGAAACGGAAATGGTGGAAACGGCAGTGGCGGAAACGGAAACGGCAACGGTAACGGAAATGGCGGAAACGGAAACGGAAATGGCGGAAACGGAAATAACGGAAACGGAAACGGCAACGGTAATGGCAACAACGGCAATAATGTCAATAACGTTAATTATGAAGAAAAACTGTTTTCTAAACTTTCCGATGCTATTAAGCAGGGCGGTGAGAAGACAATAGAGTGGAATGAAGGTACGGGACTTTCATATTACGTTATGAAGATGCTTAAGGAGAATCCCGATGTTACGCTTGTTTTCAGTTACACGTATGAAGGAGTCGATTATAGGGTTACGATATCCGGCAATGATATTGTGCTTGATGAGACAATTCCCTGGTGCGGACCGCTTTATCTTTACTCTGCTTTCAAAGGAGAAATCGTAGGCGGTAATGTGACGGAGGCACCGAAGGGCAGATATCTTGTAAAGGCAGGAGATACACTTGGAGATATTGCAGCCAAGCTCGGTACTTCGGTTGAACGACTTATGGTTTTGAATAACATTCAAAATCCTGATGTAATTAATGAAGGACAGACTTTAATATATTAAGATGATTTAAAGAGGGCGGATTTTTCCGCCCTCTTTTTGGTTACATTGTCTTTTGACAAATCGAATTTGAGGTTCGCACTCAATTGTGTTATAATGCACTTGTTTTGAGAGGTGAACGGTGAAATATTTTCTTATAATTATTGCTTCTTTTGCGGTTGTTCTTTTTATCATAAATATTGTTGATTTGAACAGATACGTGACGAGAAGCGTTTCCATTTTTGACAATAAAATCAAGAAGAAGATCAAAATCTGTTTTATATCCGATCTTCACAATTACTACTGTACGCCTAAATTTTATGAGGACATACGGGAGTATAAGCCTGATATTATTCTTCTCGGGGGCGATATTATTACGGCCGCGCCCGGTAAAAAACAGGATAAGGCTTATGCTTTTTTGGATGAAGTGTCAAAGATTGCTCCTACATTTATGGCGCTTGGCAATCATGAGTACAGAGCGAAAATTTATCCGGAAGTATATAAGGACATGTATCCGGAATTTGAAAAGAAGGTTAAAAGTCTCGGAATAAGGATTCTTTCAAACGACAGTTTTATATTTGACGATAATAACGTTAAGGTATCGGCTTGTGAAATCGACAGGTTTTATTACAAAAGATTTACTGTCAAAAATATGTCGAAAGATTATATAGCATCACTTCTTTCCGAGTGTGACGAAAGCTTTTATAATATTCTTCTTGCCCATAATCCCGATTATTTTAATAATTACAATGGGTACGGTTCGGACCTTATTTTGTCGGGTCATGTTCACGGAGGTCTAATAAGACTGCCGCTTGTTGACGGTGTTGCACATCCCGGAGTCAGATTTTTCCCTAAGTACTCGGGAGGCGCATATAATGATAGAGGCAAACATATTCGTTATGCCGATTCTTATGTATCGAGTAAAGTTGATACGATTCGAATGATTGTCAGTTGCGGAATAGGTTTCCATACGTTACCGCTTCGACTTTTTGATCCCGGAGAACTTATTTTCGTGACAATCGATTCAAAATAAGATAAAATATTCAAGTGAAAAATCCTTTTTAGGAGTAATTATGGCAATACCTGTTAAACTTGAGGTGTTCGAGGGACCTTTGGACCTTCTTTTGCATCTCATAGAGAAAAACAAAATAGATATTTATGACATTCCCATCGTTGAGATTACGAAGCAGTATCTTGAATATGTAAGACAACTTCCGAAGGACGATTTGAATACTGTGAGTGAGTTCATGGTTATGGCAGCGACTCTTCTTGATATAAAGTGCCGTATGCTTCTTCCGAAAGTTGAGGATGAGGAGGGTGAAGAGGAAGATCCGAGAGCGGAACTTGTTCAAAAACTTCTTGAGTACAAAATGTACAAGTATATGTCTTTTGAACTTAAGGACATGCAGATGGACGGTGACAGATATCTTTATAAAGACGCATCTCTTCCCGACGAGGTTAAAAATTACCGTGCGCCCATCGATTACGAAGAACTTGTGGGGGATACCACACTTGCAAGCCTTAGTGAGATTTTTAACGCCTGCATGAAGCGAATAGACGATAAAGTCGATCCCATCAGGTCGCAGTTCGGTAAGATTGAAAAAGAAGAAATCAATATCGAGGAAAAACAGTCCTACATAAGTGAGTACATCTCTACTCACAAGAAATGTTCCTTTAAGAACCTTTTGTCAAAGCAAAAAACAAAAATGGAAGTAATCGTAACGTTTTTGGTTGTTTTGGAACTGATAAAAACCGGCAGTGTTACCGTCATTCAAGACAGTAATTTTGGGGATATTGAGATAGAGTTTAAAAAGAAGATAGAAGAAGTTGAGATTTTATAGGAGTCAAAATGGCAGACAGACAGGAATTACAGGGTAAAATCGAGGGTATTTTATTTGCCGTAGGAGACAGCGTTTCCATTAAAAGCCTTTCGGAAGCCCTTGAGGAAAAAGAAAGCTACATTAGAGAAATCATTGATGAGATGAAAGTATATTATTCCGGAAAAGAAAGAGGAATACAGATTGTAACTCTCGAAGATAATGTTCAACTTCGGACGAAGGACGATTATTATGATGATCTTATTAAGATTGCCACGGTTCCGAAGAAAAACGTTTTATCGGATTCCGTTTTGGAGACATTGTCGATAATTGCTTACAAACAGCCTGTCACGAGACTTGACATCGAAAAAATCAGAGGAGTTAATTCTGATTTCGGAGTCAACAAGCTTTTGGAATTCGGTTTGATAAAAGAGCTTGGAAGACTTGATGCTCCTGGAAAGCCCATCCTTTTCGGAACCTCGGAAGAGTTTCTTAGAGTGTTTAATGTGGATTCCATAGAAGATTTGCCGACCCTTAATTCCGATTTGATGGAGGAATTTAAGGCTCAAGCGGAAAACGAACTGAATTATAAAGTAGATATTTAATAATACTGCGGATTTTTGTTATAGAAGAGGAAGTTTAAGTTTTGTATTATTTAAAAATAGATGAAGATGCGTTCTATAAACGGAACGCATTTTTTATGTTAAATTGCGCTTAACAATGTAAAAAAAGGTTCGTTTGAGAACATACGTAAGGAGGAAAATTTGATTTGCGTATATATAAAGGCTTCAGAAGTAAGGATGAATGTGATTTTGTTAAATTTTTTACAAAGTCTTACTTTATTTGGTTGCTTTAATTGACTGTTGTGTGCTATGATAATATTTGTGTGAATTTGGTGTTTTTGCAGATTCTCACCTTAGTTTGTTAAAATTTTAGAAATATATAGGAGGTAGTACTTATGAGTACCAGTTCTGCTGCAAGAGAGAGAATTAACGCTCTCCTTGACGAAAACAGCTTTGTTGAAATCGGCGCACTTGTCAGTGCAAGAGCAACAGATTTCAATCTTAAGCAAATTGATACCCCTTCGGACGGTTGTATAACCGGCTACGGTGTTATCAATGACTCTCTTGTGTATGTATACGCACAGGACGCATCCGTACTTAACGGAAGCATCGGTGAAATGCATGCAAAGAAGATTTGTAACCTTTATGACATGGCAATGAAGATGGGCGCACCCGTTATCGGTCTTATCGATTCATGCGGTCTTCGTCTTCAGGAAGCTACAGATGCACTTAACGCTATGGGTGAACTTTTTATGAAGCAGACACTTGCTTCAGGCGTTGTTCCTCAGATTTCAGCTGTATTCGGCAACTGCGGCGGCGGTCTTGCATTTGTTCCCGGCCTTTCTGATTTTACATTTATGGAGACAGAAAAGGCTAAATTGTTTGTTAACGCTCCCAATACATTGGACGGCAACTCTACAGAGAAGTGTGATACTGCATCTGCAAAGTTCCAGTTCGAAGAGGGCGGCACAGTTGATTTCATCGGTTCAGAGAGCGAAATCTTCACACAGATCAGAGAGCTCGTTTCATTCCTTCCCGCTAACAACGAAGAGGAAGCTGAATTGGTAGATTGCGGTGACGATCTTAACAGAGCATCAAATGCAATCGGTGTTTCTTATAAGGATGCCAAACTTGCATTCACAGATATCGCAGACGACTACAACTTCATCGAAGTTAAGGCCGGATATGCAAAGAATATGGTTTGCGGATTTATCAAATTAAACGGTGCAACGGTAGGTTGTGTCGGAAACAGATCCGTAATTTACGATGAAGAAGGTAAGGAAGCAGAGAAGGTTAACGACAAGATTACAGCCATGGCTTGCGATAAGGCTGCTGAGTTTATTAACTTCTGTGACGCATTCTCTATTCCCGTTCTTTCACTTACAAATATTACAGGTTTCTGCACATGTCCTTGCTCTGTAAAGAGAATTTCCAAGGCGGCCGCAAAGCTTACATATGCTTTTGCAAACGCTACCGTTGCAAAGGTTAACATTATCGCTGAGAAGGCTCTCGGTTCAGCTTATATTACAATGAACTCAAAGGCTATCGGCGCAGATGTGACATTTGCATTTGAAGGTGCAGAAGTCGGAGCTATGGACGCAAATGCAGCAGCAAAGATTATGTATGCCGGTGAATCAAGCGATGTTATTTCTGAGAAGGCAAAAGAATATGCCGCTCTTCAGAATTCATGCGTGTCAGCAGCAAAGAGAGGATATGTTGATTACATCATCAATCCCGCTGATACAAGAAAGTATGTTATTTCAGCATTTGAAATGCTTTATACAAAAAGAGAGGATCGCCCCGCTAAGAAGCACGGCATCATCTAATTAGGAAAGGAAATCGGCTATGAAGAAAATTAAATTATTATCCATATGCCTTGCTTTTTCAATGATGCTTCCTCTTGCAGGCTGCGGCCGCCAGATTCCTTTAACAGTTACAAAAAGAGCTGCAGGCGATCTTGAGATTGTTCTTAATGAGATTGCCACAGCAGAAATTCCCGTTTATACCGCAACAACGGTTGAAGGTCTTGCTGAACAGAAGGCTAATGCCAATGCGGATTATGAAGTATTAAGAAAAGAATGGGAAAAATCAGGCTTTTTATTGGAATCAAAAGAGGTTTACCTTAATGCTATAAGCTCTGCTCAGATGGCAGAAGAAGAGGCAGGCGGTACCGCATCCGACAGAATGGAAATTACTGTCAAAGGAACAAAGAAAGGCTTTATCGTATCTGAGGAACTTGTATATCCTACAAGAAACGTAATTCTGTATATTACTTACAATAACGATCTTGTAGTTACGGATATCTCCTTTACTCCTGTTTATTCATTCGGAGAAGTGTTGAAGAAAGCAGGACTTAATACTTTGATCGGTATGTCAACAGTATTTATTGTTCTTATTCTTATCATGTATATTATTATGCTTTTCGGCTTGATTCCTAAGTTTGAAAAGAAACTTGCAGATAAGAAGGCTAAAAAGGCAGCAAAGAAAGCAGCCAAGAAAGCAGCAAAGAATACAGATTCCATTGACAATACGATTGCTCAGATTGTTGAAAAAGAAGAAGACGAACTTGCAGACGATTACGAACTTGTTGCAGTTATTTCGGCAGCTATCGCAGCTTATGAAGGAAGTAACGGTACAGACGGTTTCGTAGTAAGAAGCATCAAAAAATCAAGCTCAAAAAAGTGGCAGAATGCCCAGTATTAGGAGGATAAAGAAATGAAGAATTATACAATTACCGTTAACGGTAACGTTTATGATGTAGTAGTAGAAGAAGGAGCTTCTTCAGGCGCAGTTGCTGCACCCGTTAAGAAAACAGCTCCCAAGGCAGCTCCCGCTGCAGCTGCAGCAGCTCCCAAGGCATCGGGCGCAGCAGGCGGAATCAAGGTTGAAGCCGGTGCAGCAGGTAAGGTATTCAAACTTGATACAAAGGTTGGCGACAAGGTAAAGAAAGGTGACGCAGTAGTTACAATCGAAGCTATGAAGATGGAAATCCCTGTAGTAGCTCCCGAAGACGGAACAGTTGCTTCAATCGAAGTTGCCGTAGGTGACGCAGTAGAAGCAGGCGCATTACTTGCAACACTTAACTAATTAATCTTTTAGAATTGGAGAAAAAAGATGGCATATATTATTACAACAATGGATAACTTAATCCATCAGTCGGCCTTCTTTAATTTGGAATTCGGCAACGTAATTATGATTGCTGTGGCTTGTGTATTTTTGTATCTTGCCATTCGTCATGATTTTGAACCGTTGCTCCTTGTACCCATCGCATTCGGTATGCTTCTTGTAAATATCTATCCCGATATTATGAAGCCTTTCGGAGACGGTGAAACAGGCGGACTGTTATATTATTTCTATATTTTGGATGAATGGGCAATTTTGCCTTCACTCATTTTCCTTGGTGTCGGTGCCATGACAGACTTTGGTCCCTTGATTGCAAACCCCAAGAGTTTCCTTCTCGGTGCCGCTGCTCAGTTCGGTATTTTTGCCGCTTACTTTATGGCACTTTTAATGAACAAGACAGGTCTTGTAAACTTCAGCGACCAGGCTGCAGCTGCCATTTCAATTATCGGTGGTGCGGACGGACCTACATCGATTTTCCTTGCAGGTAAGCTTCATCAGACAAGACTTCTCGGACCTATCGCGGTTGCCGCATATTCGTACATGTCACTTGTACCTATTATCCAGCCGCCTATCATGAAGTTATTTACTTCTGAAAAAGACAGAAAGATTAAGATGGAACAGCTTCGTCCCGTATCAAAGCTTGAGAAGATTCTTTTCCCTATCGTTGTTACGATTATTGTTTCACTTATACTTCCCACAACAGCTCCTCTTGTAGGTATGCTTATGCTTGGTAACCTTTTCAGAGAATCAGGCGTTGTCAGACAGCTTCAGGAAACAGCTTCAAATGCACTTATGTATATCGTTGTTATTATCCTCGGTACATCGGTTGGTGCAACAACTTCTGCAGAAGCTTTCCTTAACTTTGAGACTGTTGCTATCGTTATCCTTGGACTTGTAGCATTCTGCTTCGGTACTGCAGCAGGTGTTTGGTTTGGTCAGCTTATGAAAATCTTTACAAAGGGTAAAGTTAATCCTTTGATTGGTTCTGCAGGTGTATCCGCAGTTCCTATGGCTGCCAGAGTATCACAGAAGGTTGGTGCGGAAGCTGATCCCACAAACTTCCTTCTTATGCATGCAATGGGACCTAACGTAGCAGGTGTTATCGGTACTGCAGTTGCAGCCGGTACGTTCATGGCTATATTTGGAGTCTTCTGATTGATATCCGTATATCAATCTTTATTAGAAAAATTTACAATTTTAATTACTATTTTATGGAGGAAAATATAATGGCAGAGAAAAAGCCTATTAAAATTACTGAAACAGTCCTTCGTGACGCACATCAGTCTTTAATTGCTACAAGAATGCCGACTGAACTTATGCTTCCTATCGTTGATAAGATGGATAAGGTCGGATATCATTCAGTAGAGTGCTGGGGCGGCGCTACATTTGATGCATCGCTTCGTTTCCTTAAGGAAGATCCTTGGGAAAGACTTCGTAAGTTAAGAGAAGGATTCAAGAATACACAGTTACAGATGCTTTTCAGAGGACAGAATATCTTAGGATACCGTCCTTATGCAGATGATGTTGTTTATGCTTTCGTTGAGAAATCAATCGCAAACGGTATCGATATCATCAGAATTTTTGACTGTCTTAACGATCTTCGTAATCTTCAGGCTGCAGTTGATGCAACAAACAAGATTAAGAAGCAGGAAGGCAGAGGACATGCTCAGATAGCTCTTTCTTACACACTCGGCGATGCTTATACACTTGATTACTGGGCAAAGATTGCTAAGGATATCGAGAACATGGGCGCTGATTCAATCTGTATCAAGGATATGGCAGGTCTTCTTGTTCCTTATCAGGCAACAGAGCTTATCAAGGCTATGAAAGAGAATACAAAGCTTCCCATCCAGCTTCATACACATTACACTTCAGGTGTTGCTTCAATGACATATCTTAAGGCTGTTGAAGCAGGCGTTGATGTAATCGACTGTGCTATTTCACCTTTTTCAATGGGTACATCACAGCCCGCTACTGAAGTTATGGTTGAAACATTCAAGGGAACTGAATATGATACGGGATTTGATCAGGATCTTCTTGCAGAAATCGCAGATTACTTCCGTCCTTACAGAGAAGAGTGCTTAAAGAGCGGTCTTATGAGCACCAAGTCACTTGGCGTTAACATCAAGACACTTCTTTACCAGGTACCCGGCGGTATGCTTTCTAACATGATTTCTCAGCTTAAAGAGCAGAACGCAGAAGACAAGTATGAAGAAGTTCTTAAGGAAATCCCCAGAGTTCGTAAAGACCTCGGTGAGCCCCCTCTTGTTACACCTTCATCACAGATTGTCGGAACACAGGCTGTATTCAATGTTCTTATGGGTGAAAGATACAAAGTTGCTACAGACCAGACAAAGGATCTTCTTCGCGGTAAGTATGGCCAGACAATTAAGCCTATGAACCAGGAAGTAATCGACAAGGTTATTCCCGGCGAGAAGAGATACACAGAGCGTTCAGCTGATGCTGCAGGCTTGACAAACGAAATGGATAAGCTTGAAGCTGAAATGAAAGAGTGGAAGCAACAGGACGAAGACGTATTGTCATACGCTTTGTTCCCTCAGGTTGCTACAGACTTCTTCAAGTACAGAATGGCTCAGCAGGAAAAGGTTGACCTTACAATCGCTGACACCAAGAACGGTGCATATCCTGTATAATTTCTAAAATTAATAAACCGCGATATTGCGTTAGGCAGTATCGCGGTTTTTTTGTTGATTACAGCATATCTGTGGAAACGCGCATCTATGTTGTAATTATCTTCCCCGCGAAGTTGCTATTTACAACATATCTCGAGAGTTTTCTTGCTATGGTTGTAATTTATCGTTTTCCGGAGTGCATTTTTCGAAATTGCTTCGGAGTTGTTTTATTGATTTTTTTGAAGTTGTTTATTAGATGCGAACAGTCGGCGTAACCACATTCGTTGGCAATGTAGGTCAAATCGAAATCCGTGAACATCAACAGTTCTTCTGCTTTGTACACACGCATGTCTTCAATATATTCCTTACAACTTTTCCCATATACAGAAACAAATTTCTTGGCGAAATACGAATAACTCATACCGCAGGCTTTGGCAATATCGTTGACTTTAACATTTTCGTTAAGATGATTGTCGATGTAATCCGTAATGCAAAAAATATCATATCTGCCGTCTTCTGCATATGTTTCCGACTCAATTACAAATCCTTCTTTCATGTGGTGTCGAAGAATCTGAATGAGAAGATTATATATTTCCGATTTGATTACGAGGTCATAACCGTATTTTCTTTCGCTTGATTCTAAAAGACAGTTGTCAAAAATTTCTTTGGCGAAGATACTTTTACAGAAATCTTCTGAATAATGGCAACATAACTTTTTTTGCTCGATGGATTTGTAGATGCTTCGAAGCTTGGGCGAGTAATCAGAAGTTATATTCATTCTGTTTATATCTACTTTAAAT
>JAZQQI010000044.1:0-39516 GCA_045628965.1 Lachnospiraceae bacterium | reverse complement strand
GTTGTTTCCTTCCGTTGCCAGTCTTGTCATATTAAGTCTGTGATAGGAAGACAAAACCCCCTGCTTCATATAAGATATGCCGGTCGGGATAAAAATTGCTTTATCCAAGCCAAATTCATCCAAAGCGCTTTCCGCAATATGCAAATGACCGTTATGAATCGGACTGAAAGTTCCGCCGATAATTGCTACTTTCATATTAATCTCCGGAAAAAATTTTAATTACGGTAATTTGATAACCGGGTCTTTCTTAAAAGGCTTATAAAGAATTATCTTTTTGCCGATGACCTTTACCACAGTTGAACCTGTTCTTTCGGCAACCGTTTCACCGAGTTCTCTTGGATCGTCCCCACAATTCTTCAAAACAGCAATCTTAATAAGTTCATGTGTATTAAAAGTTTCAAGAATCGCTTCATTTACTTCTGGAGTCAGACTTGATTTGCCAATCTGAAACAAAGGTTCCAAACCATTGGCAAGTGATTGTAAATATGCTCTCTGCTTACTTGTCATAATTATTCTCCTACTATTTATAATAATCAAAAGATAAACCGTATAATCTTACGGTATCGCCTTCTTCTATGCCGAGGTTTTCAAGTTCTTCAAGAATACCGTTATCTTTAAGGAAATTCTGGAAAAATGCGAATCCTTTTTCACTTTCAAGGTTAGTATATCCAAGCATCTTCTCAATTCTGGGCCCCTCAACAACATATTCATGCTCCAATGCATCGTACGTAACGGTAAAAGGCTCGTTTGATACCGCCATATGTTCGTCGGGAAAATATTCCTGTTCAAATACAACCGGGGTCTGGTCCATGTTTGAAAGGACTGTAGAAACATAATAAAGAAGCTCCTTCACACCCTCGCCTGTATAAGAACTGATAGGGAATACTTTAATTCCCATAGGCTCATATTTGTCTTTAATCTTTTGAATGTTGTCGTGTTCTTCTGAATAAACAAAATCACCGTTATCATCGATATCAACCGGTTCATCCGATATAATATCAATCTTATTTGCAGCAAGAATTATCGGTCTTTTCATCAAATCATCGTTATATTTACGAAGTTCGTTATGAATGGCTTCGATATCTTCCAAAGGATCTCTTCCTTCGCTTCCTGCAGCATCTACTACGTGAACAAACACCTTGGTTCTTTCAATATGTCTTAAGAAATCAAATCCAAGACCGACACCTTCCGATGCACCTTCGATAATACCGGGAATATCGGCCATAACAAAGCTTTGTCCGCCTGAAATATCGACAACGCCAAGATGAGGCGATAAAGTCGTAAAATGATAATTGGCTATCTCAGGTCTGGCGTTGGAAGATTTGGAAAGTAATGTTGATTTACCTACATTGGGAAATCCAACAAGTCCCACGTCAGCTATAACCTTTAATTCGAGATAAAGATCAAGTTCTTTTGCAGGTTGACCCGGCTGAGCATATTTCGGAGCCTGCATTGTGCTTGTGGCATAATGTTGATTGCCGTTTCCGCCATGACCGCCTTTAAGAATTAAAAATTCCTTGTTGTCACCGGACATGTCGGCAATAACCTGCATGGAATTAAGTTCTTTAATGACAGTGCCTTTGGGAACTTTAAGAATTATATCTTTTCCGCTCTTTCCTTTGCAGTTTTTCTTACCGCCTTCTTCGCCGTCTTCAGCCTTATACTTACGCACATGACGATAATCGGACAAAGTATTCATTCCTTCGTCAACCACAAAAATAACACTGCCGCCGTCGCCGCCGTCACCGCCGTCAGGTCCACCGTCCGGAACATATTTCTCCCTTCTGAAAGAAACGTGTCCGTCTCCGCCTTTACCGCTTCTTATATAAATCTGCGCTCTGTCAGCAAACATACATTAAGCCTCCTAAAAAGAAAAGCCTCAAGAAAATCTTGAGGCTAAAAATTACTGCTCTACAGGATATACACTTGCCTGTTTCTTATCGCGGCCTTTACGCTCGAAACGCAAAACACCGTCAACTTTAGCATATAATGTATCATCTCCGCCGATACCAACATTAATTCCGGGATGGATCTTAGTACCGCGCTGTCTGTATAAAATATTGCCGGCCTTAACAAACTGACCGTCAGCTCTTTTAGCACCTAAACGCTTAGATTCGGAATCTCTACCGTTCTTGGTAGAACCAACACCTTTTTTGTGTGCAAATAATTGAAGATTCATCTGCAACATAGGTTTATACCTCCTTCACTGAAATTTTCAAATATTTCTTTCCGTAATTTTCCCGAATTTTTTTTAGACCGAATAACATCGAATCTATCAATAATTCGGAATCATGTGAAATGTTCTCTTTTAAAATAAGTTCTGTAGTTCCGTCCTCATGCGCTTCCGATGAAATAAAATCATCATTTGCAAATTGTTCTATCGAATTAAAACAATTCATTACAAGAACCGAAACCGCCGCACAAACAATATCTTTGCCGATATCATCATATCCGGCGTGACCGTAACAGCTAATGCGAACATACTTATCATTTTGTTTATAAACATTAACGGAAATCATAGTAATTAAGCATTAATCTTTTCAATCTTTACCTTTGTAAATGACTGTCTGTGACCATTCTTCTTATGATATCCGGTTTTTCTCTTGTACTTGTATACAATAACCTTCTTATCTCTTCCCTGCTCTAATACTGTAGCAGAAACTGTAGCGTTGTCACAATCCGAACCAACCTTCATTGTTGAATCGCTGACTGCCAATACATCGTCAAATGTAACAGTATCGTTAACTTCGGCTGCAAGTTTCTCAACTTTGATAACATCACCCTCAGCAACTTTGTACTGCTTTCCTCCGGTTGCAATAATAGCGTACATAAGGCACCTCCTTATTCACAATCTCGCTAGCTTCGGTGGGCATAATTAACCTCTTTTACCTCACTATGCGGCATACTCGAATATAATATCAAAACATACAAATTATGTCAACAATATTTTTTATTTTCGAGAAAATTTAAATACATTATGATCTGTATTGTCTTCTTTTATCATTTTATCGATATAATTTATATAAATATCCAAGCAGGGATCGAACTTGCTGTTCTCTTTTATGGATTTGAACATGCCGAGAGATTTTTTAAGTTCTCCTAAATGATAAAGACGTACAGCTTCTCTGAATTCAGCTTTTGTCTTAAAACGATCGACATATCTGTCTTCATCAAGGCAATCAAGAACTTCATATAACGCTTTGACTTCATTTACTCCCGCAACCTGAATCATACCAAGATACCTGAGATTTAAAGAATCGGGGTCTTCCATCTTATCAAGTGTATCCTTTGTAATAATCATTGCGGTATTATACTGTTTTGTCAAAGATTCAAGTCTGGAGCTAAGATTAACGGTATTCGAAATAACTGTACCGCTCATTCTCTCTTCTTCACCGACAATACCGATACGAGCCATTCCGGTATGAATTCCGATACCGATATTAATGGAAGAAACATTAAGTTCTTTGGCCGTTTCGGGATTAAGAACTATATCGTTATAAAGTTCTTTTCCACAGGCAATGGCATCATCTGCCTTTTCAAAAAGTGCCATTACGGCATCGCCGATATATTTGTCTACAAAACCGTTATGCTTTCTTATTATGGGACCTGCTTTTCCGTAAATAATATTAATAAATTCAAAATTCTCTTTTGCAGTCATCATTTCGGAATTGAGTGAGAAACTTCTGATATCGCAGAAAAGCACGGTTAAATCCACACTTTCCGCATCCCCTAAAGACAAATCGGTGAATTTATCTTTATGAAGAAGTTCCTTAAACTGTTCTGGAACGAATTTATAGTAGAATTGCTCGTTTTCATCTTTTTCTTTGAACAAAACATCGAGTTTGGAGGCCATATCGTTTACATTCATACAAATCTGACCAACTTCATCTTTGCCGGTTTTGGCAATACGCGAGTTAAAATCTCCGTTTGCAATATTAGATACGGCTTCTGAAGCTTTCTGAAGTTTTCTGACATTAAATTTTGAAAGCAAAGAAATACACAATATAAGAAGTAAAAGAAGAAGAATTCCTATTATCATTGTAATTTCTGATAATTCAAGAATTTCATCATCCAATTCGGAAGTATTTGTATACAATTCAAGAACCGCTACAAGTTTGCCCGTTGAATCGAATATAGAAGCATCTGCCGTATAATACAAATTACCTCCTGTCGCTTCGGAAGTCAAAAACAAGTTTCCTACCTTTGTATCAGTTAAAGATTCCGGAGTAAAATCAAGATGATAAATGTTCTCATACGGAGAAGAATAGCCATCGCTTGAAGCTAATTCAACAAATTCCATCGACCCGTCTTCAAACAAATTAATTTTCATTAACGAAAGAGAATATTTGCTCGACCATGCCTGTTTATTATCAAATACAAACTTATTCAAAACATTAACATAATATTTATACAATCCCGAATCAACAAATTCTTTTTGACTTTCAATTTCCGCTATTTCATCTCCGTCAAAAACAACGGAACAGGCTTTTGTAAAAGCATTCATCTCATCGGACAAATCATAATAAATTTTATTGTCAATATAAACAACAAATATAATGTATATTACAAAAAATGAAATTGAAACCAACGGAATTGTAACGAGAAGTTGTTTTGCAAGGAGAGAAAATTTCCAACCCACAAAATTGCCAAAGCAAAATATAATTCCGTACAAAATCATAAACAACGATGAATAATCAAGTATATTTAATACGGTATATAATACGTTATGAGATAACGAATTTGAATAAACTCCCGAAAGCATATCGGATTCGTCGCTTGTATAATATACTTCACCGTCAAAAGAAATACCAAGCTGCAAATCCGAAAACGAAGGAGCGGCAAAAATGACAATATCATCATAATCTGTATCTTCGTATCCTCTGACCGAAGCTTCTTCATATAAATCCAAACATTCTTCAAGTCCGTTTTCGGTTACTTCATATACAATATTAACATCATATACACCCCTAACGAACAAACAACCGTCATTATAATAAATATTCTTTATATATGGATAACATGTAATTCCATCATATTCATATAATTCATCATCTGAATTGGCCAAACATTCAAAAGAATCAGTGGTCAAATATCCTATGTCGCCGTCAGACAAAATTACACCATATTTATCATCATCTATATAAACCGCATCAACAACTACATTTTGGTCGTCCAAAGCTTCAACAACAATATCATTTCCGACAGAAGATGCAGTTGAAATAGAAACAAAATGATTATAAAGATTTACATCATTATAAATAAATGAGCAGAGAGAATCGTGAACATTGATTCCATGAATATTTCCGTTTCTGAAATCGTATAAATTCTGATCGTCGTATGAATAGTTGAAAACAGACTTAATATAATTACCATCCGAATCAAACATAACAATTTCTTCAGATACAATCGAAATAGAATCATCATCGGTTTTAGTAAAATATACATAAAGGTTATCTTTTTCATCAAAAGCAACTGATTTAAAGATAATATCATCATTCTTAGATAAATCTTCCCAATCAATGGAAAAGTTCAAAAGGTCGGTATCCGAATCTACAACATATACTTTGTTATTACATATAGAAGCCATTGTACCATAATCCGAAAATACAATCTGCGTTGTTAGTTCGAGGCTATTAAAATATGATTGATCAATATCACCAAATAATATTTCGATTCCGAAAAGAAAAACCAAGCCCAAAATTAAAGATGCTATTCCTAAAGGCGGCCAAGATACTATTTTCCATAATATTTTAAAGAATTTTTTCATGTTAATCCTCACTAAACAAATATTTAGATTCGACGATTCATAATTTCAGGAAAAAGAAAAATACATAATAAAAAGGTCCGCATTCGCGGACCTTTATTAGTAAACAATTATAATTCACTCATCAACTTCATCTTGTAGCTTGTAAATTCATCAGTTGAAAGCATTCCTGTCTTCTCAAGATCCATAAGTTTCTTAACTTTACTCTGGAACTCTTCTGTTGAACCATTGCCGGGTGCAAAAATTTCATCAACAAATTCCTGCTTCTTAACTTCGTAATCACCTTCGGAAATAAGACCGATCTTAGGTAATGCAATGTAAAGCTGAATCTTAGTAACATAATCGTCAACATTTGATACTTTGCGAAGCAATTCAACTTTCTTTGCGTGGAAGTCAAGTTCCGTAAGCCAATTGCAATTCTTAAGAGCCATAAGTCTCTCAACAACCTGACTGAATTCAGGAACATTACCCCAAGGACAATTAGTAAATGTATCGATAACATCAGTCTGTTTCTTCTTAAATTCAACTTCAGAAATAAGTTTGGCTTCAACAAGAATAGGCCATTTGTTAAGTTTGGATGTAAGAAGTTCGATAGGATCGTTCTCTGAAACATCGATATGATCTACCAATGATTGAACCTTAATCTTGAACTCGTCTTCAGTAAGCATATCAGCTTCTTTAAGTACGGGCCATCTCTGAAGTTTCTTAAGAGTAACTTCATCGTTATCGTTATCATTGTACTCAACTTCATCAAGAACTGATTTCTTCTTTTCCTGGAACTCAGCCTCATCAATCATGTTACCAAGTTTGAGGTAAGGAAGTCTCTCAACATTTCTCTTATATTCCTCAAGACTGTCAACATCTGTTGAGCAGCATTCTTTGATAATATCAATCTTTCTTGACTCGAATTCTTTTTCGGAAAGCATTCCGCACTCTTTAAGAACTACAAGTTTCTGAACCTTTTCATTGAAATCTGTCATACCGCAAAGTTCTGAAACAAGTTCGAGTTTCTTCGCATCAAATTCCTTATCTGTAAGCATTCCGCAATCTTTAAGAACATAAAGTTTTTCCATTCTCTTCTGGAAATCTTCCGAATCGTTCTTCTTAGGAGGTTCGGGAGCTGCGGACTGAACAGGCTGTGCTGCCTTAGGTTGCATAACTGCGCTACCGACAGGAGCTACCTGTGCAGGTTGAGCAGGCTGCTTATTAAGAAGAGCTCCGCCAACTTCAGCATTTGCAGAACCGCCCTTAAGATTGGGATTCTGTTTAACTACAACATTCTGTGTTACTTCCTGCTTGATTGATTTCTCAAGAGTCGGTGCAACCGGTGCCTGAGGTACAGGTGCAGGTGATACTGTCTGTGCAGGTGTGGGAGGAGCGGGTACAACCGGTCTTCCGATAGGCTGGCTCTGTGTAGTTGCCATTCTAGCCTCATTGCTATTGCCTGCAGCTGCAGTTTTCTCTTTGAGTTCGCCAAGCAATTCAACAACAACATCGATATCTTTAATTGCGGGGAAAATTGTCTGAGCTTTCTTAGTTCCGTACAAGCTGGTGATACGTGTGTTCATGATAAGTGCAACATCACCTTGATAATCACCCTTATAAACTTCTCTGACATCATTAATGGGATATTCGAAATTATCGATATATCCGTTACGTCCGAGTTCGTTACAGATGAAAGCCTTTCCGGAAATCTTAGTGTCCTCAATCTTTAAGAACAACTTATCTCCACCTTTAAGCAACTTATTCTTGATGCTGCCGCTATAATTACAAGAAAATACCTGAGCAGTTGCCATTCCAATTAACCTCCCTTTCATTCCCATTTTACATCCGGTAAAACAAGTAAATATTATCAAAATAGCGAAAAAAGATAAAATCTAATTGGTTTAGATTTTTCTTTCGCAATTTTATATTAATTTTCTTAAATATGATAGCAAATTTTGTGGACAAATACAAGACCTTTTTAACTTTTATACCAAATTTAGGTCATATATTGTCGGTCCTGTTTTTTTTCTGGTAATCTCCGCCAAACCAAGCGGTGTTATGTCGATAATTTTAGTATATGCTTTCTGATTTGTACATAATTCACGAAGATATTTTATAAACTTTTCACATTCTTCTTTATTATCAAAATTAATAAAATCAACAATTAATATACCCGAAAGATTGCGGATATTCATTTGCCTGAAAATTTCATTTGCCGCTTCTGTATTTATTTCAAAAACATTGATATTTTTATCGGCTTTTGAAGTTTTTTTGCCGGAGTTTACATCTATAACAGTCATTGCCTGTGTAGTTTCTATGACAATATTGGCTCCGCTTTTAAGCCAAATTGTTTTTCCCGTGGCTTCTTCGAGATGCTTTGTAAGCGAAAAAAGTACCGACAACGATACCATTTTGTCATTATAAAGAGATATATTCGAAGCGTCCGCACTTATAGATTCTGAAACTTCCAGCAAATGATTGTATAAATCTTCGTTTTCGCAAAGAATCCTGTCAAAATTATACTTTTTCATAAGTAATTTCGGCGCACTCTCTCCGATTTCGATTTCGGTGAAATCCAGAAAATGCGAGCAATCCACATCCTCGCATAAAGAAACCGACATCAATTTGTTTTTGGAACCCGCTCTTGTTACTTTTACACAGACATTGTTACCGCATTTGATCGAAATACCGTTTAATTTCAAAAAAGCTTTGGATTTATCGGGCAAAGTCACAAAAGCTGCGTCTATACCTGTTGAAATATCGCAGATTTTACCATAAAGAACACTGCCTATAGGATATTCTTTGATGTTTTCAACTTCAATTTCCGTCAAAACCTTGTTGTCGAAGACAAAATAGATGAATCTATGTTCTTTATGAACGCAAACAAGTTCCAACCCGTCGGTTTTGACATATTTTTTTGCATCTTCGTCGTTAACGGAAGGTTTAATCATATTTTTCTCCTAAATCTCCGAGAGGAATCAATGCGCCGGCAGCGTCAAATGTGAACAAATCCAATCTTTTATAAGAAACAAATTCTGCTTTTAAGCCGAATTTTTCCAAAGCTTCAGTCAAAATATCGGCTTTCATGTTGCCGGCACTTGAAGAATCCACGGTAGCATAAAGAATATTGTCATTAATTTCATAATTGAATACATCTTTAATGACATCTCTTGTCTTCTCGGATTCTTTTCTTACATATGTAAGTACGAATGATTCTTGAGCAAAAAACGAGTTAATAACGTCAATATTTTCATTTGAAAGAGTCTTATAAGTGTACTCGTAAGAAGATGCTTTAACGGAACTCATACCGTTTGATACACCATCATTTAAAACAGTGGCCTGAGTAACCGTAAGACCTTCTACGCACTGTATGTTCATCAATTCCACAAGGCCCGTCATATCGGGAAGCTCGTTCATCTCCAAATCGAAGTAATCTCCTTCGGTTTCAACGCCAACGCTCAAAGGTTGAGCAAAGCTTAGTTTGAGATGGGGAGAATAACCTTCCGTATAGGAAGCGTTGATTCCCGATCTTCTTATAACTTTTTGAAAATATCTCATTACATCAAGGTGTCCGAGGTATATAACCGGTCCTTTTTTCACAAATTTAAAACGAATAGTCATAATTCACCCAATTTTACAAAACTTTCCCGAACTATAATAAGAAGCGCCGCATCCGTTACACTTAATCATGCAGTTTTCGGTTGTTTCTTCCTTCATGGCTTTAAGCCATTCTCTCTTTAAGTATTCTTTAGTTACTCCGATGTCGATAATGTCCCAAGGGAAAATCTCATCAAGACTTCTTTCTCTCGTTGTATAGAAAGACATATCAATTCCGTTATCCGCAAAGCTTTTAAGCCATGTGTCATAGTTAAAGTAATCATTCCATGCGTCAAATACGGCACCGTTTTTATAAGCATCGAGAATCACTTTTGAAAGTCTTCTGTCACCTCTCGCAAAAATGCCTTCCAAAACGGATACGTCTGTATCGTGCCAATTGTATTTGATGCTTCTTTGGTTAAGTGTTGATAAAATTCCGCATCTTGTTTGGTATGCTTTTTCCCTAAAATCTTCAAGGGTATACTGAGGCGCCCACTGGAACGGCGTGAAAGGCTTCGGAATAAAGAAAGATGTGGAAGCGGTAATCTGAACTCTTCCGTTTCTCTTTTCTTTGGGAACGGCATCGTAATATACTTTTGCAATCTTATCGCACAAATCTCCGATTGCCTTAACATCTTCTTCAGTTTCCGTTGGAAGTCCAAGCATAAAATAAAGTTTAACCTTATTCCAACCGCCTTCAAATGCAAGACGCGCTCCTTCCAATATCTGTTCTTCGGTAAGACCTTTGTTTATAACGTTTCGAAGTCTTTGAGAGCCGGCTTCGGGTGCAAAAGTAAGGCTTGATTTCTTAATATCCTGAACCTTATTCATAACATCCAAAGAAAATGAATCGATTCGTAACGAAGGAAGTGAAATATTAACTTTCTTTTCATTGCAAATATCGATAAGGTCGTAAATCAAATCCTGAAGTTCAGGATAATCCGACGAAGAAAGAGAACTTAGATTAAGTTCTTCATGACCCGAATTGTCAATCATCGAAATTGCGATATCTTTTAACTTAGTCGCATCTTTTGTTCTAATCGGTCGGTAAAGCTGACCCGCCTGGCAGAATCTGCAGCCTCTCGGACATCCTCTCATAATTTCCAAAGTGTTTCTGTCCTGAGTAGCCTTAATAAAAGGAATAACGGGCTTTGCAGGATAGTAACTGTCATTAAGATTGGGCTCTATTTCTTTTTTCACCTTCAAAGGAACGTTTTCTTTCAAGGGAACAAATTCTTTTATGGTGAAATCGTCGTTATATTTGACATCAATTAAAGACGGGACATAAATTCCCGGTATAAAGGCCGCTTTATAGAGGAATTCCTCTCTGGAATCGCCGTTCTTTCTTGATTCTTTATACAAATCAAGAAGTTCTCTGTATCTTGTTTCTCCTTCTCCTATGTAAAACATATCGAAAAATTCCGCAATGGGCTCGGGATTAAATGCGCATGGACCGCCGCCTATAACCAAAGGGTCGTCCCATGTTCTTTCTTTAGCAAACAAATTGATTTGTGCCAAATCAAGAATCTGAAGAATGTTTGTATAACACATTTCATATTGCAAAGTAATTCCCAGAAAATCGAAATCTTTTACATTATCCTGACTTTCAAGCGCAAAAAGAGGGATGTTTTTATCCCTCATTATTTTGTCAAGATCCGGCCAGGGCGAATATACTCTTTCGCACCAGGTATCCGAAAAGGAATTGAACATATCGTAAAGAATCTGAATTCCAAGATGTGACATTCCTATTTCGTAAACATCGGGAAAACACATACAGAATCTTACATCAATATCCTTCAAATCTTTGTTTATGCTGTTAAATTCGCCGCCGATATATCTGGCAGGCTTTTCAATCGACATTAAAATATCGTGACTTAATGCTAATTTTCTCACACTTTTACCTATTTGCAAGCTCAGTTGCAACCTCTTCCCACGTTACGCCTTTTTCTACCATCAAAACTGAAAGATGATATAAGAAATCGGCTATTTCGTATTTAATTTCCTTAGGTTCTTCGTTCTTTGAAGCTATAACTATTTCGCAGGCTTCCTCTCCGACCTTCTTAAGAATCTTATCAAGACCTTTGTCAAAAAGATAGTTAGTATAAGAACCTTCCTTGGGATTTGCTTTTCTGTCTTCGATAACTTTATAAAGGTCATCAAGAATCTTGGCGGGGTTCTTTTCCACTTGTTCGGATTTAAGAACATCATTAAAGAAACATGTATCTTTTCCCGTATGACATGGAACGCCGACCTGTGAAACCCTTGCAATCAAAGTATCTAAATCGCAATCGGCTTTCATTGATTTAATATACTGGAAATGGCCGCTTGTCTCACCCTTAATCCACTGAGACTTTCTTGATCTTGAATAGTAATTCATAAGACCTGTCTTAAAAGTATTGTTATAAGCTTCTTCATTCATGTAAGCCATCATGAGAATCTTGTCGGTTTTATAATCAGTTACAATTACAGGAACAAGTCCGTCATCGTTCTTTTTGAGTTCTTCAAAACTGATTGAAGGAACAAGAGCTTTCGTTGCAAATCCTTTTTCAGCCATTGCAGATTTAAGTGATGCAATTTCTTCAAGTCTTTCGGACTTATCGATAATATAGAAATCACCTTCTTTAATATAATCGGGGTCGAGTTCGTCAAGAGATGCGAGTTCTATTGATTTTTCCGAAAAATCATTTTTCATTTCAACAAGGTCTTTGCCGAATCTCTTGCAGCCTTCCTCGATTACCGAAGAATCAACATTTGTCTTTTCCGAAGCAACAATAAGCTTGGCATTGGCATAATAAAGCTTTTTCATATCTTCAAAATGAGTGATGGGGAAAGATACAATAACGGGAATTTCGCTTACAGCTGAAATTTCAATCATGTTATGGAAAAAGTTTTCCTTGTCCTCATCCGAAAAAGCTTCGCCCTTAATGTAAAGATAGTCATA
This sequence comes from Lachnospiraceae bacterium, assembly GCA_045628965.1. Classification (GTDB taxonomy): domain Bacteria; phylum Bacillota; class Clostridia; order Lachnospirales; family Lachnospiraceae; genus UBA3766. The sequence goes on along the minus strand of JAZQQI010000044.1, from coordinate 27,229 downwards.
ATTGAGTCTGTTTAAAGAAACAAGTGTTTCAAAAAAGGATTCGGAAAGTTTCTTGTTACCGGGCTCAAGTTCTTTCAAAAAATATATCATTATAAAGCTCCTTTCGTAGACAAAAGGCCTTCTCGCTCAGTATCATAAGAAACGCAAATTCTTAATGCGTTTGCAAAAGCCTTAAAGATTGCCTCGATTATATGATGTGTATTTGTACCGTCCAAAACCTTTACATGAAGATTCATGCCCGCGGAATAAGATACGGCATAAAGGAATTCTCTCAAAGTCTCTGTCTCAAAATCACCGACTTTTGTTACATCAAAATCAGAAACTCTTTCTTCTTCAAAATTGAAGTTGAAGTTAAGATAAGGTCTTCCTGACAAATCTATTGCGCAAAGAACCAACGCATCATCCATTGGAAGAATAAAAGAACCGTATCTTCTTATTCCGTTCTTGTCTCCGACCGCTTCTTTGATACAATTGCCAAGAACTATACCGATATCTTCGACGGTATGATGACAATCAACGTTTAAATCACCATCGCATTTAACAGACAAATCCATATTTGCATGTTTTGCAAAAGAATTAAGCATATGATCGAAAAATCCGATTCCCGTATTGATATCACCGATGCCTTTTCCGTCAAGATTAAGCTTCATGTCGATATCTGTTTCTTTTGTTGTTCTTTTTAATGTGGCTTCTCTCATATTTACCCCTTTATTTTTCAAATCTTACAGCGATTGAATTTGCGTGTGCGTAAAGTCCTTCATTCTTGGCAAAAGCCTCAATTTTCTCGTGTCTCTTTTCCAAAGCTTCTTTAGAGAAGCAAATTACGCTGCTCTTTTTGATGAAATCGTCAACGGAAAGCGGTGAAAAGAACTTGGCGGTACCATTTGTGGGAAGTACATGATTGGGTCCAGCAAAATAATCTCCGAGAGGTTCCGATGAGTACTCGCCAAGGAATATGGCACCGGCATTTTTAACCTTACCCATTGTTTCGATGGGATTCTTTGTGATAATTTCAAGGTGTTCGCTGGCAATGTCATTAACCGCATCAACCGCTTCGTCCAAATTCTTTGCAACAAGGATAAATCCGAATGTTGAAAGTGATTTTTCAAGTATTTCTTTTCTTTCGGCGGTAAGCATGAAGTTTGCAACTTCTTTTTCCACGTTTACTGCAAGTTCTTCGCTTGTGGTTACAAGAATACCGCTTGCCATTTCGTCATGTTCGCACTGACTCATTAAGTCTGCGGCAACAAATCTTGGATTTGCAGTCTCGTCAGCAAGAACAAGAATCTCGGAAGGGCCGGCGATTGAATCGATGGAAACATGTCCGTATACGTATCTTTTTGCAAGAGCTACGAAAATATTGCCGGGTCCGACGATTTTGTAAACCTTGGGAATACTTTCCGTTCCGTATGCCAAAGCGGCAATGGCCTGAGCACCGCCTACTTTATAAATTTCCGTAACACCGCAAATCTTTGCTGCGGCAAGTGTAGAAGCGTTTACTTTTCCTTCGGCATTGGGAGGAGTAACCATGATGATTCTCTCACATCCCGCAACGACAGCAGGAATAATATTCATAAGAGTTGATGAAGGATATGCGGCTTTACCGCCCGGTACATAAACACCGACTTTTTCGATTGCCGTAATTCTTTGTCCGAGAAGCGTTCCTTCTTCAGATGTATTAAAGAAAGAATTTCTCTTTTGCATCATGTGGAAAGCCTTGATGTTCTCTGCGGCTTCTTCCATTATTTTAACAAAATCTTTATCAAGCGAATTGTAAGCTTCTTCGATTTCGGCTTCGGTAACTCTTATGTTTGCGGCATTAAGGTCAAATTTGTCGAATTTCTTTGTATAGTCAAATAAAGCTTTGTCGCCGTTTAATCTTATATCATCACAGATTTCCGATACTTTTTTCTCAAATTCAGGGTAATTCGATGTACTTCTTTTAAGCAAATCGTTTAAAAGATTCTTTTTGTTTTCCTCATTAAGTATGTATTTTTTCATATGAACACCTCATTGCATTGTCTTTCTTATGTTTTCAACAAGCTCTTCGATTCGCTCCTTTTGCATCTTCATACTTACCTTATTTACGATAAGTCTTGAAGATATGGGACAAATCTCTTCCAAAACATCAAGTCCGTTCTCTCTTAACGTCGAACCGGTTTCAACGATATCCACTATAACGTCGGAAAGTTCGACAATGGGACCAAGTTCAACAGAACCGTTAAGTTTAATTATATCGACTGTCTGATATTTCTGATTATGGAAATAATCCTTAGCTATTACGGGATATTTCGTTGCAACTCTTATTTGCTCACGATGCTTAAGAAGTTCTGCGGCACTCTTAGGTCCGCAAACGCACATTCTGCATTTTCCGAATCCAAGGTCAAGCACTTCTTCGACTCTTCTTTGCTCTTCGTCGATTATATCGCTTCCGACAACTCCGAGATCTGCGGCGCCGTATTCCACGTATGTGGGAACATCCGGTCCTTTTGCAAGGAAGAACTTAAGTTTATGCTCTTCGTCAACAAATATTAACTTTCTTGTTGTTTTATCTTTAATCTCTTCGCAATGGATGCCGAGATTCTCTAAAAGATCCATTGTTTGGTTGGCAACCCTTCCTTTGCAAAGAGCTATGGTCAAATATCTGTCATTCATAAAAATCACCTATTCCTTTATGGTATATCCGTTTTCTTTACACATGGATACAAAATTATCATTTAAAAGATCTCTCGAAATTAAAATTGCGTTCTTTCCCGAAACTCTGAGTTCATCAGCGGAAACAGCCTTTTCTTTATAATTGGTTTCATCGTAAACAATATATGTTTTGTCACTCTTTTTGGTGCAAACATCGATTTTTTGACGTCTCAAGCTCTGAAGAATGTCATCAATCATGAAAACGCAACCGACAGCCGAAGCATCCGGGCCGTACTTGCCGATAAGAGAATCATATCTGCCGCCCTTGCAGATTGATTCGCCGACACCATAAGTATAAGCTTTGAAAATCATTCCTGTGTAATACTTAAAGTTTGAATCAAGAGACAAATCGATTGTTACATATTTGTCGAGTCCTTTTATCGAAAGAAGTTCAACTATCTTCTCAAGACGCTCTTTACCGTTCTCATCTTTTGTGGAAATGCAAATCTTAAACTCATCAAGACCTACTGACAAAAGATTGTTTATTACGATATTAATAACTTCAGCATCGGCAATGTAAGTATCGTCTTTAAGAAGTTCGATTCCCATCTGCGTAAATTCAACCATTTTGCCTTCATAAAGGCCCTTGTTTGAAAAAGAATTGCCTTTATAAAAGAATCTGATAGGATAATCATCGTCGCCGAAGTACTTTGCGGCACATCTTGCAATAGAAGGCGTATAGTCGGGTCTTAAAACGATTGTCTCGCCGTCTCTGTCAATAAACTTAAACATTTTATTGTCATATAATGAACCCTTATCTTCGGAAAAAACTTTAATAAACTCAAGCGTAGGAGTCTGAATCTCGTCATATCCGAAAAGTTTGATGTTCTTTTCAAAACAATCCATTATATAATTCTTGGCATCAAGTTCTGTGCCATAAAAATCTCTTACACCGTCGGGTGTATGAAGCAATGATAAATTCATAAATTTCCTTTCGTCGCAACCGTCACACTTCATCACTTTAAAGTGTTAGCGAATTACCAAATTAGCAAATTAGTATAATGAAAAAGTATATCTTTAAGTTTCAATCCTGTCAACAACTAAATCTTGAAAATTTTACCGCTTAGATAATTCCAATCGTCTTTTTCGTCAAATTGGGGAAACTCAAGCTTATATGCCGTAAGGTCCTGGAAATTATCTTTTGTATTTCTTCCGTTATATTTGACGTCTCCGAGAAGCGGATATCCAAGATGCGCCAAATGTGCTCTTATCTGGTGACTCTTTCCCGTAACAAGCTCTATCTCAAGTAAAGATTCTTTATCGTTTGATTGCAAAACTTTCACTTTGGTTTTTATTGGAGATAATTTTTTGTCGCCGTAAGAATCGTTATTATCGTAAATATAAACCTTGTTTTCTTTTTCATTTTTGTAAAGAAACGCTTCATAAAGACCGTTTAAGTTACAATTTCCTTCAACTTTGGCAAGATAATATTTATGAATTGTACGCTTTTGAAGCATTTCGGAAAGTCTTCTGCTTCCTGTAAGGGATTTGCCGATTAGCACAAGACCTTTCGTATTTCTGTCCAAACGATTAAGGACAGATGGTTTAAAAAAAGAAAGACTTTCTTTTGTAATAAATGAAGATTTTAGAAGATATCCTATTCCCCATTCATTTAAAGACAATACTTTTGAAGCATCTCTTTGGCAAAGAACGCCTTCCGGCTTATACACGATAAGAAAATCTTCGTTTTCGTAAATAACTTTTATACCTTTTAACTCGGCATATGCCCTGTTATACAAATCATCGTTTGTAGGAGCTGCCCCCGATTTCATCTTTTCAAAAGTATCATCAGAGAAAAAGAGTTTAACCGAATCGCCGCATTTGATGATTTCATCGCCTTTGGCTCTTTTTGAATTAAGCTCAATATTCTTCTTTCGAAGCATCTTATATATAAAAGCATTCGAAGCTGACGGAAGAATTCTTTTCAGATATTTGTCAAATCTTTGATTTTCGTTTGTTTTGTCAATAATATATTCTTTCATGATTTTTAAAGTGATAAATTCTTCATAAGATTCAAGGCTTCGGCATCCTTTTCGTCAGGCTCAAATTTGTCGCAAACGTCGGTTATTCTTTTAATAAACTTATCCTTATCATCAAAAGAATAAGCCTTATAACCTTCGATGCCGTTGGTTGCAAGATATTTATTAATGTGATCGTTTAATTGCGCAGTATCTTTACCGTCAGACAAAAGACATATAACACTCTTATCGCATACGAGGCAAACGGGAACAGGAAAATTAACTTTATAACTCGTAAGATAAAAATCATACCCTCTGACATAATTGCCTTTTGAAAAAACAGCCTCACATTTTTCATACAATTCTTTTTCGCAACTATATTTTTCAGCTTTGATTTGCATAATAAACGATACCAAAGCTTTTGCACCCGGAAGCATTCCAAGAACAGCCAAAAGGGTAAACAGATTCTTTACATCATGAATTTTGATATAGCCGAAAAAAAAGATAAACGCAGAAAAGCCTATCAAAAGAAGCGCAAATAAGCCTACTTTAACAGGTTGTTTCTTTAAATATCCGAATGTTCCTTTATTGTTTGAAAACATTATTTATCCTTTCATGAAAAATGGCCTCAAAAGAGGCCATTTATTAATAATCTTCATCTTCCGATTCTTCGTCGTATTCTTCTTCGTCATCTTCGTACTGTTCTTCTTCCGAAACGAATTGAGTCTGAGGAATATCAACCGCTTCCTCCGCTTCATGAGATGCTTGAACCATAGGCGCAAGTTCCTGACGGTTCTCCTCAATTCGAGAGCACAAAGAATCAAGTCTCGCCTGACATTCTTCATATGTTCTGTTATTCTTTGCGATAACATCTTCAAGAGCCTTAAGCATATCAACAAGAACATCATCCATATAAAAATTCATACTGTTGATTATACTGTTCTTATGATCTTCTGCTTCTTCAATGCTCTTTTGTGAAATGTATTGAGCCTCTTCAACAAGGCTGTCAGCCTGTCTTTGAGCTTCAAGAATAATCTCATTCTCGGAAAGTTTGTTCTGAAGCATTTCTTCGGTAGCCGCAGCTTTATCCATAGCTTCCTGCTCTATTTCGAAAGCCCTGGCGTTTGCCTTGTCAATTTTATCATGGACAAGAGCTTCTGCGCTTTTAAGAAGCTTCTCTCTTTTCGAAAGAACGTTGTTAGCAAGCTTTATCTGCTCGGGTACCATGGCTTTAAGCTCGTCAAGCTTATCAAACATCGCTTCGGCATCAACGAGAACCATACCCTTTTTCAACTTAGAAGGCTTGCATTCCTCAAGCATCTTTTCTATTTCAGATATTTTTCGTTCGAGTTTTTGAACGTCAACATTATCTTTTTCAGCAGCCATTTCATTTCTCCGATCTAATATCCAAATTTTTTATAAAGCATATTTGCAACAGATTCCGGAACAAATTTAGAGACATCGCCTTTAAAACTTGCAATTTCTCTAACCGTTGTAGAAGAAAGAGAAGAATACTCCAAATCGGTTGAAAGAAATACTGTCTCAAGACTTCCGCCAGAAATAATATAATTCGTCTGAGCCATATGAAGCTCGTATTCGAAATCTGTCAGTGCTCTAAGTCCCCTAAGCACCATATGCACATCTTTTTCTTTTGCATAATCAATCAAAAGACCTCTGAATGTATCTATAATTACATTATGATAATCCTTAGTCACATCCTGTAACATTTTAACACGTTCTTCCACTGTAAACAAGGGCGATTTTTTATTATTGTCCAAAACCGAAACGTATACAAGATCATAATTTTTAGAAGCTCTTTTGATAATGTCAAGATGGCCGAAAGTTACGGGATCAAAGCTTCCGGGATAAATAATTGCACTCATTTTTATTCCTCTTTTCTTCTGATAAAAACATGTTTATTCGTTTTATAATCTTTTTCCTTGAAAATTTCAAGACCGATTTCATCCAAAAATTCAAAATCGGCATCATAATCGCATTCCGTAACAATTATGGTATCTTCGCCGATTTTGCCCTCATCCATAAGACATGGAATAACCTTCTTTTCAAGATGTTCCTTGAAAGGCGGATCAATAAAAATAATATCGGGCACTTCTTTCAATCTGTTTTTTATAAAAAAGAAAACATCTTCTTTAAAAACAAAAGCCATATCCTCAAGGTGAGTTTTCTTAAGATTCGAAACTATACAGACATTTGCTTCTTTTGAATTGTCAACAAAGTAGCATCTTGCCGCACCTCTTGACAAAGCTTCGATACCTATTGCCCCGCTTCCGGCAAACAAATCAACAAAAACCGAACCTCCAACATAATTTTGAAGACAATTAAAAAGTGTTTCTTTGTATTTATCAACCGTAGGTCTTGTATCAAGACCTTTGGGTGTGACAAGATTGATGCTTCTTGCGCTTCCTGCAATAACTCTCATCGTTTAAACCTCTTTTTCCATTCAAATGAAGGGATTTCCTATTAATTAAGTCTTAATTTGGTTCCTTTGGAATCTCTGCCGGTAAGTTTGATTTTACCTGAAGGAATTTCGTAATCACCGTATTTTATAACGGTTTCAACGGCGTTTTGTGTATAATAAACTCTATCTACAGATGCATTGGCATTAAGTTTCATGCCTCTTACTCCCACTGCGCCCTTCTTCTTCTCGGGAATCTGTTCGATGGGGAATCTTAAGAAGAATCCGTCATCCGAAACAAGAACGATATTCTTTTGTTCTTTAAGAATCTCAACATTAACCAAAAGGTCGTCATCAAGAAGCTTTGTTGCAGCAATCATTCTTCTTGTAACATCGAATTCTCCGCCGTCTACAACTTTCATATTGCTCTGTTTTGTAACGAAAATCAGTCTGTAAAGATTCAAATCCGACTGCGAGCAAAGAAGAAGTATTCCCGAATCGTTGGACTTATATGAAGTAATATTGTCAATGGGAATTCCTCTGTCGCGAAGCTTACCCATAGGAACATCGCTGACTTTTGCCGTATGCAGTACTCCGTTGTCCGTAAACATGCAGATTTTGCCGGTATTCTTGCAAAGAACGATAAATCTCGATTCGGAATTAATCGTATCGATATTTCTTTCGTAAGTTGCAACGTCAACTGTTTTGACATAACCGAATCTGTCCATAAGAACATAAACATCGGTTTCTTCCACTTTCTTTTCTTCGTAAACGGCTTCTTTTGCATCAAGAATTTCGGTTCTTCTTTCTCTTCCGTATTCTTTTTTGATTGCACGAAGTTCTTCTATAATTACCTGTGTCATTGAACTTGTTCTTTCAAGAATATCCTCATATTTAAAGATATTTGCCATGGTTTCGTCATGCTCTTTAATAAGGGCATCGATTTCGAGACCGATTAATTTATAGAGTCTCATTTCCAAAATGGCATTAGCCTGTTTTTCCGTAAACATAAGCTGCATGGCCATAATCTTTGATTCTTTTGATTTGAAATGAATGCCGTCGGTAATTCCTTCAACAAGGCATTTTTTAGCCATGTTTCTGTCTTTCGAACCTCTTAAAATTTCAATAATCAAATCTATGACATTGCAGGCTTTGATAAGTCCTTCCTGTACTTCTCTTTTCTCCTCTTCTTTAGCAAGAAGATTCGTATACTTTCTTTTGTTGACTTCATAATAAAAATCAACATTATGCTTTATAACGTCACGTAGAGACATTGTTTCCGGCTTTCCGTTTGCAATCGCAAGCATATTTACGCCGAAAGTATCCTCAAGTCTCGTCTTTTTGTAAAGCATGTTTACAAAATTCTCGGCATCGGAATCTCTTTTAAGTTCGATAACGATTCTTATGCCTTCTTTTGATGATTGATTGGATATATCAACAATTTCGGGAGCTTTTTTGCTTTCATACAAAGCAGCCACGTCAGATAAGAATTTTGCAATGTTGGCACCGATCATGGGGTAAGGAATTTCCGTGATTACCACATTAATCTTGCCGTTTTTGCCTTTTTCGATGTCGACTTTTCCTCTGACTTTGATTTTGCCCGTGCCGGTTTCATAAATGTCAAGGAGTTCGCTCTCATTGCAAACAAGTCCTCCGGTAGGAAAATCCGGTCCTTTTATATAGCGCATCAAATCCCTTGTTTCCATGGTTTGGTCGTTAAGGAAAGCGATTGTGGCGTCGCAAACCTCGGAAAGATTATGAGGCGGAATGCTTGTAACCATGCCGACAGCTATACCTTCGGAGCCGTTAACCAAAAGATTAGGCACTTTTACGGGAAGAACCGAAGGCTCTTTTTCCGTTTCGTCAAAGTTCGGAACAAAATCCACAACATCTTTATCAAGGTCGGAAAGAAACGCTTCTTCCGTGATTTTTTGAAGTCTGGCTTCCGTATAACGCATTGCAGCGGCGGAATCGCCTTCGATATTACCGAAGTTTCCGTGGCCGTCCACAAGTGCAAGACCTTTCTTAAAATCCTGGCTCATTACAACAAGCGAGTCATAAATCGATGAATCGCCGTGGGGATGATATTTACCCATTGTATCGCCGACGATTCTCGCCGATTTTCTGTAGGGCTTATCATGCTTAATACCAAGTTCATGCATGTCATAAAGAACTCTTCTTTGAACAGGTTTGAGGCCGTCTCTTACATCAGGGAGAGCTCTGGCTATAATAACGCTCATGGCATAATCCACAAAGGATTTGCTCATTACGTCGGAATATTCGCTTTTTATTATCTTTTCTGCCATATCCTTCTCCTTTTATACATCAAGCTCAGCTTCGTTAGCATGCTCGTAAATATATTCTTTTCTCGGTGCAACATCGTTGCCCATAAGAAGTTCTGTCATCTTGGAAGCCATCGAAGCATCCTCAATCTGTACCTGCTTAAGGTTTCTTCTTTCCGGATCAAGTGTTGTTTCCCAAAGTTGCTCGGCATCCATTTCACCAAGACCTTTGTATCTTTGAAGTGTAAATGAACCTTTATGTTTCTTTCTGTAGTTGGCAAGTGCAGCATCATCATATAGATACTCTTCTTCACCCTTCGAAGGAATAGCCTTATAAAGAGGCGGCATTGCGATATACACATGACCTTCGAATATAAGTTCCGGCATAAATCTGTAAAAAAGCGTCAAAAGAAGTGTACAGATATGAGCACCGTCCACATCCGCATCGGCCATAATAATAATCTTATCGTATCTTAATTTTGAAATATCAAAATCATTGCCGTAACCTTCAGAAAATCCGCATCCGAAAGCATTTATCATAGTCTTAATTTCGGCATTTGCCAAAATCTTATCGATACTGGCTTTTTCGACATTAAGAATCTTACCTCTTATGGGAAGAATTGCCTGATATTTTCTGTTTCTTGCAGTTTTGGCAGAACCTCCGGCGGAATCTCCTTCGACTATAAAAATCTCGCACTTTTCTGCTTCTTTCGACTCACAGTTAGCAAGTTTACCATTAGAATCAAAAGAGAATTTTTGCTTGGTAAGCATGTTCGTGCGGGCTTTTTCTTCTGCTTTTCTTATTTTTGCAGCCTTTTCTGCACAACTTATGATTGTTTTTAACGTCTCAAGATTTCTGTCAAAATAAAGCTGTGCTTCATCATTTATAACTTTGGATACCGCTTTTACAGCATCCTGATTATCAAGTTTAGTCTTGGTCTGGCCTTCGAAACGTGGTGCCGGATGTTTGATGGAAATAACAGCAACAAGACCGTTTCTAACTTCCGCACCCGTGAAGTTGGGGTCTTTATCCTTTAAGATGCCAAGAGTTCTTGCATAGTTATTGATAACCTGCGTGAAAATAGTCTTAAAACCTGTGATATGCGTACCGCCCTCGGCGTTATAGATATTGTTGCAAAAGCCCAATACGTTTTCATGGAATTCATCTACAAATTGGAATGCACAATCAACAACAATATGCTCGCTTACGCCATGAAGTATAATCACATCGCAAAGGGGCTCTTTTCCTTCATTCAAATCTTTTACGAATCCCGCAAGTCCCTGCTCTTCGTGGAAAACTATTTTTTCTTTAACATCTCTTTTATCTTCAAAAACAATCGTAAGTCCGGGATTAAGATAAGCCGTTTCATGAATTCTTGATTTGATATCATCGGATTTAAAATACGTTTTCTCAAATATCGTATCATCCGGAAGGAAATTGATGCTTGTTCCCGTTTCTTTGGATTTGCCGATTATCGGTAAAAGTCCGTCTTCCAAATCCATAACGGGCTTGCCGCATTCATAGAAATCTTCAAAGATATGACCGTCTCTTTTGATGGTAATATGGAATTTCTTTGACAACGCATTAACGACAGAACTACCTACACCGTGAAGACCTCCGGCATTTTTATAAACGTCATTATTGAATTTACCGCCGGCATGAAGTGTGGTTAGAACGATTCGCTCGGCGGAAATTCCTTTCTCATGACGGTCAACGGGAATACCTCGTCCGTTATCGGTAATGGTCGCAGAACCGTCAGCCTCTAAAGTAACATGAATGGTATCACAAAATCCGGCCATGTGCTCATCGACCGAATTATCCATTATTTCATAAATCAAATGATTCAAGCCCTTTGTGGACGTGGAACCGATATACATTCCCGGTCGTTCTCTTACAGGCTCAAGGCCTTCAAGAACCATAATGGAACTGGAATCATATTTTTGTTTGTTTTCTGCCATGTATAACCTCACAATAGACAAATTTGTTTATGCATACTAATTGCATAATACTTTGATATTATATCACAAGCAAGTCTTAAATAAAAGAAAAAATACACGATATGGTGCCAATCCTTACAGATAACCACATCATGTATTTGAAATTTTCAGTATGCATACTCCTTTGCTTTAACAAACAAATCACGGTCTCTGTACAAATCGCCAAGTCTAAAAGAAAAATCGCCGCTTTGTCGAACACCCAATATATCGCCGGGTCCACGTAAGCGTAAGTCTTCATCTGCAATAAAGAATCCGTCGTCAGAAGCAGTCAGTACTTTGAGTCTTTCGTTCTCACTCTCTTCAGGTGAGCCGTTAATAAGAATGCAATACGAAGGAAATTCACCTCGTCCGACACGTCCTCTAAGCTGATGAAGAGTTGCAAGGCCGAATCTTTCTGCGTTTTCAACAAGAATGACTGTTGCATTGGGAACATCGATACCGACTTCAATAACAGTTGTGGAAACAAGAATATCAATTTGACCTCTTGCAAAATATTCCATAATTCTGTTCTTTTCAGCATTTTTCATTCGACCGTGAAGGATTCCGAGCCGTATATCTTCAGGCATCAAATCTTTTAAAAACTTATAATATTCGGTCACATTGGAAAGATCCAAATCTTCGTTGTCTTCAATCATGGGACAAACAACAATTCCCTGTCTTCCGGCTTTAACCTCTTTGTACATGAATCTTAAACCGTCAAGCCTGTCTTTTGAAAATCTAATGCCGGTTTTAATGGGAATTCTGTTTGAGGGCTTATCGGAAATAATCGACACTTTAAGACCCGTGTAGTAACTTTCAGCCAATGTTCTCGGAATCGGCGTTGCCGACAGACTTAAAACATGCGGATTTATGCCTTTGCCCGCCAAAGCCTCTCTTTGAACGACACCGAACCTGTGCTGTTCATCAGTAACAACAAGAGCCAAATCCGAAAAATTTACATTCTCTTGAAAGAGCGCATGTGTTCCTACCGCAAGATTATATTCCTTATTCAAAAGTCCTTCGGATATCTTCTTCTTTTCCGATGCGGACAAAGAACCTGAAAGATATACAACATTTATATCCAATCCGTATGAATCAATAAATTTCTTGAAAGTTTTATAGTGCTGTGCCGCCAAAACTTCTGTAGGAGCCATAAAAGCCGCCTGATAACCGTTTGAAGTGCAAAGAAGGCACGCAAGAAACGCTACAATTGTCTTACCGCTTCCGACATCACCCTGTATAAGTCGATTTAGAACCAATCCCGATGTCAAATCCTCGACAATATCATGTACCGCCTGTTTTTGTCCATTCGTCAATTCAAAAGGCAAAACTTCTTTGAATCTTTCGTATTCCGCTGTTTCGATAAACGGGTAATCACTCGGAAGATTATTGAATTTGTCATCAGTCTCCTTGAGTCCTTTAAAAAACGAATAAAATTCGTTAAACACAAGTCTGTCTCTCGATTTGGTAAGTTCATCAAAGTTTCTCGGAGAATGAATGCCTCTGACAGCAGCGGAAAAATTGACAAAATCAAGAGATTTCTCTATATCTAACGGCAAATCATCCGAAAGATTCGAATATTCATCAAGTGACATTGAAACATATTTTAATATCGATTTACTGTTAATGCCTTTGGTCAACGGATAAACAGGAATAAGACTCTCATACAAAGAATAATAATCATCCGGCTTGAAGATTTCAGGCATTTCAAAAGCATATTTTCTGCCTTTTCTTTTAACCGTTCCGTATACTACCCATTCCGAACCTGCTTTCAAAAGAGAACGAATATACGTTACACGAAAAAACGCAAGCGAAACATCGCCCGTCGAGTCGAATCCCGAAACAGTGGTAACAGCGTTGCTTGCGGTCTTTTTAAAGAACAAATCGTTGGACATGGTAAGCCTTACAGCGCATTTTTCACCTTCGACAAGTTCATTAACCTTCGAAAGAGAAGGAAGTTTTTTATAATCTCTCGGAAAATAATATAAAAGATCGTAAAGGGATTCTATCCCAAGACGCTCAAAAAGGGATCCGTTTTTATCACCGATCCCTTTTAGATTCTTTATTGAAATTTGTTTCAATTCATTAATATTCATTATTCAACAGAAACAATATAGTAATATACAGGCTGGCCGCCGAAATGAAGTTCAACTTCCAAATCATCATATGTTTCTTCAAGTTTTTCCTTCAATGCATTAGCTTCATCTTCCTTAATGTCTTCACCGTAATACAATGTGATAACGGAAGAATCATCATCAACCATTTCTTTAATCATATCCGAGATTATGGCCTCTCTGTCAGTGCCGACAGAAAGAATTCCTTTATCTCCGATACCCATATAATCACCTTTTTTGATAACTTTATCATCAATTTCAGTATCTCTTACAGCGTAAGTAACCTGACCTGTCTTTACTGAAGAAGCTCCTTCGTTCATTGCGGATTCATTATCAGACACCTCTCCGTCAGGCATGAAATTAATAACGGCTGTAATACCTTGAGGAACTGTCTTTGTAGGAATTACAATGATGTTTTTATCCTCAGTCAAATCTCTTGCCTGGTTTGCAGCCATAACTATATTCTTGTTATTCGGAAGAATAAAAATATTCTCAGCATTAACCTTAGCGATTGCATTAAGCATATCCTCCGTGGAAGGATTCATGGTCTGACCGCCTTCGATAATATAATCAACTCCGAGGGAATTAAACACTTCATTGATACCTTCGCCAACAGAAACAGTTATTATTCCGAATTTCTTTTTAGGTTCATCTTTAACTTCCGGTTCAGTTTCAGCTTCACCGTTTTCAGAAAACTTAATTACTTTTTCCTGATGTTCAAGTCTCATGTTGTCAATCTTCATATTAGAAAGCATACCGTATTTCAATGCTCTCTGAATTGCAAGACCGGGATCGTTGGTATGAACATGAACCTTAACGACTTCATCATCGGCTACAACAACAATACTGTCACCTATAGACTCAAGAAATGCCTTGAAATCCATTTCTGTCTTAATATTAAAGTTCTTCTGAAGCATAATGATAAACTCGGTACAATAACCGAATTTAATTTCGCTTGTTGAAAGGTTCTCCATCGCTGCGGCAGCAATCTTTTCTTTATTGCCTGTCTTTGTGGGAACATAATTTAAATTAATTTCTTTACCAAGGAAAGCATCAAGTGCACCGTGAAGCACTTCCATAAGGCCCTGTCCGCCGGAATCGACAACACCTGCCTGTTTCAAAACAGGAAGCATTTCGGGTGTTTTTAAAAGAACCTCATCTGCGTAAGCAATTACCTCTTTTATAAATTTTTCAACATCCGTTTCCCCGGCTTCATAAAGAGATTTTGCTTTTTCTCCGGCTCCTGAAGCAACAGTAAGAATTGTTCCTTCCTTAGGTTTCATAACAGCCTTATAAGCAGTTGCAACGGCACTCTGCGTCGCATCACACAAAATTTTTGTATCAATCTCCTTATACTCAGAAGCTACTTTTGTAAAGCCCCTTATAAGCTGCGATAAAATAACACCGCTGTTTCCTCTTGCGCCTCTCAAAGAGCCTGAGGAAATAGCTTTGCAAACAGCCTTCATATCAGGATTGTCAAGACTTGCAAGTTCCTTATAGGCTGCCATAATCGTCATTGTCATATTTGTACCGGTATCTCCATCAGGTACAGGAAAGACATTTAATTCGTTAATATACTCTTTCTTGCTTTCAAGATTCTGAGCTCCCGCCATAAACATTTTTGCAAGAAGCTTAGCATCAATGGAATTCTGTGCCACTTTATATTTCCTCCTTAGTCTACGACACTAACGCCTTCAATAAATACGTTGACTTTTTCAACGTCCAATCCGGCGAACTGCTCGACATTATATTTAACTTCACTCATAACATTGTTGGCTACTGCCATAATTGACACACCGAATGCTACAATAACATGAAGATTAACGGTAAGTTTGTTATTTTCAAGAGAAACCGTAATACCCTTCGCAATACTGTCTCTTTTAAGAATTCCCGTAACGCCTTCTTTTAAATTTACGGAAGCCATTCCGACAACACCGTAACAATCGAGTGCAACGTTTCCTGCATACTCGGCAATTACATTATTGTCTACGAAAACATTGCCCATATGAGTGTCTACTGATCCTTTCATCATTAATTCCCTCCTTATATGACAAAACAATCTTTTGATAATTTGTCTTTCAAATGTTGTTAAAGCAAAATAAAAAAACTCTTATCCGCACAACTAAAGGTATTATATCTCTTAACGCAAAAAAAATAAACAAAATTTATATTAAGTTAATATTCCTTATTTTTTAAAAATAATTGTTGCGTTTTGTAATCTTTTTGGTTATAATACGAATGTTGTGGATTGTGGAGATACATTCTCCTTATCCTTTTGTATATTAAGGAGGTGTAAAACAAATGGCAAAATGTGATATCTGTGATAAAGGCGTTCATTTCGGCAACAACGTTAGCCACTCACACAGACGTTCAAATCATATTTGGAATTCAAATATAAGAACAGTTAAGTGTAAGGTAAACGGAAGCACAAAGACAATGCATGTTTGCACAAGATGCTTAAAGTCCGGTTTAGTTGAAAGAGCTTAATCTTATTTTAAAAGAATTAACCATTCGCAAGTCGAATGGTTTTTTTATTACCAAAAAAGCGAAGCCGAAATCGGTTTCGCTTTTATTCGTTTAATTTTAAATCATGAAGTAAAGTCTCATACTCTCTGTTGATATTCTGAAGAGTATCTTTATCTCCCGTAAAATTATCAGGATGAAAAACTTTAATAAGATCTTTATATCTTTTACGAAGAGATTTCTCATCGGTAATTCCTTTAAAGAAAATCCCCTGTCTGTATTGCAGCTCCGGAACACTTCTTCTTGAAGGATAAGACTCTCTTAATCTTTTGAAATCTTCTTTATCTCTGTACAGACGTTGCCTGTCAATGTCAAGTTGCTTATATGCCGATTCAAGAACCATTTGTTTCTTGTTCATAAAAATCAAATCTGTTTCAAGTTTTTTTCTGTCACTTTCAAGTTTTCGGTTGGTCTTTGCAACTTCCCTTTCAAAATCAGACTTCTCCTCGTCAAGCTTAATTTTCAATTGTTCAAGTTCCGCTTGATCTTTCTCTATCTGAACTTTCATATCTTCAAGATCAGACTTGTCAGTCTTGATACGTACATTTTCTCTGAAAAGCTGAAGCTTAAGATTTTCAAGTTCTTCCGGAGAGTTCGCGTCCCTCAGGATAGAAATGAAATTATCCATAATTAATTCTCTTCTTCTTTCGGAAATGCAGTTTCTACGGCATTTTCATCGGTAACGCCGTCTTTGTTTTTCTTAACACTGATTCTGTCAAGTACATCGGGTACCAGGTCTATAATCTTCGTAATGGAATCCTGATTCTTAATATTAACAAGTCTGGTATGACCGTTACTTATGACAAGTACGGCCGAAGGAGTCATCTTTCCCGACAAAGCTCCCATACCGCCATTCTTCTTTTCACCTTTGGCAGCACCGGCACCAACGCCAAAAGAAACATCAACCAACGGAACAATAATGGTATCTCCGACTTTTGTGGGATCTCCGACAACAGTTTTGGTAGACAAAAATCCGTCCATGCCTTCCATCAATGAATTAATCAATCCGTCAAAATTATTTTCTGTCACGAATATTTCCTCCCTTTCTGAACAAAATAATCATTCTCCTCAAATGTTTATTGGTAAACAGCTTCCATGCATTCGATACCATAAAAGCCATTCTTATTCTGCCTTTAACATATCCGTCAATCACAAATTTCTGTTCTCCCCAAACAGGAGTAATCTCAAAATTGTCACCGAACATGCCCATCAGCATATAACAGTAACTAAGCACCTTTGCGGTAACGTAATAGTCTTCGTCACCATAAACAAGGCTTACTCTCAATTTCTTCGGAAAGACATGCTTCAGCATACCTATGCCGGTATCTTTCAAAAGAATCAAAGTCGGCTGAAAAGACGGATAATGAATTACTTTCCAATAAAATTTCATTTCTTTTTTGAATTTATTCCACTGTTTTATCTTAGTGTCTACAAATTCCTTAAAATTATACCACTTTTTCTTGATATTTAAAACCCAATCTTTCACAAAGCCGAAAAACCGTCTGTTTTTTTGAATACCGTTCAATTCATCAAATTCATCTTTATCATTAAGATATGTTGAAAGTTCTTCATCGGTCAAATCATTAACTTCTGAATCTTCATTCGACCGCAAATCTTTGTCATCCTCCGATTCTTCTGTTTCTGTACCGTTATTTTCATTATTTTCAGAAGTCTCATTCTCTTCTTTTCCAGAATCTGAAATTTGATCTTTATTTTTGTCATTCTTTTGAAGCTTATCAAACCACTCCGATACTTTTTCAAAAAAATCAACAAGTTCCGGAAAAGTATTGTCAAATATTTTTATACCAAAAAATCTAAACCTAACATAGCCCATAAGGTCTTTATAATATATGGTAATGCGAAAAATCGAAAGCAAAAATGATATTCTGAGTCCTGCCGTAATATACTCCTTGTTTGTACCGTATATTTTGTAACGGAAAGGGACAAACAACACCACGGAAATTATAAGCAAAATCAAAACAATCAAAGAAGCAACGACTATACCGAATATCTTAAGAAATGACATCATTCAGAATCCCTCCCGATATTCGTATTAATTGGGGTTTCTCTTCGGAAGTTTCTTCCTCGCAATCAATCATCGCAAGATAAGAAATATAATCAAGAGATCCTGTTTTATCAATACAATCCTTAATCATATGCGCACACAACCATTCGGCATAATCATAATCCTTTGCCAAACCCACAATCAAAGGAGGTCTTTTCTCATAATGCCTTTGCATCAAAAAAAGCCAATCTTCAAATTCGAGTTTCGATGTGTATTCATTCAGAACCACGGCATAAAAAGATTGTTCTATATATCTTTTTTTCTTGTTAATAATCTTCGCTATTTTTTTGTATTTTCTGTATGCATAGTCATCAACATAAATATGCGAAGCAAAATCCATCAATATTATCCCTCATTCATCATTTTCAAAAAGAAACGAATAGCAAGCTACCCGTTTCCTTTATTATTACAATTTATCAATAAGTTTTAAAATGTTTTCTTTTTCAAAAGGTTTGGTAACAAATTCGCTGGCGCCAAGCTTAATTGCTTCTACCATCTTATTTTGCTGGCCTGCGGCAGTCACCATAATAACCTTGGCTTTGCCGTCATACTCACGTATACATTTCAAAGCTTCCAAACCGTCCATAACCGGCATCGTAATGTCCAGTGTTACGACATCCGGATTACATTCTTTATACTTATTGAAACCATCCTGACCGTCAACACCTTCGTCAACAATTTCATGTCCGGCTTCTTCAAGTATTCCTCTTAAAATTTTTCTTGATGTTCTGGAATCATCGATAATCAATATTTTAGCCATTTCCCTTTTCCTCCTAGAATTCTGCAATCTCATCAAATGTAGATATCATGCTGACTTTACTTCCGTTAATGTGAATAGGCACAACCAAAAGCTTGCCTTTAACAATGACATCCTCAACCTTATATGACGGAGGAAGCATATCGAGTGAAATCTTGGAATTGACTTTAGTAGCAAACAATCCGTTAACACAATTTATAAATTCTGCTACCGAATCAAGAGCATCAAGATTTACCGTCTTAAATTCTTCTCCGGCAAAAACGTTTGCCAAAGAAAGAAGGCTGTCATTCTCGCCAATGAAAGAGATGGAAGCTTTTCTGTCACCGTCAAGTGCCTGCATCGATACTCCGTTAGTGGCAATCTGATCGACAAAATAAGCTCTGTCCACATAGGCTTCGCTGTCAATAAGTCGAATTAAAGTTCTTATACCGACAAGAACATGTTCAACCTGAAATTCATTGAGCCCGGTAGGCAAAAACAACGGTACTATTCTGTCAGGTTCACCGCTTCTCAAATCATCCATATCGGTCTGAGTAAATCCGAGTGCCTGTTGATATTCGTTCATAGCCTCCTCAACTTCGGATATTGTCAAATATCCCAAATCGTTAACAGCCTGAACAAAAGACAAATACTGATTACCCTGAAGACCGAGAAGTCTTGAAACCTGCTCGTTTGTCAAATATCCCTTTTCAACGGCAATATCTCCGAATCTCTTATCCATAACGGATTGAAGTCTGTTAACCTCATCAGCCTGCTCATAAGAAAGTAATTTTTCACTCACCGCAATAACACCGAGTTTTACTCTGACCTTCTGCTGTACGGCAAATACATTTCTCAACTGTTCGAAAGAAAGTTTACCGTCTCTTACCAAAAATGAGCCGAAAAGTTGACTTATCATAAAATAACCTCCCAATAGAATTAATCTACTTGAAATATTATACAATAAAGGGACAAAAAAGGGAAGCAGAACTCAAAAAATACACATTTTTATATGTCCGTTAGTATAATCGAAATCCGGATTGGCATCTTTCATCGAAAAAACTGAATTTTTATAAAAATTAAGCACTTTTTTCGTATCTTCAACGCTCTCATCAGTAAATTTAATAATATAACGATTATAGCCGCTGTTTTTGAATTTTTGATAATACTTATGAAGCGAAGTCGGCTTCGAATTATATATTGTATTAAAGCACAAATAATCATTGCATCTTAACCGAACCGGAAATTCGAAATTAAGCCTGTCCTTTAAATAAACATATGATGTGTTTTTTGATTTGCCAACGCATTTTCCTTTGCTTAAATTCACACAATTTGCAGTTTGCATAAGAGGCGCTTTTTGATAAAGACAAATCTCAAAATCCTTAAATCCCAGACCTTGAATTTGTGCAAAATTCAATTCCACCGGCGCAGAAACATTATCAAAATACTTTTGATAAAATGACAATGATTGTGTATTGTAAGCATAAATATTCGTATCACCCGAAAATTTCGCATCTTTGTAAATAGAAGAAACATACAAAAGCATATCTATCTGGTTTACATAAAACGCTTTGATGCCAACTTTCTTTGATATTTCAATGCACTTGTCAATATAAGGTTTGTTGATTTTTCTCAAAAACGCAGGAAGCGACACAAAAATCTTTTTGTCAGTTTTATCGCAGTCATTGATAAATCTACCATCAAAAAGAATGCTGCTTTCAACAATAATTCCATCTATAAAATCTTCCTTCAAAAGCACTTCGAATTGATTATAATTGTCGGCATACGCTCTAATATACGACTCTCCTGCCGTTTCAATTTTTTTGTTATCAAAATGACTTCTTATTGAATCATCATTTCTTTCAAAAGCAGAAGTAAGTTTGTCATATAAAGCCTCGCAAACATCTCTTCTTAAAGAATTGATTATTGAAGTAGGAACGAAACCGTTATCGCACATTACATCAATATGTTCCATATAAAAATTGGTTGCACCCATTTTGGACACATGTTTGACAATATCATCCTTTGATGTAGGTAAATTTTTGGCGTAATCAATAACGGTATCTGATTCCGCCAAAACAAACATTTCCGGATTTTTCGACGAATAGGCTTTGATTTTCAATTTTTTGCCTACCGATGCCTCAACTTCAAAAGAAATCGGCACAACAGAGGATTCTTTGATGAAGCGTTCATTAATATTAAGCTCATCTTTTTCGCTGACTTTATTATAAGATCCTTTTTCAAAAGTAATCATTTTGGGTGATTTAACTTCGTCAAGATAACCTATCCCGGAGTCCGATCTCGAATAAAGGTTTGAAAGAAGTTCCTTGTCTTCTTTAGTAACTTCATACTTTTGACCCGATTGATACAAATCGATATATTTTCTGTAAATAGAAGTAACGCCTGCCGAATATGCGGGACTTTTAAGCCTGCCTTCGATTTTGAACGAAGAAATACCGGCATCGATTAATTTGTCGACAATGTCAATCGTACACATATCCTTAAGACTCAAAAGATATTCTTCGTTTCCGTAAAATTTGTATGGTTGTCTGCATGGGCCCTTGCATCTTCCTCTGTTTCCGGAATTGCCTCCCAAGAAAGAAGAAAAAAGGCATGCACCCGAGTAGCTGTAGCACATCGCACCATGTACAAAACATTCCGTTTCCACTCCGGTTTCATTAATCGAAACAATTTCAGGCAATGTAAGTTCCCTGGCAAGAACAACTCTTGAAGCACCTAAGTTTTTATAAAATAACGCCCCCTCTTTAGAAGTAACCATCGCTTGAGTTGAAATATGAACAGGAAGCGAAGGAAAGCACTCTTTTAGATACGAAAAAACTCCCATATCCTGTACAATGCATGAATCAAGTCCGGAAAGATATAAAGGTCTTATATAATCATACAAATCTTCAAGTTCATTTTCTTTTGTAAGGGTATTTACCGTAAGATAAATCTTCCTATTTGAAAGATGCGCCAATTTAAGCGCATCGATTATTTCATTTTCGGTAAAATTAACGGCACTGGCTCTTGCACCGTACATTTTGCCGGCAAGATAAAAAGCATCCGCGCCGGCATTCAAAGCCCCCAAAAAAGATTTATATTCTCCCGCCGGAGAAAGCAGTTCAACCATATTTTTACACCTGTTATAGATTTATATACTCATATAATAAAAACAGCCGGCTAAAAGCCGACTGTAAAAACTATTTGTTCAATTCTGTCTCAAGTTTGGCTATCTTGATATCTTTTTCGGCTGCTTCGCTTTTTGCGTTATCAAGCTTAATCTGAGTCGAAATCAACTCATGTTTGATATTGCACAAATCATCATCTTTTGAACGAACTTCCTCTTCCAAAAGAGAAATTTTATTCTTAGCCTTAAAATAATCATCCGCCATATTAAGAAGCAACAGAAGGTTCTGATATTGCGCATTTAGTCTTTTGTATGCATCCTCGCCTTCAAAATCGCTTATTTTGCTGTTAATGTACGATGCAACCTTCTGCAAATATTCTTCAGACTCATAGCCTGAAATGTAGTAAACCTTACCGCCAATCAAAACTTCTATTTCGCTTTTACCCGCCATCAAACTGTACCTCATCAATAAATTCAAATAAAGTATACATAAATTACTGTACCTTTTCAAGCCCTAAATGACTGTAAGACAAATCAGTGGCAATTCTTCCCTTAGGGGTGCGTTGAATAAATCCGAGTTGCAAAAGATACGGTTCATAAACATCTTCAAGAGTATCATTTTCTTCGCCCAATGATGCAGATAACGTATCAAGACCGACCGGTCCTCCGTTAAACTTCTCGATAATCGCTTCAAGATATCTTCTGTCCGTAGAATCAAGCCCGAATTTGTCTATATCCAAAAGATCCAAGGATTCATCGGTAATCTTCTTCGTAATAAGTCCGTTATTGGTTACAGATGCATAATCTCTTACTCTCTTCAAAAGTCTGTTGGCAATTCTCGGCGTTCCTCTCGAACGTCTGGCAAGTTCTTTTGCCGAATCAATATCCAATGATGTATCAAGTCTTTTTGCAGAATTAATAACAATCATTGACAATTCTTCAACGGTATAATATTCAAGTTTATGAATTTCTCCGAATCTGTCGCGAAGAGGAGCCGAAAGCATACCCGCACGTGTTGTTGCACCAACAAGAGTGAATTTGGGAATGTTCATTCGAACGCTTTTTGCGGAAGGACCTTTCCCAATCATAATATCAATGCAATAATCTTCCATCGCAGAATAAAGAACTTCCTCAACAACTCTGTTAAGCCTGTGAATTTCATCAATAAAAAGGACATCCCCCTGTTTCAAACCGTTAAGAATAGCTGCAATATCGCCGGGCTTTTCAATCGCGGGTCCAGAGGTAATTTTGATATTAACACCCATTTCATTGGCAAGTATCTGAGCAAGCGTCGTTTTGCCAAGTCCGGGAGGGCCGTAAAACAATATATGATCAAGAGGCTCTTCTCTAAGTTTGGCTGCATTTATTGAGATATTAATGGCTGTTTTCAATTTGTCCTGACCTATATAATCTGCAAGTCTTACAGGCCTAAGACCCTTTTCTATAACCAAATCTTCTTTTGTTACTTTAGTTTCAATAGTTCTCGCCATAGTTCACCTAATTTTCAAAAAATACAAGTGCCTTTGATATCATATCAGACAAATCGTTTGCATCCTTAACTTTCTTTGCCGCCGAAAGAGCATCTTTCATTTTGAACCCGAGAGACATCAGAGCTTCAACGCAATCATTTATCATTTCATCGTCGCCAAAGGATTCGATGTCTTGAATTTCTTCGGAAGCAAATACCTTGTCCTTCAATTCAATAATAATTTTTTCGGCGGATTTTACTCCGATTCCGGGAGCTTTGGCTATGCTTTTTGCATCTTTTTTAACAATTAGATTCGAAAGTTCCGCCACCGTGTAAAATGACAAAAGCGACAATCCCGATTTCGGTCCGATGGAATTAACGCCTATCAGAAGTTTATAGAAATCAAGTTCCTCTTTGGAAAGAAACCCAAAAAGAGAAAAATCATCTTCTTTTACATTCGTATAGGTATACAGTTTAATCTCATCCGTTTCAGTCAAAAGAGCCTGATAAGTTTTGTCGGAAATATTTATATTATATCCGACGTTTCCCGTATCTATGCACACCAATCCGGGCGAAAGATAATCAATTGTCCCTCTTATAAATCCAAACATTTGTATACCTCATTCAATCAAGACTTTTTGAAGACTCGGTCTTAACATCTTTACAAGAAAACCGATAAGTAAACCTGCCGCAAATCCCGATGCTGCCAAAAACACGAAATAATCTACAATCAAATAATTTCGCATAACAATAAAACAAAAAATCAATTGACCGAGATTATGAGACAACCCTCCAATTACAGAAACAAACAATTCGTTAACACCTTTTCTTTTATATAGAAACGCTTCTGTCAAAAGTGACAATATAGCCCCAAACCAAGAAAACATAAACGAATAAAAATTTCCGAACAAAAAGGCCGCAAGAACAATTCTTGCAAAATTAACGATTGCCGCCTCTTTGATGCCGAACAAATACAAAGTCAAAAGAATCGCAAAATTGGCAAGACCAAGTTTCATTCCGGGCACATAGAACGGTAAAGGCGGCAAAAGCGATTCAAGATACGAAAGAATTAATGCTATGGCAGCCATAACGCCCAAATAAGCCGTTTTTTTAACAGACATCAATACACCTCCGCATCAAGTTCTTTGTCGGTGTTATGAACCGTTATCGACAGTTTATGCGGCAAACATATAATAGACTCGTTATTTTGGGAAATTTTGCCTCTGTAAACACAATCCTGTCCTTGACAATCTGCTTCGCTGACATATATTTCACCGTTTTCGACAACAACAACATTATAACCGCCGTCTTCCGACACAAAAGTATACGTTGCATCCTTGCCAAGCGGAATGGTTTTAACAGCCTGACTGTTTTGATACACAACGGCACAATTTCCAATCGTCCCGGTCAAAACAAAACAAATCAAAACAAACAATATAAGAATACCGAGAATAATCAAAAAGAAATCAAACCTATTGAGCC
The DNA here is from genome assembly GCA_045628965.1 of Lachnospiraceae bacterium. GTDB lineage: Bacteria > Bacillota > Clostridia > Lachnospirales > Lachnospiraceae > UBA3766. Next base: position 2,387 of record JAZQQI010000044.1, on the reverse strand, counting down.
TTTTCTTTTTGTTATCAATCATTTGCATCTCCTCATGGCAAGCGTGCCTGTTCGTGACAATTCAACAATATTGTATTTTTTGACCATATCAATAAATTTATTAACACGATCGGGAGTGTCACACAAAAGAAGAATTAAACTCGAATCCGTGGAATCAACAATTTCGGCCTTGCAAATTTGACATATTTCAAGAATTTCGCCTCTGTTGGAAGCCGCATATTTTAGTTTGACAAAAACAACTTCCCTTGATATAGCCTCTTCTTCCTTAAAGGTTCTGACCTTTATAATATCAAGTTTTTTATTAAGTTGTTTCTCAATCTGCTCAAGATCGTGTTGCGTTCCGCTCGAAACAATTGTCATATTGGAAATCGTATGATCGTTAGTTTCGCCCACGGTAAGACTTTCGATATTGTAATCCCTTCTTGAAAAAAGGCTTGCAACTTTACTGAGCACACCGGATCTGTTTTCAACGGATACAGAAAAAATCTTTTTCATAAAAACCTCGTTTTACATAGTTGTAAAAGCTTCTTTATCAACAATCAGTTCAAGAATCGCCGAACCTTCGGAATTCAAAAGTTTATTTATGGATTCCTCTATTTGCGAAGACTTTTCACACCTTAAGTAATCAATATCAAACGCTTTGGCAATATCGGAAATTCTGGGATAACCGTTTAATTCATAAAAAGTATAATTGTTGTTGTATTTAATATGTTGATATTCCTTAATCATACCGAGAGACATATTGTTAAAAACAACAATTTTAATATCCAGATTTTCTTGTTTAAGCGTAGACAATTCTCCCATTGCCATAGTAAAAGCACCATCTCCGCACAGAGCAATTATCCTCTTTTGTTTATTGCCAAGTTTGGCTCCGATAGCCGCAGGAATTGAAAATCCCATACATCCGAAGCCGCCTGATGTAACAAAATCCGCGCCGTTTGATACAAAATTCGAACAGGCATAAATTTGATTTTGACCGACATCGGTAACGATAACACTTTCATTTTGAAGAAGCGACGATAATGCGGCAACAAATTCTTTCGGGTCCGAATATAAATCAGTCTTTTCTTTTTCTTTGTCTCTCGTTTGCTTATAAGCATTAAGTCTTTGAACCCAATCCGAAAAATCAAATACCGAATCAAATCCGTTCAGTTCTTTAAACACCTCGTTTGCATCCCCGACTATAGGAATATTCGGTCCGGCATTTTTGCCTATTTCGGCAGGGTCAATATCTATATGGATAAGAGTTTTATCCTTGGTAATAAGGTCCGGTTGTTTAACGGCTCTGTCAGCAACTCTTGCACCCACAACAATAAGGCAATCCGATTCGTTAATTGCTTTATTTGCAAATTTGGATCCGTTATTACCAACCATACCTATATAAAGAGAATTGTCGTTTTTACCGATTCCGAGTCCCATAAGAGTTGAGACAAACGGAATATTATGCGTATTCGAAAACTTAATTACTTCTTCTTCCGCACCCGATAATTTTACGCCGCCTCCAATAAGAATAATGGGTCTCTCGGCTTTCGATAATTCGTTAATAACTTTCTTAATCTGAACAGAATGGCCTTTTGTAGTAGGTTTATATGTTCTTAAGTTAACGGATGAAGGTTTAACATAATCAAAATCTCCCGAAAGAAGAACATCTACGGGAATATCAATAAGCACCGGTCCTTTTCTTCCGGTTCCGGCAATATAAAACGCTTCATTAACAACTCTCGGAATATCAGCGGGATTCTTCACAAGATAACTGTACTTAACAAAAGATTCGCAGGCGCCTATAATATCAGCTTCTTGAAACAAATCCGAGCCCATATGTTCACTTTTAACCTGTCCCGTGATACATACAAGCGGAATACTGTCCGCAAATGCTGTAGCAATACCGGTAATTAGATTGGTTGCCCCGGGACCGGAGCTTGAAACACATACTCCCACTTTACCGGATGTTCTGTAATAGCCGTTGGCCTCATGTGCTGCATTAGCTTCATGGCGAACAAGAACAGGATAAATTTGCGATTCGGTAAGTTTATCAAAAAACGGGCATATCGAAACACCCGGATACCCGAAAATAACATCAACATTTTCATTTTCAAGTGATTTAACCAAAAGTTCAGCGCCGTTCATCAATAACCTCTTTCATCAATCAATTCACGGTTTATAGTAACACAAATTATAGTTTTCTTCAATAATTGTTTGTTGCAAGGTCGTGAAAATTTACTGTAGGAATTAAATAGACAGAGTGACCCTAAGATCTGTTTCAGAATTAAAGATTTCTCCATCATTATATTCTTTTTATTTCTTTTTACAAACCCCAGATATGATTTTTCAATGCCGCTATCTTTTTTATCTGCGGATACGGAATACTATAGATTGGCATATCCGCC
>JAZQQI010000043.1:0-9381 GCA_045628965.1 Lachnospiraceae bacterium | reverse complement strand
CAGAATAAACTGCTTAGCTTATTCTTTCACGTTTACTTTTTTAAAGGTTTCTTTCTCTGAATAATTCTCTGTGATTTCCATCACTTTTTTAGAACTTTCAGGGTTGCATTGCTGTTTATTTGTCAAGGTTCTGTGCGCTGCTCTTTTTCGGCAGTGCTTGATTATCTTATCACTTAGAAATATGATTGTCAACAACTTTTTTCTAATTTTTTTGACTTTTTTTAAGTCCGATAATCAAACGGAGAAGGAGGGGTTTGAACCCTCGCGCCGCTATTAACGACCTGCACCCTTTCCAGGGGTGTCCCTTCAGCCTCTTGGGTACTTCTCCAGACAGCTAAATTAATTATTCGCTATATTTTTTTCCATAAAAAAACGGAGAGGATGGGATTCGAACCCATGTGCCCTTGCGGACAAACGGTTTTCAAGACCGCCTCGTTATGACCACTTCGATACCTCTCCATTCGTTTGCTTTCAAACGCAAGTGTTATATTATCAAATTTGCTCTTTTGTGTCAACACTTATTTATCAAATCCGACATGTTTTTTCTTTGTGTCGCAATCCTTAGCTCATAAGTCGCTTATATGAAACATAAAACGACACAAAAACACTCGGTTTTTGTGCCGCTTACAATGAAGTCTTATTCCTGTTTACATCGAAAGGAATGCATCATCCACAGCTTTTATTACTTCTTTTGGATTATCATATTCATCGCACACAATTATTTTTGTGTTCGCATATATCTTCAAACCGCCGTAGCCCGGAATCTCCATTCTTCGTATTTTATCCGTTATATCGTTTATTCTTTCTTTTACAATTGTTTCATTTTCGGAAAACATCAATATTGCCAAATCGTCTCCGCCGTACCTTGAAGCGAATTCGCCTTCTTTCGTATCGATAGCTTCAAGCAGAATCTCTGCCGTTTGCACAAGAATCCTATCCCCGACATGATATCCGTATGTGTCGTTAATTTCTTTTATCCCTTCTATATCAAGAGTAATGATATATGCATTTTTGTAACCGATTTTACTGACCGAATTAAAAAATACTCTTCTTTTATATAGTTTGGTGAGTTCATCCGTAACAGTCATTTCTCCAAAATCATTTTGAAGTTTATTGGCTCTAAGATTTTCATCTGCATATGTTCTCACGGCTTTATCACTGAAAATAAACAAAGCCAAACCGCATACCAGGAATGAGAACAAATTATCAAGCATCATATCCTGTTGGCTTAATTCTGCCACCAGATTCGGATAAATTGCAGAAATAATCATCGTAAGCGAAAGTGATATCGCTCCTATTATAAACGTTACATATCTTTTCGTTCCTTTTATTCCGTATATAGGAAGTATGACACTTACAAGATAATAGCAAGGCATACCGCTTCTTACTCCGCCACACGCCATATAATTAAACGGCAGAACAAAGAAATACAGGACAAGGCACATTCCCATATAAATTTTTTCTTTCACTCCGACAAAAAACGATACAATTAACATCATCGCAAAAAGCAGGAATGCCACTACCGTTGCAATCAAAGAAAAAATACCGAGATTTTGTCCGAGAGTCTGAAATATTGAAACAAACGTGACTATCGTTCCCGCAAGAAGAATAATCCAATATATCTTACTTTCAAACGAATTCTGACTGTCCCAAAATTCTTTGAATTTTCTCCTCATAATTTTATCCTCATCAAAAAAATATATTTTTAAAAAATCTCATTCATAATCTATTATCGCAAATCCGAAGGATTTGTTATTTTTGTATTTTCATAGTCCCCTTCAATTAACTTGATTTCCGTATCAGAATACATGGCTACGACCTGTGCATCGTCAGTCGCTTTTACACAATCTTCCGATAATGAATGCTCTATATATTTCTTATAGGAAGAATATGCAAGATTATACTCAAACGATTGCGGAGTTTGAACGGCAAAACAGTTGTTGCGATTCGGCGTTTCCTTAACAAATCCCGCTTCATCAACTATTTTTATGGTATCGGTAACCTTAACTCCCGTTACAACCGCATTATATTTTTGCACTTCATCAATATTTCTTTGTATTATTTCATCGCTCACATACGGTCTTGCACCGTCATGAATCAAAACATAATCCGTATTTTTGCACGCATTAAGCCCCATAAATACCGAATCGTATCGCTCTTTTCCTCCTGCACAAATTGCAGAAACCTTCGAAAGATTGTATTTTTCGACAAATTCTCTTTGTATAAATTCCTCGTCTCCCGCCTTGCAAACGATCACAATATCATCTGCCTTTGATTTTTCGAAGGCTAAAAGAGAATGTGCCAAAACAGGCTTGTCTCCAAGCATCATATATTGTTTCGGAATCGCGGACTGCATTCTTTTGCCAACTCCGCCCGATAGCACGATTGCCGTTATTTTTGCCATTTTACGCCTTCTCCCCGAGTTTAAGGTTCGGAATCGCATTCAAATCAAGACCGTGACGAACGCCCTTTACATACTCGTAATACGCAGCCGCCCCTATCATTGCCGCATTATCCGTGCAAAGAATCGGAGGCGGAAGGAAAAATTCCACTCCCTTCTCGCCGCATGCTTTTTCAAACGCTTCTCTGAGTCCGCTGTTTGAAGCAACGCCTCCGGCTATCGCAAATTTGTTGAAGCCGTATATTCTGAGCGCCTCCATCGAATGTCCCACAAGGACATCTATAACCGCCTGTTGAAAAGAAGCCGCTACATCTGCGACAACTATTTCCTCATTATTCATCGACGCAGTGTTCAAATAATTTAACACCGCCGACTTCATTCCCGAAAAACTGAAATCAAATTCGCTTCCGCCGACCTTGGCACGCGGAAATTTAATAGCCTCGGGATTTCCTTCTTTTGACACCTTATCAATTTTGGGACCGCCCGGATATCCGAGTCCTATAGCTCTCGCAACTTTATCAAAAGCCTCTCCTGCCGCATCATCGCTTGTTTTTCCGAGAATTTCATATTCACCGTAATCGGCAACCTTTACAAGATGCGTATGTCCGCCCGACACCACAAGGCACATAAAAGGCGGCTCAAGTGATGGATTTGCTATATAATTTGCAGAAATATGACCTTCAATATGGTGCACCCCGACCAAAGGGAGATTTGCTCCGTATGCAATTGCTTTTGCTGCAGATACACCGACAAGAAGCGGACCGACAAGTCCCGGGCCGTACGTAACAGCCACTGCCGTCAAATCCTCCAATTTCATATCGGCATCCGCAAGCGCTTTCTCAACCACCTGATTAATTTTGTCGATATGTTTTCTCGAAGCTATCTCAGGCACAACACCTCCGTAAAGAGTATGCAAATCAATTTGCGAATATATCACGTTAGAAAGAACTTCCCTGCCGTTTCTGACAACGGCCGCAGCCGTCTCATCGCATGAAGATTCTATTGCCAATATTGTTATATCTTCCATAATACTACCGTCCTACTCGGTAACCGTAACTTCATCCGCTCCGTCAGACGGAGTACTCTGATCAAGTTCAAAACCGTATATTTTCCAATGTCCTTCTTCATCTTTTCTCAAAAGGAACACTTCGTTGCTGTATAAATATTCCGTCCCCTGTCTGAGTCTGTATGTGGCATAAAGTCTGGACCACTCATAATTGTCTTTTGTAAAACGTTCAACATCTGCTGCCGCAGAAACGGAATATCCGGACACAACAATATTCTGAGCCTTAAACTCAAGAATATCTTCTTCCAAATTAGTTTTATACTCTTCAAGAGACATATTGGCTTTCAGCTCGTCGTCATATAACTCATAAGACCTGTCAGCCAGCTGTTCAAGTTCTTCCTGTGTAAGATTATCATTATAAAAACAGCATGTTATCTCACTGTAATATTTCAAAACCTCTTTCGGAGTGGGCGGATAATTTTTCTCTATATCCTTTAAAACAAGAGAAGCTACCTGAGACACATCGATTTCCGGTTCGTCTATAGCCTCCCCTTCTTTATTTTTGAAGACAAAAAGAACCATAATCGCCACGGCGATTACAACTACCGCCAATATTCCGAATATCGTTTTGGTTTTTCCTTTCATCCTAATCCCCTTTTATCAGTCTTCTTCAAAGCAAAGGTCAATCGTTCGTCCGTCTTTTGCAGCATGACTGGCCGGAAAAATTGATTTTGCATTCTGTATATATTCCTTCGGTTTAAACAATGAAGGACTGTAATGTGTAAGCCACATTTCTTTGACATTTGCTTCTTTCGCCAACTGTGCGGCTTCAGAAAAAGTCATGTGCCTGTGTTCTTTCGCCTTATCAAGCATTTCGTTGTCGCCGTACATTCCTTCGCAAATAAAAAGATCCGATTCTTTGGCAAATGCCGGAATATTCCTGCATGGTCTTGTATCCGTAGTATATGTCACCTTTAACCCTTTTCTCGGAGGTCCCATAACCATGTCGGGAGTATAAATGATTCCTTCCTCCTCGATTGTCTCTCCCTTTTGGAGACGCGACCAGAGTTTTATCGGAATATTCTTTTCTCTTGCGCTCTCGGCATCGAATTTACCTGCGCGTTCTATCGAAATGCTGTATCCGTAGCAAACCACATTATGATTTACTTTAAATGCATCTATATGAATATCTTTATAATCAATTCTCTGCGAATCGTCCGTTACTTCGATATAATTAATCGAAAAAGGAAGTTGGGGAGCTATAACGAGAAGCGATTCCACCACTTTTTGAACACCTTTTGGTCCGATAATCGTAATAGGCTCCGTTCTTTCCGCGTTTCCCATCGTAAGAAACATTCCGGGAAGTCCGGAAATATGATCCGCATGAAAATGGGTAAACAAAATAACATCTATCGGTTTCGGGCTCCATCCTTTATCCTTCAAAGCCACCTGTGTTCCTTCGCCACAGTCGACGAGAATATTTATTCCGTTATATCTGACCATCATGGAGGTCAGCCATCTGTACGGCAACGGCATCATTCCGCCGGTGCCCAAAAGGCATACTTCAAACATATGTCACCTCAACCAGTATATTGCAGCTCCCTCCGTGGGATTTTGATAAAATGAGGGTCTTATTCCCTCAAATACAAACCCCATCTTTTCATACAGGCTTCTTGCCGCAACATTGTTTTCTCTCACTTCAAGGGTAAAAGCGGTAATTCCGCGTTCTTTCCCGAGATTGACCAATTCAGTCATAAGTTTTTGGGCTATATTTTGTCTTCTGTACTCCGAGAGAACCGAGACATTTAATATTTCCCCTTCATCAAAACTTTGTATAAGTCCTGCGGCAGCGACCGTCTTTCCGCAATCCGCATCTACTGCCACAAGATACAATGCATTTTCATTATCTATCTCTTCGGAAAGGGACTTCTCGCTCCATCCGTCCGAAAAATTCACTTTTTCGAGATATGCAACGTCAGAAACGTTGTCCTTATTCATTCTTTCAATTGTTACCATTAAGCATCTCTTCCCTCTCGCGTTCAGCCTGAGGTTTTCGAAGATATACGGGAGTCAATTCAGAAGCATCCAAAGCTTCTCCTTTTTCGAAATAAAATTCACCGAGCACCGCAATGTTTGCAGCATTCTGATATGCATTCGAAGCGGTGGGGAATCCATACGAAACCTTCAGATTTTCTTCGATATATTTCTTATATACAGGCACTCCGTCTCCGGTAAAATACACTTTTTCTCCCAAGGAGTTAAGTTTATCGCAAAGTTCTTCAATCAAAAGCGATTTCGGTTCAATAACCGCTTTGCTTTCCGGCAATTTGCCTTCATACGAGTAGGCCGCCGTATATACCTGAGATCTCCTTGCATCCATTATCGGGCAAACCACACCCGATACGCCCTGCCAGTTTAAAGCAAGGGCCTCAAGAGTCGATACCCCCACAATCTTTTTGTCGAGAGCCAATCCGAGTCCCTTGACCGTAGCCACTCCTATTCGAAGTCCCGTAAAAGAACCCGGTCCGTTTGCCACTGCGATGCAGTCGATTTCTTTCAAATCGATATCCAATGTTTTGACAAGTTCATCGAGCATCGGCAAAAGAGTCTGTGAATGAGTCTTTTGGTAGTTCACGCTCAAATTGCCTTTAATTATTCCATCTTCAAGATACGCAACCGAAGCCACAAGTCCGGAAGAATCAATTCCTAATACTTTCAACTTAAATATCCTTCTTTTTCACTCTTTGTTATTGTAATTTTCCTATATTCAAGCCCTTTTTCGAGATTCTTTTCAATTGTCACGACAAAAGTTCCTTTAGGCATTATTTCTTCGATAAGACCTGCCCATTCGATAAGACTGACGCCGTCTCCGTACACATAATCGTCAAATCCGACTTCTTCCATTTCCTCAGGATCTCCGATTCTGTAAACATCGAAATGATATAAAGGAAGTCTTCCCGATTCGTATGTTTCAAGAATCGTAAATGTCGGGCTTACGACATCTTCATCAATTCCAAGTCCTTCCGCAAATCCTTTTGTAAAAACGGTCTTCCCGACACCGAGATCTCCGATGAGTGCTATAACCGTTCCGGGAATCGCTTCGCTTCCAAACTTCTTTCCCAGTTCTCTCGTTTCTTCGGGTGTACTCACTTCATAAATGCCTTCCATTACAGACCTCCGAATTTTATCTTAATCTTTTTCGGATCGACATGTGCGCTTATAATCTGAAGCACCTGCACGTTTTTTTCTCCCATACATTTATGCGGGAAAATAAACGCAGAATTTTTGCCCGTGTACACAAAATAACTCTGCTTTGTATTGCAAACTTTTGTCACCTGTTCCCAAGCTATCGTCTCGCTCTCTTCGCCTACTTTTACCGTAATTCCATCATCGTTAAGAATATAAGTCATTCCTTCGGAAAAAGCGGGCACAAGCTTTACTTTCATAAACGAAGCACGCAAAAGACTGATGGGAAGATAAAGAATCAAAAGTGCAGCAGCGACGATATAATACCATTTCATGAATTTTATAAACATGATTATAAAGACAAATCCTACCGCCGTCGAAAGAATCGAAACCGGCTTTTTGTAAGAATGTTGAAGATTAAAATCATATAAAAGAGACGTTGTCATTTTGACGTCAAATTGAATTTCCATGCCTAATTCCTTACCGTAAATTATTTGTAGATTTATTGCTTAATTGCAAATAAACATACTTTCACATAATAAATCTATATTAGTATACTTTTTTTCGCTCATTTTTTCAATACTTCCGAATCAGCGTTGTTTTCCTTTTTTTTATAAGAAAAAGCAGCCTTGAATATTATCCTAAGAATTGAAAAAGGCGGGTCCAAATCTTTCGAGCTCCGCCTTTAAACAACTCAATATATAATTTCTATAAATTCTTGGCATTCTCTTCTGCCTGCTTCTTTGCAAAACCGGCACGTTTTCTGAGTGTGGGGTCAAGAATTTTCTTTCTCATACGAAGATGAGTGGGTGTTACTTCCAAAAGTTCATCCGTGTCAATGAAATCGATAGCCTGTTCAAGACTTAAAATTCTGGGAGGCGTCAAATGCAATGCTTCATCGGCACTTGATGAACGTGTGTTGGTAAGATGTTTTGTCTTGCAAACATTAAGTTCGATATCTTCAGCCTTCGGGCACTGTCCGATAATCATACCGGCATACACCGTCTCGCCGGGTCCGATAAAGAGGGTTCCTCTCTCCTGTGCATTGAAAAGTCCGTAAGTTACGCTCTCGCCGCCTTCGAATGCGATAAGCGAACCCTGTTTTCTGTACGAAATGTCTCCCTTGTAAGGACCGTATCCGTCAAAAAGTGTATTAATGATTCCGTTACCCTTCGTATCTGTCATGAAATCGCCTCTGTATCCGATAAGGCCTCTTGACGGAATCGAGAATTCAAGACGCGTATATCCTCCGGATGCAGAGCCCATTGTAACGAGTTCGCCCTTTCTCTGGCTTAATTTTTCGATAACGGCACCCGAAAATTCATCGGGAACGTCAATGTATGCGCGTTCCATAGGCTCAAGAAGTTTGCCGTTTTCATCTTTTTTGTAAAGTACTTCGGCTTTGCTGACAGCAAATTCATAACCTTCACGGCGCATGTTTTCAATAAGTACGGAAAGATGAAGTTCTCCTCTTCCGGATACTTTGAAAGAATCCGTATTTTCAGTTTCTTCAACTCTTAACGAAACGTCAGTGTTAAGTTCCTTGAAAAGTCTGTCTCTTATATGACGGCTTGTTACATACTTTCCTTCGCGACCTGCAAGCGGTGAATCGTTTACGATAAAATGCATCGCAATAGTCGGCTCGGAAATCTTCTGGAAAGGAATTGCTTCAGGCTTATCTATACTGCAAAGAGTGTCTCCTATATGAATGTCGGCAATACCCGATATGGCAACGATAGAACCGATTGTAGCTTCTTTGACTTCAACTCTTTCAAGGCCGTCGAATTCATATAACTTAGATATCTTTACTTTTTTCTGTTTCTCGGAATCATGTGCGTTAACTATCATAACATCGTCGTTAACTTTAACGCTTCCTCTGTCAACTTTTCCCACACCGATACGTCCGACATATTCATTGTAATCGATTGTACTGATAAGAATTTGCGTACCGTCTTCGGGATCCCCTTCAGGTGCGGGAATATAATCAAGAATTGTTTCAAAAAGAGGTGCCATATCCTTAGGTTCGTCGGAAAGATTCTTTACCGCCGTACCTGCCTTTGCAGATGCAAAAACAAAAGGACAATCAAGTTGTGCATCGTCTGCTTCAAGATCCAAGAAAAGTTCCAATACTTCGTCAACAACCGCTTCGGGTCTCGCCTCCGGTCGGTCAATCTTATTTACGCATACGATAACGGGAAGTTTAAGTTCCAATGCTTTTCTAAGAACAAATTTCGTCTGAGGCATAGGGCCTTCGAATGCATCAACAAGAAGGATAACTCCGTTAACCATCTTAAGTACACGTTCTACTTCTCCGCCGAAATCCGCATGTCCCGGAGTGTCAATAATATTTATCTTCGTGCCCTTATAATTGACTGCCGTGTTCTTCGAAAGGATTGTAATACCTCTTTCCTTTTCAATATCATTGGAGTCCATGACTCTTTCGGCAACCTCCTGGTTCTCTCTGAAAACACCGCTCTGTCTCAAAAGACCGTCAACAAGCGTCGTTTTGCCGTGGTCAACATGGGCAATTATTGCTACGTTACGAATATCTTCTCTTTTTTGTATCATAAAAGTCCTCCTGAAAAATACACCGTTTGTGAGTATAGCACCGAAGAAAAACGCGCGCAAGTGTCATTTTGAACAAGGATTCAATCGAGTAGGAGGGAAAATTTGATAAATTTTCCCGACCTCTCACACCACCGTGCGTACGGTTCCGTACACGGCGGTTCAATCAACTTAACAAGTAACACACCTTTCGGTGTAGTAATCTAACATAGAGACTAGTCCA
>JAZQQI010000042.1:0-1983 GCA_045628965.1 Lachnospiraceae bacterium | reverse complement strand
GTTCTCACAAATGATATCCACAGATGGGTGTTTATTTTCCCTGACGGACTTGCAAATGCGGATACATCCTACAGGTACGGAGTTCTTTATTATGTAATTATCGGAACGGAGATGATTTTTTATCTGGTTTCCTTGGGGATTATTATATACAAGTGCCGTGTCAAAACATGTAGAAAACAGATATGGATGCCTCTTGTCTTTTCGATAGTTGGCGTAGTGGGAATAATATTGTCGTTCCTTGACAAATCGCCCCAAATAAATGGCATAAGAATTTGGTCCCACGCCGAATCCTATATGTTTCTTGTGATAGGGGTGATAGAGTCCTGCATCGATATCGGACTTATTCCGTCAAATGTATATTACAATCGGATGTTCTGGCTGGTGAATGTTCCCGGAGTGGTACAGGACAATAACGGCAGAATATTATTCTATACGAATTCGGCGCAAAACGGTATAACAGAAACCGATGATCTGCGGGTATATACGAAGAACATATCCGGCGGAACGGTTTCCTACGGAGTTGATATATCTTCATTAAACAAGCTTAACAGAGACTTGGATGAAGCCAATGAGAAGGTAAAGATTCGAAATGAGTATCTTAATCACCAAAATGATTTAAAAGAGGAACAATTAAAACTTCAGACAAGAAACGGTATATATGATAAAATTGCAGGCATTGTTAAACCCCAGTTGGAAAAGACGCTCGAACTGTCCAATAATTCGGACAGTAAGGATTTTGATAAAAAACTTGCCAAGATTGCATTTTACAATGCATATATAAAAAGACGAAGCAATATGGAACTTCTTTGCGAATCATCGGATACATTGCCTGTTAAGGAATTGGCCACTGCAGTTTCGGAGTCTATTGAATATCTTAAACTAAGCGGTGTGCTTGGAATGGCGAGAATAAACGAAGAAGCGGTTTTACCGGCAGAATCGGTAATATTGTTTTACGATTTTTTCCAAAATACAATCGAAAATTGTCTCGACTCCCTGTCGGAAATGTTTGTCACACTCAGGCATAAGGGCAACAGGTATACTATGAATCTTGTTTTGAAGACGGATGAAAAGAATTTTGATACCGATTGGAAGAAGGATGAAATAAAAAAATACGACGGCAAAATTTCAGTGTCCGACGATGAGGACGGAACGGTTGTGTCGTTATCTCTCGAAAAAGGAGGTGATGACGATGACGTTCGCTGAGGCACCTTCGGCGGTAAGAGGCTTGGTAGATTTAACATTTTTTATTCAATTTATTTTGCTTGTGACCGTTTTATTTGTAAATTTAAAACAAAAACGTGTTTTTCCGGTAGTGGTAAGAAATATTATCATGATTCTTATGGCTATTGCTGTTTTTCTTTTGTATCAGATGGGAGTCGGATACGAAACAGAAAACGGGCCGGTATTTTCTGAATATGTCAAGTGGTATACATCCCTTCCGTTTTGGTTTATATTTGCGTTAAGTACCATACTTTCGTTGGAATTGATTGTTTACGTTGCGTATGGGGCCTCATGGGCGGGAAAACACATTACTGCGGCCTCGGTCAAAGAGGCGGTTGACAATCTTCCCGGCGGAATTTGCATATATGAGAGCAGCGGACGAATAGCAGTCAAAAATACTGTCATTGCTGACGTGGCAAGAAGAATGGAAGGTGGGGCTCTTCTTGACGGAAATGCATTTTATGAAGGCGTTATTAAAAAGGCTTCGAAAGTGGGCGACAAATATCTGATGTTTTTTGAAGATAACAGTGTGTGGTCATTTACTTTTGACAAAATTACCGATGAAAAGAAGCAGTACAGCTTCATTATGTGCAGTGATATTTCCGAGGAATATAAGAAAACTTTGGAACTTCAGGACGTTCAAAAAGAAGTAATGAAATTGAATGTGCAGTTGACGGATTACAACAAAGAAATAGTTTCCACCATTTCCGAGAAAGAGGTCCTTGATGCCAAAATAAAAATCCATGATGAGCTTGGAACAGG
>JAZQQI010000041.1:0-3190 GCA_045628965.1 Lachnospiraceae bacterium | reverse complement strand
TCACAATTTATTATAGTACACCAATTTGAGATATGATGCAATATTTCGCTGCGTTTATTCGCTTTTTACAACATATCTCGCGAATTTAGTAATTATGCTGTAATTCACTTGCCTGTCCGCGGGCCGATTACAACATATCTCACGGAAATTGACTTCACTGTTGTAATTTACGTCCACGCGAGGTTATTAAATGCAATATTTTACAAATTGTTTATTTGAAAACAGATATTTGATAAAATAATGTTGTTTGATGAATTGCATATTAATTCGAACAGAATATTGGGAGGAATACAATGAAAACAGAAAAAGAAATCAAAGAAATCGTTTCAACGCTTACCTTAGAAGAAAAAGCATCTCTTTGCTCCGGTGAAACTTTTTGGTTTACGCAAGCAATTAAAGAGAAAGGCATTCCCGGAATAATGGTTTCCGACGGTCCGGTAGGCTTAAGAAAGCAGGACCTTTCAGATCCGAACAGTACATTTAACGATTCAATTAAAGCTGTTTGCTTTCCCGCAGGTGTGGGAATGGCATCGACTTTCAATAAAGAACTTTATAATCAAATGGGACAGGCATTGGGCGAAGAATGTCGTGCAGAAGACGTTTCCGTAATTCTCGGCCCGGCTGTCAACATCAAAAGAAGTCCCCTCTGCGGAAGAAATTTTGAATATCTTTCCGAAGATCCTTTTGTCGCAAGCGAAATGGCGACTGCTTACATAAAAGGTGTTCAAAGTAAACATGTGGGTACTTCCATCAAGCATTTCGCGCTCAATTCCCAAGAAACAAGAAGAATGTCCGCTTCTTCAAACGTCTCAGAGCGTGCATTCCGTGAAATCTATCTTTCTGCTTTCGAAGGTCCCGTAAAAAATGCTAAACCTTGGACAGTAATGTGTTCTTATAACAAAATTAACGGCGTCTTCTCAAGTGAAAACAAATATCTTCTCACAGATATCTTAAGAAACGACTGGGGATTCGAAGGAAACGTTGTAAGCGACTGGGCCGCGGTAAGCAATCGTATCGAAGGAATAAAGAACGGATTGAATCTTGAAATGCCCACATCTTTCGGCGAAAACGACAAAAAACTTGTGGAAGCCGTAAAGAACGGAGAACTTGATGAAAAAATACTCGATGACAATGTTGCAAACGTACTTAAACTTGTATTCGACGCATACGACATTATAGGAAATTCAAACGACTTCGAATTCGACAGAGACAAGCATCATGAACTTTCAAGACAAATCGCAGGTGAGACATTTGTTCTTCTTAAAAACGAAAACAACACTCTCCCTCTTAACAAAAATGACAAAATTGCAGTAATCGGCTCTTATGCAAAGAAGCCCAGATTCCAAGGCGGCGGAAGTGCTCATATAAACTGCAGCAAGATTACAAGTTTTATTCAGTCAGTTGAAGACAACAACTTAGTTAACATAACATATGCCGAAGGTTTTTCTCCCGATAAAGATATCCTCGACGAAAACCTTTTAAATGAAGCCGTAAAAGCCTCTAAAGAATCCGATATTGCTGTTATTTTTGCCGGTCTTCCCGATATATTCGAATCGGAAGGCTACGACAGAAAACACATGAGAATGCCCGATTGCCAATTAAGAGTCATTGAAGAAGTATCAAAGGTAGCAAAGAAAACGGTTATTGTACTTCATAACGGTTCTCCCATCGAAATGCCCTTTGCAGACAATGTTGATGCGATTCTCGAATGTTACCTCGGAGGTCAGGCCGTTGGCGAAGCTCAATTCGATGTTCTTTTCGGTGATGTTTCTCCTTCCGGAAAACTTGCCGAAACATTCCCTGTTAAGCTTGAAGACAATCCTTCATACCTGAATTTCCCGGGAAGCAAGAATAACGTCAATTATGCCGAAGATATTTTCGTCGGATACAGATATTACGACAAAAAGAAAATGAATGTACTCTTCCCCTTCGGCTACGGATTATCTTATTCAAAATTCAAATATGACAACTTAAGATTATCCTCAGAAGAAATAAATGCCGGAGATGAGCTCGAGGTCAAGGTTGACATAACTAATATCGGTGAAATCGAAGCTAAGGAAATTGTCGAAATCTATGTAAGAAATGCCGATTCATTCGCTATAAGACCAATAAGAGAATTAAAAGGATTTGAAAAAGTATCATTAAAACCTAGTGAAACAAAAACTGTTTCTGTTAAGTTATGTAAACGTTCTTTTGCTTTTTACAATGAAGAAATTAAAGACTGGTATATCCCCGAAGGCGTGTATACAATTGAAGTCGGCCAATCTTCGAGAGACATACTCCTTTCAAAAGAAGTTTACATAAAGTCCGAGCCCATTCTTCCGAATCTTTACGATTACGATTCAATTTCAGAAGAAATTCTCGAAGATTACAGAATCAGAGATTATTTTGAAAGCTGTATGCAGGCAAAAGTTCCTCCTGTAGAAAAAAGCGATGTTGCAAAAGAATCCATGAACGAAGAAATGGATAAAGCAGGATTCCTTTACGCTCCTCTTCGTAACTCATTATACTTTACGGACAATGCCATCAAATATGAAGACCTTGATGAGTTGCTTGAAGAAATCAACAAAATAATCTCAGGTAATTAAACAATTATTTACAAACAAATCAGAAACTTATTATCACTGCCCGTTGCGAAATATAGAACTCTCAAATTTCGACAACGGGCAGTTTTTTAAGGCAAAATACAACACAAAAACCCGTTTCCGCGAATCTGTTGTAATTCCTCCGCGGAAATAAACCTCAATTACAACCAACAGTCGGAATTCGCGAGATATGTTGTAAATAGCAACCTCGCGGGGACGAATATTACAACACAAAAGCGTGTTTCCGCGATTCTGTTGTAATTTCTCCGCGGAAATAAGCCTCAATTACAACCAACAGTCGGAATTCGCGAGATATGTTGTAAATAGCAACCTCGCGGGGACGAATATTACAACACAAAAGCCTGTTTCCGCGAATCTGTTGTAAATCCACCGCGGAAATATGCTTCAATTACAACCAATAAACTGAATTCGCGAGATTCATAAAAAAAAACGCGACATTCGTCGCGTTTCAGACTGCAGACAAACCCCTTTTCAAAACGAGATGTTTTTGAAGAGGGGTTCATTTTTTGAGATTTTATGCGATTTTGATGACTATAAATCGCGAAAAGTCAAATAAGTGCGATATATGGGTGCCTATTAGCCCC
>JAZQQI010000040.1:0-19724 GCA_045628965.1 Lachnospiraceae bacterium | reverse complement strand
TAACGGTAACGAGCCTGATATCTTTATCTTCTCAGATCCTCAGTGGGCACCCGAACCCGCTCCCGATGTTGATTTCTCATGCTTAAGCGATGACCTTACACTTTGCTACTTCGATACAAACCAGAACTGCGCAGCAATTCTCGGTATGAAGTACTTCGGTGAGCACAAGAAGGGTACTCTTACAATGGCTTGGGCTTTGGCTAACAGAAACGGTTACGCTTCATGCCACGGTGGTCAGAAGGAATACTCACTTGAAGGCGGTAAGAAGTTCGTTGCTTCGGTTTACGGTCTTTCAGGATCAGGTAAGTCAACACTTACACATGCTAAGCATGGCGGAAAGTATGATGCATTCGGCGGAATCAAAGTTCTTCATGACGATGCATTCATCATTAACTCAGATTCATGTGCTTCAATCGCATTGGAGCCTACATACTTCGATAAGACAGCTGACTATCCTACAGGATGTCCTGACAATGAGTACCTACTTACAGTTCAGAACTGCTCAGCTGCTCTTGACGAGAACGGCAAGGTTCAGCTCGTAACAGAAGATATCCGTAACGGTAACGGACG
The DNA here is from genome assembly GCA_045628965.1 of Lachnospiraceae bacterium. Taxonomy (GTDB): domain Bacteria; phylum Bacillota; class Clostridia; order Lachnospirales; family Lachnospiraceae; genus UBA3766. The sequence goes on along the minus strand of JAZQQI010000040.1, from coordinate 19,154 downwards.
TGCTATCAAGTCAAAACTTTGGTCACCTAACCGTGTTGACAAGATCGACGCTCCCGTTAATGCAATCTTCTGGATTATGAAAGACCCTGCAATCCCTCCTGTAGTTAAGCTTAAAGGTGCAGCTCTTGCAGCTGTTATGGGTGCAACACTTGCTACAAAGACATCTACAGCAGAGCGTGTTAAAGCAGGTACAGATATGAACGCACTTCGTATCGTTCCTTACGCTAACCCCTTCAGAACATATCCTCTTGTTAACGACTATGATAAGTTCAGAAAACTCGTTGCAGAGAAGAACGTTGATTGCTACATCGTAAACACAGGTGACTTCATGGGTCACAAGTGCCAGAAGGAAGATACACTCGGAATTCTTGAAACAATCGTTGAAGGCAAGGCTAAGTTTGAACAGTGGGGACCTTTCGAAGATATCGAAATCATGAACGACTGGTCAGGCAAGACAGGTGACTTCACACCTAACCTTAACGATCCTGATTACAAGGCTGCTCTTAAGAACGCTATGCAGAACCGTGTAGACGCTGTTAAGGGATTTGCTGAGAAGAAGGAAGGCTATGATAAGCTTCCTGATGAAGCTCTTGCAGCAGTTCAGAAGCTCGTTGATGCTTTAAACTAATTTAAAAATCATAGGGTACGTCATTTTTGACGTACCCTTTTTTGTTTATTTGTGTTAAAATCAAGTAGAAATTTGATTTTAGGGGGAGCTTATATGAATAAAGATTTGATTGTTTCGGATTTTGCTTTTTCTTCACTTGAAGAGGCCGATTCTGCAAGGGTCGAACTTGAGAAGATTGAAAAATTAAATGAAAAAAATGTTGAATCCGATATTTCTCTTTTATATAAGGTCTATGTCAAAAGCATCGAAAAAAATACTTTCAAAACTCCGGTCGGTTTAAGTTATCTTTATAAAATAAAAAAAATACTAGATGAGGACGGAACATACGAAACAGTTCCGGTTCCTGTTAATAATTCTTTGGCTTCCCGCACTTCGAAAGAGCAGAAGAATGAAATATCGATTTTGACATCTCAAATTAATTCCAAAAAGAAAATGTTTAATTGGTCGTTGTTTGTTAATTTTGTTCTGATTGTGCTTGTGATTTTGATGTTTTATATTTCTTCAACTTCGAGCAGTCCCAATATCATCAATTATCAAAATGTTATTTTGGACAAATATTCCGCTTGGGAACAGGAACTTAATGAACGAGAACAGATTTTGAACGAAAGAGAAAGCATGCTCAATAATTAAAAATTTTCTTTTTATTATCTTTTTATTGTGATAGTATTGTAAGTAGCAAAATGATTATAAATGAGGCGGTTAAATATGAAGAAAAGCAAAATTCTTGTTGTTGATGATGAAGTCAGAATGAGAAAAATTATCGGTGACTTTCTGACGAAGTCCGGCTTTTCCGTGATTGAAGCGGGAGACGGTCTGGAAGCTCTCGATGTTTTCTATGAAAACGGCGATGTTAATTTGGTTATTTTGGATGTTATGATGCCGGGTATGGACGGTTGGTCTGTATGTAAGGAAATTCGCAAGGATTCCAAGGTTCCGATTATTATGCTTACGGCAAGAGGAGATGAATCCGATGAGCTGTTGGGCTTTAATCTTGGGGTTGATGAATATATTACCAAACCGTTTTCGCCCAAAATTCTTGTTGCGAGAGTTGAAGCAATTTTAAGAAGAACTTCAGCAACTGAATCCGGTGACATAATTGAAATTAACGGCATCTGTGTTAACAAACTTACTCACGTGGTTACTGTTGATTCCAAAGTTGTTGATTTCAGTTATAAGGAATTTGAGCTTCTTGTGTATTTCCTTGAAAATAAAGGAATTGCTCTTCAAAGAGAGAAAATTCTTAATAATGTTTGGAATTATGATTATTATGGAGAAGACAGAACAATTGATACTCATGTCAAAAAGATTCGTTCCAAACTTGGTGAAAAAGGTAAATATATCAAAACCATATGGGGTATAGGCTACAAATTTGACATTGATGAATGATTTGATTGGTTTAGTTTGATTTTTATTGACGGGTACGGGGATTTTGAAAAGGTCTATCAGAAAACAGGTTACGTTTGCATTTGCGGGGATTCTTTTATCCTCTATTGCTTTATGCATTCTTTTAAACCTGTTTTTTTTGAAAAGTTATTATCTTGCAAACAAGAAAAACACATTGCTTGATGCTTATTATGTAATGGATAATGCGTCGGTCACAAGAAGCATTGAAAGCGACGCTTCTTTAAAAAAAATCAGAGAAGCCTGTGAACGCGGTGATATTTATTATCTTTTGTTGAATTCTGACGAGCAGATTATTTTGTCAGGTACATCGGATTACGAATTGCTTTATAATCATTTGGATAAACTTTTTAAGTCGGACGATAAAGAAATCAGTCTTGAAAAGAATATGTATGTAATCAATTCGTTTAAAGATGAGGATTCAAAAAAAGAGTATCTTGAAATGTGGGGAGTTTTGTATAATAACGAAAAATTCATTCTGAGAATCGCAGTTGAATCGGTTGATAACAATGTTGCGGTTTCTGTTAAATTCCTTATATATGTCGGCTTACTCAGTACATTTATCGGAGTTGTCGTAATTATTCTTTATACAGGAAAAATCACCAATCCTATTTTAAAGCTCACAAGAATATCTTCTTCTATGAAAGATCTGGATTTTAATGCAAAATATGATTCAAAAGGTCAGAACGAAATTGACCTTTTGGGAGAAAATATCAATGATTTGTCCGATATTCTGAAAGGAACAATTTCGGAGTTGAAGTCGGCCAACGTAAGCCTTTTGAATGATATCAAAAAGAAAGAAGAAATTGAAGTCATGAGAAAAGAGTTCATTTCGAATGTATCTCATGAATTCAAAACTCCCATCGCTCTTATACAAGGCTATGCTGAAGGATTAAAAGAGGGCATAACAGATGACGAAGAAAGCAGAAATTATTATCTTGATGTTATTATAGATGAATCCAATCGTATGAATTTGCTTGTAAAAGAGCTTATGACTCTTTCGGAACTTGAATTCGGCAATCAGCACGTTGACTTTGAAAGATTCGATATCTGCGAACTGATTAATAATAAGATAAGTACGATGGATGTTATGCTTAAACAAAACAATATTGACATTATTTTTGCAAAAAAAGACAAGAATATTTATGTTTGGGCTGATGAATTCAGAATCGAAGAAGTTGTTCAAAATTATCTTTCCAATGCAATACATTATTGTTTGAATGAAAAATTAATTGTAATTGATATTGAAGACATGAAAGATAAGGTACGTATAACCGTATTTAATACAGGAAATAATATTAACGAAGATCAGATAGATAAGATTTGGGACAAATTTTTCAAGGTTGACAAGGCCAGAAGCCGTGATTACGGCGGAAGCGGTATCGGATTGTCGATTGTTAAGGCTATTATGGAATCCATAAGAATGGATTACGGTGTTTTTAACAGCCATAACGGTGTAACGTTTTATTTCGATTTGCCGACCAAGTAAGGATTGTTATGTGAACCGATTTATGCTAAAATTTACAAAACGGAGGCATGTATGAGAAAACGTTTAACATATATAATTTTATTGATTCCATTTTGCTTTTTGATGACTTCTTGCATGAATTCCATTCCGGAATTATCCGAAGAAGAGAATGTTATGGTTGTAAGATATATGGCGGATGCTGTTCTTGAGCATGATATGTATTATGAATCAAGACTTCTTACTGATGAACAGGTTGAGAAGGAATTGATTGAAGAACAAAAAAAAGCCGAGAAATTAAAGCAGATTGAGGAAGAAGAAAAGAAGAGAAAAGAAGAGAAAGCTGAAGAAAATATTCCTGAAGATATAGAAGTTGCCGAAACCGTAAAACATTACTTTGATTCGGATATTTCAGAGTACCTCGGTTTGTCGGGTCTTGATTTTTCTTATGCGGGATATCGTTTTGCGAATAAGCTTCCGGAAGATGACGCGCAGTTGGCGTTCGTTGTAGCACCTTCTACATCTGATAATGTTTTAATGCTTGTTGAATTCGACATAACCAATAATTCCGGTGATTCATCCATTTTGGTTCTTCCGTCTCAAAGTAAAATCAAAGCTTTGGTTAACGGCAAGAAATCGGTATCGCCTATAATTACGTTTCTTGATGAAGATTTGAATTGCAATATAGAGAGAATAATTGAGAGCGGTCAAACCGTAAAAGGCTTTTTGTGCTATGAGATTCCAAAAGATGAAAATATTGAAAGTTTGAATTTGAGTTTATCCGTTTCGGGAAAAGATAAAATTACTGTTCAATTATAATTTATGGATAAAAATAAGCACTCGATATTAATTATCGGGTGCTTTTTTATTCTGCCGGTGGCGGGACTTGAACCCGCACGTTGTTGCCAACAACAGATTTTGAGTCTGCCTCGTCTGCCATTCCGACACACCGGCGCAACAAATGTATATTATCATAATATTTGATTTTATTCAAGAATAATTTATTAGTATTTTTATAGTAAAATAATTAAATTTGATGTAAAATTAAATAGTATGCGATTGAGGTGGTTTACATGACTTGTAATGATTGCAAAAAGAACATTAAAGGTTTTCTTAATGATTCATTGAACAGCAAAACAACCATAGAATTTATCGAACATGTTAAATCCTGCGATGAATGCATGGAGGAACTGTCGATAGAGTTTCTTATATCTGAAGGTGTTAAAAGGCTTGATTCTGCAACTTCCTTTGATTTGACAAAAGAATTGGATGACAAAATTGCGGATTCTTTGTATAAAGCCAAATTTTATCGGTATTTTACCGTTGTATCTGTTATTTCTACGGTAATTATCGCATTTCTTCTCGGTTTATTTTTATCTACATTATTGTCTTATTAGGGGTTTTATGGATAAATTATTGCTTATTGACGGTAACAGTATTATGAACAGGGCTTTTTACGGTGTTCCTGACTTGACGAACGCTACCGGAATTCATACTAATGCCGTTTACGGATTTTTGAATATTTTATTTAAATTTATAGATGAAGAAAAGCCCACGCACATTGCGGTAGCGTTTGACTTACATGCACCTACGTTTCGTCATATGCTTTACCCCGAGTATAAAGGTACAAGAAAAGGAATGCCTGACGAATTGCGAGAACAGGTTCCTTTTATAAAGGATATAGTTAAATATCTTAATATTGCCATTGTTGAAAAAGAAGGTTTTGAGGCAGATGATTTGCTTGGAACTCTTGCCAAGAAGGCTCAGTCTAACGGAATGGAGGCCGTCTTGATTTCTGGCGATCGTGATCTTTTGCAGATTAGCGACGAACATATTAAAATCCGTATTCCCAAAACGGTCAGGGGAGTAACGACAGTTGAGGATTATTATCCTGATGATGTTGTTTCAAAGTATCTTGTAACGCCTGCAGAATTTATTCAATTAAAGGCTCTTATGGGTGATTCGTCAGACAATGTTCCGGGTGTCCCCAAGGTCGGAGAAAAGACTGCTACAGAACTTATAGTTAATTATCACAGTTTGGATAATATTTATACAAATATCGAAGAAATCAAAAAAGCTTCCGTAAAACAGTCGTTTATCGATAATAAAGAATTGGCATATCTTTGTCTTAAACTGGTTACGATAGATATAAATGCTCCTTTGGATTTAGGTTTTGATGATTTGACTTTCGATTTGAAATACACCAAAGAAGGTCTTGAACTTGTACAAAAATTGGGATTAAAATCATATATTCAAAAATTCAGCGATAATCTATCGTGTGAAACGGTTAAAGAGATAGATGTTCCTGATATAGAATATATTGAAGACTTTTTCGGATATGCTTCTTTTGAAGAAAAGGTTCGTAACGCTGTTTATTTAAGTTACGCTCAATCGGATTTCGGCTTGGCGTTTTGTGTCGACGATTTGTTTTATATCGTAAATCCTGTTTTTGTTAACAATTGCCCTGAATTTATCGGTAAAACATTTGATTCTTTTAAAGGCAGGATAATTACTGATGATGCTTATTCCGTTTATTCGATTTTGAACGAAAAACAGCTTAAGGAATCTTGTGCGTCGATATCTTCCAAAGTATTTGCTACAGATATTGCCGCATATCTTATAAATCCTTTAAAGAATGATTATGATTCCGTAACGCTTTTTAATGATTATCTTCAAATTAATCTTGATAAGGATTTCAAAAACGAAACTGATGCAGTTGTTTTTCTTTCAACGCAAAAGAAACTATATGAGAAATTAAATGATATGCTTCTTGAAACAGGGCAGTACGAACTATTTACTAAAATAGAAATGCCTTTGTCACTTGTTTTGTATGAAATGGAAGAGGCAGGTATTTATGTCGATACAGATGCTTTGAAGGAATATGGCGACAGGCTTTCGACCTCAATTGATACGTTAAAAGCCGAAATCATCAGTGAAGCGGGTCATGATTTTAATATTTTGTCGCCCAAACAGCTTGGGGTTATTCTGTTTGAAGAAATGAATATGCCTTACGGCAAGAAGACAAAAACGGGTTATTCAACGAATGCCGAAGTTTTGAACAAACTTGCGATTGATTATCCTTTTGTTCAAAAGATTCTTGATTACAGAATGCTAACAAAACTTAAATCAACTTACGCAGAAGGTCTTAATAATGCCGTATCCGATGACGGAAGAATTCATTCTCATTTCCTGCAAACCGTTACTGCAACAGGAAGAATTTCTTCTCAGGAACCAAACCTTCAAAATATTCCTATCAAAACGGAACTTGGAAGAGAACTTCGGAAGGTTTTTCTTCCGAAAGAAGGATATATTTTTGCCGATGCCGATTATTCTCAAATTGAACTTCGCGTGTTGGCGCATCTTTCAAAGGATGAATCTTTAACAGATGCTTTTAACAATGACGCCGATATTCATTCGGTAACTGCATCTGCTGTATTCAAAGTATCTGCCGATGAGGTTACTCCTTTAATGAGAAGAACGGCTAAAGTCGTTAATTTCGGTATAATTTACGGCATGTCTTCTTTTTCTCTTTCAGAAGATTTGAAAATCACAAAGAAGGAAGCTGACCGATATATAGAAGAATATTTTGCTCAATATCCCGGTATCAAAAAATATCTTGACTACTGCGTTAAGAATGCTGAAGATAAAGGATATTCAATAACGGCACTTAATCGAAGAAGACCGATACCCGAACTTAAAGCTTCAATGTATCTTCAAAAAGAGTTCGGCAAAAGAGTTGCGATGAATGCTCCTGTTCAGGGCACAGCCGCTGACATTATGAAGCTTTCAATGATTATTGTAAGAGATTCTCTTAAAGAGAATAATTTAGAGTCGAGGATACTTATACAGGTTCACGATGAATTGCTTCTTGAGGTTAAAGAATCCGAGAAGGAGAAGGCTTTGCAAATTCTTAAGGACGGAATGGAAAAGGCGTATTTAATGAGCGTTCCTTTGAAGGTTGATTTGCAGACCGGAGTAAATTGGTATGAGACAAAATAAAGCAATAATAATCGGTATTACCGGAGGAGTCGGTGCAGGCAAATCAACGGTTCTTGATATATTGCAAGATAATTACAATATTTATCTTATTAAAGCCGATGATATCGGCAACGAAGTTAAATTAAAAGGACATACGTGTTACGAAGATTTAGTTAAACTTCTCGGTGAAGATGTATTGGATGAATTCGGTCAAATCGATAAAAACAAAATGGCAAAGATGATTTTCGAAGACAAGGAACTTCTTTTTAAAGTGAATTCCATTATTCATCCTGCCGTTCGTGAGGAAATTGAGCAAGAAATCAATATAAATTCCGATAAATTCGATTATATTGCCGTTGAAGCGGCTCTACTTTGCGAAGCAGATTATTTTCCGATTCTTAATGCTCTTTTTGAAGTACGGACTAGTGAAAAAGTAAGAATTGAAAGATTGATGCAAACCAGAAATTATTCTGAAGACAAGTGTAAAAGTATTATTAGCAATCAATCGGATTCATGCTTTTATGCCGAAGCGTCAAATAATTATGCAAATAATACTAATCGAAATGATTATTACGGTTATTTTCTTATTGAAAATGATTCTGATACGGAGATTTTGAAACAAAGAATCAACATTGTAATGGAGGAATTGAATGAGCACATCCGATAATGCAAAAGAATCAATTGTATTTGGTCTTGATATCGGAACCCGTGCAGTTGTGGGGGTTGTAGGATATCGTCGTAACGACCGTTTTATTGTAAAAGGTATAGAATCGATTGAACATGAAACAAGAGCTATGATTGACGGACAGATTCATGATATCGGCAAAGTTGCGTCTACAATTATAAGAGTCAAAGAAAATCTTGAGCAAAGATGCAACATATCTTTAAAAAATGTATGTATAGCAGCTGCCGGTCGTGTACTTAAAACGGAGAAGGTGCACGCCGAAATCGAATATGAAGACGATACTTTGATTCTTGACGAGAATATATTCGACCTTCAGCAAAAAGGCGTTGAATTGGCTTATAAGAATTTTTCGGAAAAGCATGATGAATTCGACAAGTATTATTGCGTAGGCAAAAGTGTCGTTAAATATTTCATGAATGATTTGTTTATAACGAATCTTTTGGACCACAAAGCCCGTAAAATATCGGCGGACATGATTTGTACATTTCTTCCTTATGATGTTGTCGAAGGGCTTTATAAATCAGTAGAAATTGCAGGTCTTGAAGTTTGTAACTTAACACTTGAGCCTATTGCTGCCATTGAAGTTGCGATTCCCGACAAATTCAGGATGCTTAATATAGCTTTGGTAGACGTGGGAGCCGGAACAAGCGATATCTGTATTACAAAAGACGGTTCGGTTACAGCCTATGGTATGATTCCTGTTGCCGGTGATTCTTTGACGGAACTTATCGCTAACCATTGTCTTTGCGAATTTAATGAAGCTGAACTTATTAAAAAAGGCATAGAAAATAATGACGAAGTTGAATATGAGGATATTCTCGGACTTAAGAATACGATCTCCAAAAAAGAAATCCTAGAACTTCTCGATGATAACATACAGGAGATGACTAAACTTGTATCGGATGAGATTCTCAGACTTAACGGCGGAAATAAAGTAAGTGCCATATTTGTTGTAGGCGGTGGCGGCAGAATAGAGGGTTACACAGAAAAACTTGCCAAACTTCATGATATTATGGTTAACAGGGTTGCCGTACGAGGCGAAGACGTAATGGGCAAGATTGAATTTGAAGATACGTCGGTAATAAAGGACTCGCTTATTGTTACGCCTCTTGGAATTTGCCTTCATTTCTATCAGGAGAATAACTCTTTTATTAATGTATCTCTTAATGATGACAGACTTAAACTTTACGATAACGGCAAGCTTACAATTGTTGATGCAATTATGCAAATCGGTCTTGACAATAATGTTTTATTCCCGAGAAGAGGAGATTCGCTTGTCTTTAAATTAAACGGCGAAGAAAAGGTTATAAAAGGCGAACTCGGAGAATCCTGTGTAGTATATTTGAATAACGATTTAACTAATCTTCATGCTTCGATTCGTTCAAATGATTATATTAAACTTGTTCCGAGTACAAAGGGCACTAAGGGCGCAATTACTCTGGCTAAACTTAATTGCAACAATCCCAAACTTAATATTGTTGTAAACGGAATGAATGTTACGTTACCGAATTTTTGCACCGTAAACGGAGAAATAAAGGTTGATTCGTATGAAATTCAGGATGATGATGATGTAGAGGTACTTGATTATCTTACAGTTAAACAGGTATTTGAACTTGTTGACATTAATCTTTCCGATGACGAAGAAGTTCTTGTCAATAACGTTAAGGCCGATGCTGATACCAAAGTATATGCGAGATTTGACGTAAGTGTTCAAAAAAAGAAAGATTTGACTTATTCCGATTTACCTGAAGACGAATCATATTACGAAAAAGACGATACCAAACAGGCTGAAAGCGAAGAAGTCGGTGATACTGCTTCTGACGAAAAGAGTGAGATTGCTCCTGAAGCGGAAAACAAATCAGATAAAAAGGATATTACTGTTGTTGTAAACAAAAAACCTATTGTTTTGAAAGATAAAGATAATTTTGTTTTTGTAGATGTTTTTGATTATATCGACTTTGATTTGAGTAAGCCTCAGGGAGGCGGAATTGTAACCGAACTTAACGGACACAAGGCAGAATTCCTTGAAAATCTCAATGACGGTGATATAATTGACATTTATTGGAAGGACTTATGATGAGACTTGCTTCTTTATCAAGCGGTTCTGCAGGTAATTGCATATATGTCGGAAATGACGATACGCATATTCTAATTGATGCCGGGGTTTCTTACAAAACAATCGAAACAGGACTTAATGAACTTGGACTTTCGATTGACGATATCAATGCCGTTTTGGTAACGCACGAACATTCGGATCATATTAAAGGTCTTGGTGTTTTGGAAAGAAAAAGATTTATTCCCGTGTATGCTTCAATGGGTACGATTCAGGGAATATATGATACCAATCTTGGAAGAATTGATTATGATTGTCTTCATTCGATTCGTGAAATTGAGGATTTTTTTATCAACGATATTAAAGTCACGCCCCATGAAATCAGTCATGATGCCAATGAACCTCTTTGTTTTTCGTTTTCATCGTGCGATAAAAGGTGTGCGGTAGTTACCGATCTTGGCAAATATGATGATGATTTGGCAAAGGATTTTAATAATCTTGACTGTATTTTGGTCGAATCGAATCATGATGTACGAATGCTTGAGATGGGACCGTATCCTTACAATTTAAAAAGAAGAATTCTTTCTGATAAAGGCCATCTTTCAAATGAGACATGCGGAAGATTCGTATCAACAATACTTCATGACGATATGAAAGCGATAATGCTTGGTCATTTGAGTGAGCAGAATAATCTGCCGGATCTTGCTTATGAGGCCGTAAGACTTGAAATAACTATGGCGCCCAACAAATATGACGGGCTTGATTTCCCTATTTATGTTGCGAAAAGAAATAAAATTTCAAATATAATTACTTTTTAAGGAGAACATTATGAAAAAAACAATTATTACCGTGGTAGGTAAGGACGGAGTCGGAATTATTGCAAAAATATGTACGTATCTTGCCGAAAATGATATCAATATAGAGGATATATCGCAGACAATCACAGGCGGATTTTTTAACATGATGATGATTACCGATATGAATAAAACAACTAAGCAGTTTGCCGTTATTTCAGAAGAACTTTCGGCTATCGGCGAAGAAATCGGTGTAATTATCAAATGCCAGAAAGAAGAAATTTTTGATTCAATGCACAGAATCTGATTTTTTTAACAAACTATTGATAAAGGAAAGGTAACGAAATGATTAATATAAATGAGGTTATCGAGACCAACAAAATGATAGAAAAGGAAAACCTTGACGTAAGAACAATCACTATGGGTATTTCTCTTCTTGATTGCATAGATTCAAATCTCGAAACCGTTAAATCTAACATTAAAAACAAAATTCTCAAGTATGCAAAAGACCTTGTAAAAACAGGTGAGGATATTGAAATCGAATTCGGAATCCCTATTGTTAACAAAAGAATTTCCGTAACTCCCATTTCTCTTGTAGGAGGATCTTGTTGCAAAAAGCCTTCGGATTTTACGGAAATTGCGCTTGTTCTTGATGAAGTTGCAAAAGAAGTCGGTGTCAATTTCATTGGCGGATATTCCGCACTTGTATGTAAAGGAATGACGCCTGCCGAAGAGATGCTTATCAAATCCATTCCCGAAGCCTTGTCAAAGACCGAAAAAGTTTGTTCATCAATTAATCTCGGCTCTACCAAAACAGGTATTAATATGGATGCGGTTAAACTTATGGGCGAAATTATTAAAGAAACCGCAGAACTTACAAAGGAAAACGATTCTTTGGGATGTGCAAAGCTTGTTGTTTTTTGCAACGCACCCGATGACAATCCTTTTATGGCAGGTGCTTTTCACGGTGTTACCGAAGCCGATTGCGTTATTCATGTCGGTGTATCGGGCCCGGGAGTTGTTAAGACCGCTCTTGAAAAAGTCAGAGGAGAGAATTTTGAGATTCTTTGCGAAACCATCAAAAAAACTGCTTTTAAGGTTACCAGAGTCGGACAGCTTGTTGCAAAAGAAGCTTCAAAACGCCTTAATGTACCTTTCGGTATCATAGATTTGTCCTTGGCACCCACACCTGCCGTTGGTGATTCGGTTGCCGATATTCTTTGTGAAATCGGTCTTGAACATGCCGGTGCTCCCGGTACTACGGCGGCTCTTGCTCTTCTTAACGATCAGGTTAAAAAGGGCGGCGTAATGGCTTCTTCTTATGTCGGAGGATTAAGCGGTGCGTTTATTCCGGTATCAGAAGATCAGGGCATGATTGATGCTGTTGAAGCTGGTGCGCTTACGATAGAAAAACTTGAAGCAATGACTTGTGTATGTTCCGTTGGTCTTGACATGATTGCAATTCCCGGCGATACGAAAGCCACTACGATTTCGGGAATTGTTGCAGATGAACTTGCTATCGGAATGGTTAATCAGAAGACTACAGCCGTTCGTGTAATTCCCGTAATCGGAAAGAGTGTCGGTGAGACGGTAGAATTCGGAGGACTTCTCGGACATGCACCCATAATGCCCGTTAACGGATTCTCTTGCGATGCTTTTATACAAAGAGGCGGAAGAATTCCCGCACCTATTCATTCTTTTAAGAACTGATGTAATTATAATTAATAGTTTATAATAATAAAAAAAGTTGGAAATATCCAACTTTTTTTATTATTATTCTAAATTCCGTTTGAATTTACTGTACGATAATCAATTCGTGAGAAAATTCGGAAACGGTTGCCGACTGGTATTTCTCGGTTACAACCGTATCATAAATGTGTGCTGCCTGAATATCGGTTTCAAGCATATCCATTCCAAGCGGTGTAAGAAGATTTCTCGCTTCTGAAAGCTTTGAGATTATGGGAATTGTCGTTGTGGATTTTAATTCCGTAATCAAAGCGCTTGAAGATTTCTTAAATCCGAGCATTCTTGCGTAAAAGATATATCCGTTCTCTTTATAATTCTTCATGGACTCTTTTTTGATATTTAAAAGAATGTGAAGAAGATTTCTTGCGACTCTTGCATATGTTATGTCTTTGCTCTTTAAAAGGTCGCAAAATTGTGAATATGACACATAATTGTTGAGATTTTTGAGAATTTTGTCCGAAAAATCAGACGAAATGTCAACATATTCTTCATATCCGTTTCCTGCATCCAAAAGAAGTTTGTATTTAAGTATTGAAGAGATATCTTCGTTAAGTATCGGAAAAGTTATTTTGTAATTCTTTTCGAGGATTTCATATACGTATGCGGGTACCTGATATTTAATCTTCTCGATATCGTCAAGTTCTTCAAGCGATGAACGAATTGCGAGAGCGGAACTTATAAGATTCTCGGAATCAATCAGTTTGTCATGATAATCAGAACCGATTCTAAGATTGGTTATCGGTTCGATTGTCGAATTGAATTGTTTTATGGCTCTGATGTATTCGAATCCCAGGATATTGTTGGGAGAGGCCATTGCTTCAACGTGATTGTATGAATTAGGGATTGCATCTTCGATAGCGCTTACTCTGGCAGCGGGATAGGACATGCCTTCTCTGACTTTTGAATGAATCTTCTCTGATATTTCTTCTTTGTGGTTAATCAGTAAATCTGCTATATCGGTAAGAATTTTGATGTCTCCGCATTCGCTTCCGAATACAAGATAATCAACACAACCAATCTTGTTTAAAAGATTGATTGCTCCTGATGCAAAATATTCCGCACTTGAAGAAGAATAATAGAGCGGAAGTTCAAGTACCAAATCTGCGCCTGCAAGAAGGGCCATTCTTGTTCTGTCATATTTGTCAATAATGGCAGGAACGCCTCTTTGCGTGAAATTACCGCTCATTACTACGATAATGTAATCAGCGCCTGTAAGTTCTTTTGCTTTTTTGATTTGAAATTCGTGTCCGTTATGAAGCGGATTGTATTCTGCAATAATTGCTGCTACTTTCATTTGATAACCCTCTAAATAAGCCCGTCATCTTGAAAACGGGCTTAAAAATTTATTAATTGTCTATAATTTCGTCAAATTCCTGAGTATCAAGATATTCGTCAAATGCGTCCTGAACCTTTTCATAAGTTTCATCGTCATCGATGTATATAAGTTCGGGTTCTTCATCTGTATTTTCAGGATTTTCTTTGTATTCGTAGAACCAAACCTCTCCGTACAAATCGTCATCTTCGTCAACGATGGGCAGAAGAGCGATATAATCTTTATTATCTACTTCGAATATTGTAATTACTTCACATTCGACAGTCGTTCCGTCCTCTAAATCGAGTTCGACCGTCATTACCTCATCAGGCGTTTCATTTAACTTATTATCCATTGTATATTCCTCCTAAACAATCTTAATATATTTTATCATACTTTAAAAAAATAGGAAATAATATTATAATATATTGGTATGCGGAAGGAGAGAGGTTTTTGAACGATACAAAAAATGTTAAATTTATAGAAAAAATCACAAATCTTATGATAGTTTCAACAGTCATTTGGTTTTTGATTATAATTTTTCAATTTATTGTCGGTTTGATTACATTATTCGGTTACGGATTGGCTACGCTTATTGTAATGGGCTATAACATTTTCAGTGTCATCAATTATATTAAGACAATCAATTATTTTAAAAATAATGCAAATTATATACCAATCGGCGATTTTATACATTATTTTGAAAATCAAATTCCCGTGGATTGGGTGTTTCTTTTTGTAAATCTAATACTCGGCGGATTTTTGGGCTTTGTGGGAAGCTTATACGACTTGATTCTTTCGTATTATGTAAAAGGTAAAAAAGGTGAGTTGCTGATGCCCGATTTCGAACCGCAAAAGATTGATGATTATTTTGAATGAGGTAACTATGGTAAATTTACAGACAATAAAAGGAAGAAATTATCCTCTTGGCGTTACGGTGATAAAAGACGGTGTTCAGTTTGCTTTGGAAACGGAATCCGAAAAAGCCGGCGTAGAACTTATTGATAAATCTACGAATGAAACTTTCAAGATTCCATTTGATACAAAGGATAAAACCGGAAAGATATGTTCTATTATTGTAAAAAATCTTGATATCAACAGATATGAATACAGATTTTATAATGATAAAGATTATTTTGTAGATCCATATGCAAACAGAGTTATAGGAAATGAGAATTTTGGCGTTAAAGATGACAATTATTCTTTGACAGGTGCTTTTGTTTCGCATGATTCCTTTGACTGGGAAGATGACGAAAAGCCGAATGTTTCATATAAAGATACGATTATTTATCTTTTGCATGTCAGAGGTTTTACAGCTCATTCTTCGTCAAAGGTCAAATATAAAGGTAAGGTTGAAGGTATTGTTCAAAAAATACCGCATTTTAAAGATTTGGGTATTACGAGCATTGAACTTATGCCTGCATATGAATTCGAGGAATATGAGAAGCCTTCTGCCAAATCTATCAAATTAAAGCCCTTTGAAAATCCTGATAAAGTTAATTATTGGGGATTTAAGGAAGGTTTTTATTATGCTCCGAAAGCATCGTATTGTAACGGTGATTCGGTTTTGTCTTTTAAAAATTTTGTAAAAACGATGCATAAAGCCGGCATAGAAGTTATAATGCAGTTTTATTTTCCCGACGAAGTCGAAGCTTGGAAAAAAATAGATGTTTTGAGATTTTGGCTTATTAATTATCATATAGACGGATTCCATCTTAAAGGAAACAATATACCTTTGCATGTTATTGTATCTGACCCGATATTTGCCGATACCAAATTATTTTACGACTATATTCCGGAAAATGATTTGTTCAAATATGAGGATTTGCCAGAAGAAAGATATCTTTACAATTATTCAGATGCTTATATGTATCAAATGCGCAAGGTTTTGAAGGGTGATGAAGATTCTTTAAAGGATTTAACTTATTTTACCAGATTTCTTCCCGAAAAAAGCGCTTGTGTGAATTATTTTACAAATTATTATGGATTTACTTTAAACGATTTGGTATCATTTGACAGGAAACATAATGAAGCCAACGGAGAGAATAATTACGACGGTTCGGATTTCAACAATTCCTGGAACTGCGGTGTCGAAGGAAAGACGAGAAAACCGCAGATTATTTCCTTAAGAAAAAGAATGATTAAGAATGCGATTTTTCTTCTTATGTTTTCTAAGGGTACGCCGCTTATTACCGCAGGCGATGAGTTCATGAGAACTCAAAACGGCAACAACAATCCTTATTGTATCGATGATGAGACAACATATGTCAATTGGAATCTGAATACAACCAATAAGGAAATTTACGAATTCACCAAAGAGATGATAAATCTCAGAAAGAATTCCTACAATGATTTGTTGCAAAGAGATTTTTCCATGCTTGACAGACAAAAAATCGGATATCCCGATATGTCATATCACCAGGAAGAAGCGTGGAAAGCGGAACTTTTCAGTTATAACAGACATCTGGGCGTGATGTATTCCGATTACGATAAGGATTCAGGTGAGATTACATTAACATACATCGCTTATAATTTTTATTGGAAAGACATTGAATTCTCGCTTCCTTTTGTACAGGGTGAGAATGAATGGAAAGCGATTGTATCAACCGGAAACTGTGTGAAAAAAGAATCCGACGAACAAAATATAGAGAAATTTTTAATCGAAAAACGAAGTGTTGCTTTGTTTACGGTTAAATTTTTAAAAAATAATAAGAAATAAATAATTAGGAGCAACTATGGCAGACAACAAAAAAGTTTTATTTTCAGGCATGCAGGCTACAGGAAATCTTACACTTGGTAATTACCTCGGAGCATTAAAGAACTGGGTTAATTTATCTGATGAGTACGATTGCTTTTTCTCTGTAGTGGATCTTCATTCAATAACCGTTCGTCAGGACCCTGCAGAATTCAGACAGAAAGCTAAGAATCTTCTTGCGCTTTATATTGCGGCAGGACTCGATCCCGAGAAGAACTGTATTTATTATCAATCACATGTTTCCGGACATGCCGAATTATCTTGGATTCTTTCATGCTTTACTTATATGGGTGAACTTAACAGAATGACTCAGTTTAAGGATAAATCAGCAAAACATGCCGACAATATAAACGCCGGTCTTTATACATATCCCGTACTTATGGCGGCTGACATCCTTCTTTATCAGACAGACGTTGTGCCTGTAGGAAAAGACCAGCTTCAGCACCTTGAACTTACAAGAGACATCGCACAAAGATTCAACGCAATCTACGGTGATGTTTTCAAAATCCCCGAGCCTTACATCGGAAAGAGCGGTGCAAAAATCATGTCTCTTCAGGATCCTTCCAAGAAGATG
Organism: Lachnospiraceae bacterium; assembly: GCA_045628965.1. Classification (GTDB taxonomy): domain Bacteria; phylum Bacillota; class Clostridia; order Lachnospirales; family Lachnospiraceae; genus UBA3766. The sequence goes on along the minus strand of JAZQQI010000040.1, from coordinate 1,763 downwards.
TCAAAGTCTGACGAAAACATTAACGCATCAATCTATCTTACTGATGACAGAGACACAATCATCCGCAAATTCAAACGTGCGGTAACAGACCTTGACGCAAACATCTGCTACAGAGAAGAGCAGCCCGGTATTTCAAACCTTATCGAAATCTATTCAGCTTGTACCGGTAAAACAATCAAAGAAGTAGAAACCGAATTTGCAGGTTCAGGCTACGGCGACTTCAAACTTGCTGTAGGTGAAACCGTTGCAGACATGCTTACACCCCTGCAGTCAAGACATGCCGATATCCTTAAAGACAAAGCATACCTTGACGGAATCGTAAAAGAAAACGCCGACAAAGCTCAATATTTTGCAAACAAGACTCTTCGCAAAGTTCAAAAGAAAGTCGGATTCAACGAAAAAATCAGATAATTTGTGTTTTCACTAAATTCCTATAACCGAGAGGAAGATTATAACAGGCAGATAATATATGAGATATCCTGTAATCATGCTCAAAAGGTATCTCTTTGTTACTTTACAGAATATATACATATATATATAATTTTTTTGGATTGTGAAAATAAGAACGAGAATTTCACATTCAAAAATCAATTGATTAATTATATAAGAAGGAGCGTAAATCTTATGAAAAAACTGTTAAAAGTATTAACTGTAGTTTTTTGTGTAACAATATTGTTTGCAACAACAAATACAACTGTAAAAGCCTTGGAAGAACCAATTATTCTTAAAGGTATTCATATATCGATAGATGTTCCTACCTGTGGAACTATTACCTATGACCCCATAACAGATAGATTAATAAATCCTCCAACAGGTACTATTTTAAGTGATGAAATAAAAGATTGGACACAAATAATAGATGAAGGTGATTGGACTACAACAGAATATTTTGATAACCCACATGTTATTGAAGGTGATGAAACATATCTAGGAACGATATATTTCTTTGTTTATGGAAATTATGTAATAGATGAAGATTATATAAATTCTCATCCGGAAGCAGTAATCGTCGATAATGGAACGAGTTATGAAGGAAGTTTTAATTTAGAGGATGTTGGGAATGGCGTTTACAAGTTATCTGTTCCATTTTCAACAATAGCTAAACATGATCTTGCATCAGATGGAAAATGTAATGGCTGTGGTGAACAATTTGATCCTCTTGCACCTAACCCTGATCCCAATCCTGAGAAACCCGACGGAAATGAAAATCCTTCTGCAAAAATGAACAACATGCTTAATTCTTTAATCAAGAATGCCGCAGGTAAGAATGAAAAAACAGTTATCTATTTCAAAGATTACACCGGAAATGATGCAATCAGTATTGATGTCTTCAACTTGCTTGCAGAGAACCCTAATGTAGTTCTTGTTTTGGATTATACATTCTTTGATGAAGATACACAGAAAGATATTCATGTTCATGCTGTAATTAACCAGGCTATCCTTTCGAAGATTGTTAAATCAGATATTAAACTCTTCGGACCTGCTTGCTTATCAGGATTTGTTCAGTATTACAACGACCTTCCTGCTGACATCAAAAATCAGAATTATTAATTTTTGATAAAATTTATAATAGTTTTTATGTTTTTTATAAAAATGCTTCTAACTTTTAGGTTAGAAGCATTTTTAAGTATGCGCGCCATGGGCGCGCTCTAACGGATGAAAGTTCCGAACACGCCCAGATAGTGGGAAGTGTATAGCCGAACAGTAAGGGTGTCCATCGTGAGGTGGAATCTGAAGGAAGCTGTAAGCAAATCTCTGGTCCG
>JAZQQI010000039.1:0-22574 GCA_045628965.1 Lachnospiraceae bacterium | reverse complement strand
GTTCTGCCACAAGATCGGACTTGATTATGTATCATGTTCACCTTTCCGTGTACCTATTGCAAGACTTGCTGCTGCGCAGGCTGCTATTGCAAATAAGTAATTTTGGAAAGATTTTAATAGTTTGAAATTAAAAAGGGATTGCGATGATTCGCAATCCTTTTTTGCTGTGTTGCGATAGCTTCCTTCTGTAGGCGGGGAAGCGCAGAAAATTCTACTAATTTCGAAGATATCTTTGTAATAGTAGAAGGTTTTTAGTTGTTGGCCGGGAAAGAGGCTCGGAAAAACTTTCATCTTGATTTATGCGTTGCATAAGAGTATATTATATATGTTACATTAATGCATTGCATAAAGGAGGCAATTTACGAGCAATATTAAAATTGATTTATTGGCAGAAAGTGAACTTGTTGACAAACAACTTTCTGAGATTTCAGGATATGATGCAATTAAGCGTATAGGAAGCATAAAGACCATGCAAAAAGGTAAAAGATATTACTATGTGCTTCAGTATTATAATCAGGAAAAGAAAAAATATGTCTGTAAGTATATTAGAAGAGCTGACGAAAAGATAGCCGAAGAGATTGTTAAAAGAGAATACTATTCTTCAGTTAATAAAATCTTAATGAAAAAGAAAAAAGCTCTAAATTCGTTATTTGTCGATTTCGATAATGAGATTGATAAGTGTTATTACAGGTTGGATGAAGGTAAAAAATCTTTGATTGCACCTCTGTTTGGTACGGCTCAAAGTAAAATAGTTGCATGGTACAATCAGGAATATGAAATTAACATGTCTTATCCGGAGAACTTGACACATGAAACCGACAGAGGTGAAATGGTACGATCCAAGTCCGAAGAATTGATAGCCAATTATTTGTATAGTATTAAGGATAAAGTTGATTACAGATACGAAATGCCTTTGCCTATTGTTGTGAACGGAAGAACGGAAATTATTTATCCTGATTTTACAATTATTAATTTAAGGACGGGAGATATTTTTTATCTGGAACATGTAAGCAGACTTGACTTGGAAAGTTATCATGATTCATTTGTTTGGAAACATCGTGCATACGTTGAAAATGGTTATATTCAAGAAGGCAAAGTTGTTTATTCATTTGAGTCTAACGGCTATCCTTTCAATTTGCGATATGTTAAGAATCTTATAAGTGACAAAATTATATAAGCAAATAAGGTTATTAAAGAAAGAGGTAAAAATGGAACGTGATGAAAAAAGAGATTATTTAATTGAACTTAGAGAAAAGACAGGACTTAACCGTAAAGAATTTGCTTTGGAATTTGGAGTTCCGTATCCCACAATTACGGATTGGGAACTGGGGAACAGAAGAATTCCTGAATATTTGCTTAGGCTGATGGAATACAAAATCGGAAAAAACACAATGGATTGTTGTTTTGAACGAGGCCATAAATGGTTTCGTTATCGTACAGGAGCTATTATTGTAGAAGAGGGCAAGGTTTTATTCGTCACAGACGATACCATTGATTATTATTACACGGTCGGAGGCGGTGTACATCTGGGAGAATCTTCTGAGGATTGTATTTTGAGAGAGGTATTTGAAGAAACCGGCGTTAAATACGAGGTGGAGCGTCTTGCGGTTGTGGTTGAGAACTTTTTTGATGGAAAGGGTGGCACGATAGATGGATTAGAGTGTCAATGCATTGAATTCTATTATTTGATGAAAAGCAAGGGAGATACCACGCTTAATAGCAATTCAATAAACTCAGTCGGCGCAATTGAGCGCATGAAATGGATTCCGTTAGAAGAGATAGATAGGTACAATATTAAACCTTCTTTTTTGAAGGAAAGATTATCAGAGATAGTGAGCAGTGATAAGCTTTTGCACATTATAACGGATAAGGATCGACTCAGCTAAACGGTTAGTGACCTTTTGGGTTGTAATTGGCTTTATATTTTGATAAAATTCATACATGTTTTATGATAATCGGATGTACTGTCATAATCGTTTGAAAGAGTGTAATTTTATCTGATTCGATTATCTGAATTTTACTCTGCGTTAAATTCTTACGGTTTATACATGGGGGTGATTATAGTGGCAGATGCTGAATTGGTTTTTAGAAAGACATGCAAGTGTCCTGTTTGCGACAAAGAATTTAAAAATCTAACGGTTAAACAGGGGAAAGCCAGACCTGAAGGGACGGATTTGGATTTAAAGCCCAGATATAAAAATATTGAAACGCTAAAATATGATGTTCTTCTTTGCCCGAACTGCGGATATGCGGCTTTGGAAAAATATTTTAACAGGGTTTCAGCCAGACAGATTAAAGAATTGTCTTCGCAAATAAAAGAATCTTTTGCTGTCAAAATTGAAGATAAGGATGAATTCTCTTTTGAGGATGCCGTGCTGAGATACAGATTGGCACTTTTAAGCTGTCAGGTTAAAGGCGTAAAAGAGAGCGAAACAGGTTATGTTTGCCTGAAGTTTGGCTGGCTTTATCGTGCATATTTGCAGACTCTTGAAGAAACTGATAAGAAAAGGACCGAAGTGGTTGAAAAGATGGATTATTACCTCAATAAGGCGTATGATTTGCTTCTTTTTGCCAGACAAAATGAGCACGGTAATATTGCTGGAATGGATGAAACCACTCTTGACTGTCTTCTTGCGGGACTTAGTCTTTATATTAAAAGATATGACGAGACAAAAAGACTTGTTAGTGGCATTTTAACTTCAAGAATTGCTGCTAAGAGAGCAAAAGATCATGCAAGAGAAATCAAAGAAGAATTGGAAAAGATTTCGTGATTTGATTTTGTCTGTTTCAGATGACGGGGAAAGATATGGAAGAAAAGGTGGAAAAAAGGAAAAAATCAAAAATTTGGATACCGATAGTCGTAGTTATCGGATTGGTATTGATTATTTTTGCTTTAACGATTGTTCTGTTGATAAGCATTGTTGCCGGCATATTTATCGTTAAAAAGAATCAGAGTAATGTTTCGACGACATCTGAAGAAGTATATTTTTCAACTTATGACGGGGATTTATATTGCTTGGATTTAAATTCTTACAATGCCAAACGAATTTATGAGTCAGGCGATTATATTTGCGATTATTCTTCGATGTACAAATTTGGAAATACATATTATTACTGTATTGACAATTGGGAGGATTATCTGAAAAAAGATGCGTATTATGCCAATTACGATTTCATAAGAAAATCGGGTGACCTCGCTGTTGATGCGTTGGAGTTTGCTGTAGGAAAAAGCGGCGAGTACATATCATATTGCGATGACAACGGTTTGGTTCATATCGGAAAAATCAATGATGATTTTTCTGTCGATGAGTGGCAGGAGTTTGATATATACAATTGCTTTGATCTTTATTTTGATGAGGATTTTGATGGTTATGTGCGCGTTGATTTGATTGAAACGGCTTATCTTCATGATTTTGAAACAAATTCTGACTATAAAATTGACGATTGCGTTTCTGAAGTTTTTGTACCGGATAATTTTGATACGAATACAAAATTATTATATTGTTCGTGGGATGATGAGGATTATTGGTTTACGGATTATATTAATTTGTATTCGAAAAAGGATGGAAACAAGGTACTTGCAAGAGGCCAACTTGATTTTTATCAATATTATTCTTTCGATAATACGGCATTTCTCGGAGTGTATGATTTTAATGATGGCGATTACTTAAAACTCTATTATTTTGACGGCGAAAATCTTACGTTTCTTATGAATATCGAAGGAATTTTGTGCGCTTCCTCGGATGCTAAGGTTTGCGTCGCTCTAAACAGCGATGATAAGAAAGTGCATTATATCGACATGAGAGATGCATCTGACAATATTATATCAGATTCGCTTCAGGATAAAGCCGGAAAATTCGATAACGATTCGTTTATGATTAGCGATGACGGTACGAAACTCGTATATAAATTGGATTATTCGGATTATTATAACTGTGATTTATATGTATATGACATTGATAAGAAGAATGACAAGGCGAATGTGAATTTTCTTTATACTGTAAAAAATGTTCGCGGGTCCGATGTACAATTTATTGGTAATAATTATGTGGTTGCCGTTCGCGAGAATTCGAATGGCATGATTGATTTGTACTATGACGGGATATGTCTTGATACGGATATTTTTGAATATACTCTTTTGACTTCATGTAAAACAAACAAGGTGGTGTACAACAAAAAGGATCCTTTTACGTCGAATTATCAATTGATGGTTGCAGATAAAAATTCTGTTCAAATGTTGAGCGACGATTTTGGCCAGTTTCTCCTTCTTGACAATGGAGATGTTTTGTATACTGCATATGATTCGGTCGGAATTCCTTTAACACTTTTCAGCAACGGTAAAAAAACCGTTATTAACGACGATTGCTACTCGATTTACTATTTTAACGAGAAGAGGGAAGATTACAGCCGATTTGGTTGGAATTCATATTATATGGTCGGTAGAAGAGAAAGATCAAATTATTTTGGAAAAGAATGGCAGAATAATTTTAATTTCCCATCAGAGGAAGAAGATTTGCAGCAGGAATAAAATAAAAAGGATGTGTAAAAGAAGATAAGTCTATTTACACATCCTTATTTTTGATATTAAGTTCTAAAAAGATTAAAGCAATGCTCCGGCTTCGGCATCAACAATAATTGTTGCGTTCTTGTGGAACTGAAGTATAGAAGCGGGTACCTGAGGAGTAACATTGCCTGTAAATGCTTCCTTAACAATGGCTGCCTTGTTGGCGCCGGTTGCAAGAAGTACCACTGATTTTGCTTCCATAATTGTCTGACAACCCATGGTGTAAGCCTGAGTGGGCACATCTTCTTTTTTGGCAAAGAATCTTGCGTTTGCAGAGATTGTGCTGTCTGTAAGGTTCTGACAGTTTGTTCCTTTGCTGAAGTGATCTGATGGCTCGTTGAAGCCTATATGTCCGTCAGGTCCGAGACCTAAAAGCTGAAGGTCGATTCCGCCGTTGTCTTTAATGATTTTGTCGTAATCGTCGCATGCTTTTTTTGCATCGGGCTCAAGACCGTTTGGAACGTTTGTAAATTCTTTTCTGACATTTACACGATTGAATAAGTGCTCGTTCATAAAGTAACGGTAACTCTGATCGTGGTCGCCGGAAAGTCCTCTGTACTCATCAAGATTGATAGTTGTAATCTTTGAAAAATCAAGATCTCCGGCTTCATACATTTTCGTAAGCTCATCATAGGTACCGATGGGAGTGGAGCCTGTTGCGAGGCCGATAACCGAATCGGGTTTAGCCTGAATCTGAGCTGCGATAAGTGTTGCGGCTATTCTGCTTGCGGCTTCATAGTCTTTGGCTTTAATAATATTCATTTGTTTTCACCTCCTAAGTGACGACCTGTTGACTGAATTGCCAAATCAGGCTGTGAGAGAAATTTCTCACGGGATTGATTATATCAAAATCGAAATTTGTGTACAATATTTTTTTAAATGAAACGCGATAAAAAAAGAGGTTTACATATTATTCCCTATATGGTATTATTACAAAGTATGTTGACCGATTCTAAGTTGATTGACACTCCGACTTTTGACTTGGGTTTGGTTGAAATTTAATTATATTAGGAGGACAAAAAGATGATTTCTAAAGAGAAAAAGCAGGCAATTATGGCTGAGTATGCACGTTCTGAAGGTGATACAGGTTCACCCGAAGTTCAAATCGCAGTACTTACAGCACGTATTCAGGAGCTTACAGAGCACATGAAGAAGAACCCTAAGGATTTCCATTCGAACAGAGGACTTCTTAAGCTTGTAGGTCAGAGAAGAGGCTTACTTGAATATCTCAAGAAGACAGATATTGAAAGATATCGTGCACTTATTGAGAAACTCGGACTCAGAAAGTAATTTTTTTGGGAGGCGGACAAATTGTCCGCCTTCTTGTGCAAATTAATGCACAGGTTTCAAGGTAGAAGCACCTTCCGAAGCCACTGAAAAGAATATGAATAAATTCGTGTTTCTTTCAGTAGTTTCGGCGACTTCTACCTAAAATATTTTATTTTAATATTTAAGGAGGAGAAAAATGTCATTTAAAACATTCAGTCTCGAACTTGCAGGACGTACTTTATCCGTAGATATCGGAAGAGTATCGGCTCAGGCAAACGGCGCCGCTTTTATGCATTACGGCGACACAACGGTTCTTTCAACGGCTACAGCTTCCGAAAAGCCCCGTGAAGGAATCGATTTCTTCCCTCTTTCAGTAGAGTACGAAGAAAAATTATATGCAGTAGGCAAAATCCCCGGAGGTTTCAACAAGCGTGAAGGCAAGGCTTCTGAGAACGCTATTCTTACAAGCCGTGTTATTGACCGTCCTATGAGACCTTTGTTCCCTAAGGATTACAGAAACGATGTTACTCTCAACAACCTCGTAATGAGCGTTGATCCTGAGTGTCGTCCCGAACTTGTTGCTATGCTTGGTTCAGCTATCGCTACATCTATTTCTGATATTCCTTTCTGCGGACCTTGTGCAACGACACAGATTGGTCTTATTAACGGTGAATTCATTGTTAACCCTAATCAGGAACAGTGGAAGAACGGTGATATGCAGCTTACTGTTGCTTCAACAAGCGAAAAGGTTATCATGATTGAAGCCGGCGCAAATGAAGTACCCGAAGCAAAAATGATCGAAGCTATCTATAAGGCACATGAGATTAACCAGACAATCATTGCTTGGATTAACCAGATTGTTGCAGAGGTAGGTAAGCCTAAGCATGAATATGAAAGTTGCGCAGTTCCCGAAGAACTTTTTGCAGCAATGAAAGAAATCGTTACTCCCGAAGAAATGGAAGTGGCTGTATTTACGGATGAGAAGCAGAAGAGAGAAGAGAATATCCGTGTTATCACAGAGAAACTCGAAGAAGCTTTTGCAGAAAAAGAAGATTGGCTTGCAATTCTCGGCGAAGCAATTTATCAGTATGAGAAGAAGACTGTTCGTAAGATGATTCTTAAAGATCAGAAGCGTCCCGACGGTCGTCAGATTACACAGATTCGTCCTCTTGCGGCAGAAGTTGACATTGTTCCCAGAGTTCATGGTTCTGCTATGTTTACAAGAGGTCAGACACAGATTTGCGACGTATGTACACTTGCTCCTTTGTCAGAGGTTCAGAAGATTGACGGACTTGATGACAACGAAACATGCAAGAGATACATGCATCATTATAACTTCCCTGCATACTCTGTAGGTGAGACAAAGGTTTCAAGAGGACCCGGACGTCGTGAAATCGGTCACGGTGCTTTGGCAGAACGTGCTCTTATCCCTGTACTTCCTTCAGAAGAGGAATTCCCTTATGCAATCCGTTGCGTATCGGAGACATTCGAGTCAAACGGTTCTACATCAATGGGTTCAACATGTGCATCATGTATGTCACTTATGGCCGCAGGTGTTCCCATTAAGAAGATGGTTGCCGGAATTTCATGCGGTCTTGTAACAGGCGAGACAGATGATGATTTCATTCTTCTTACAGATATCCAGGGGCTTGAAGACTTCTTCGGAGATATGGACTTTAAGGTTACAGGTACAACAGACGGTATCACAGCTATTCAGATGGATATTAAGATTCACGGTCTTACACGTCCCATCGTTGAAGGTGCTATTGCAAGATGCCGTGAAGCAAGACTTTTCATCATGGATAACTGCATGAAGCCTGCTATTGCTGAACCTCGTAAGGAAGTAAGCATTTATGCACCCAAGATTGTTCAGATTACAATCGATCCCGATAAGATTGGTGATGTTGTCGGACAGAAGGGTAAAACAATCAACGAGATTATTGCAAGAACAGGCGTTAAGATCGATATTACAGATGACGGTCGTGTAAGTGTTTGCGGAACTGACATCGATAAGATTAACGAAGCTATCGATATGATTAACATGATTGTAACCGATTTCGCTGAAGGACAGATTCTTAAGGGCGAAGTTGTTTCGATTAAGGAATTCGGTGCTTTCGTTGAATTTGCTCCCGGCAAGGAAGGAATGGTTCACATTTCTAAGATTGCTAAGCAGAGAATCGACCATGTTGAAGATGTTCTTACACTCGGAGACAAGGTTACTGTTATCTGCCTTGGAAAAGACAAGATGGGAAGAATGAGTTTCTCAATCAAGGACGTTCCTTCGGATAAGTAATTAATTACAAAAAGTTGGCCCCGACAGACTGATTGTTTGTCGGGGTTTTTATATAATTACAAAACAAACGGATTCTTCGAGTATATGCAAAGTGAGTCATTCTATGTTATAATTATGAGAAGTTTTGAAAAGCATGCGAATGAGATTTTATGATGAAAAGTCCAACAAATGCTTGACGTCATAAATAAATTATATGCTTTTTATAATATAAATTTTTATAAAATGGGGTGATTACATGAAAAGAGTGTTTCTTATTGTTCTTGACAGTTTTGGAATCGGTTACGAGCCGGATGCCGAAGCTTTCGGAGATTTTGGGACAAATACATTAAAATCCTGCTCGACAAGTTCTTTTTTCAACATGCCGAATATGAAAAAAATGGGTTTGTTCAATATAGACGGCGTAGATTTCTTAGATGGAGTAAAAGAACCTTCCGCTTTATGCGCAAGACTCAGGGAAAAATCCATGGGAAAGGATACCACAATAGGTCATTGGGAAATTGCGGGAATGATTTCTCCAAAGCCGATGCCCACATATCCAAACGGTTTCCCTAAGGAAGTTATTGAAGAATTCGAAAAAAGAACAGGAAGAAAAGCAATAGTAAATTCCACATATTCGGGAACCGAAGTAATTAAAGATTACGGTGACGAACATGTTAAAACAGGAGCGCTTATTGTTTATACTTCGGCAGATTCCGTATTCCAGATTGCTGCGCATGAAGAAGTTGTACCTCTTGAAGAACTATATTCATATTGCCGAATCGCAAGAGAGATTCTTCAGGGCGAACACGGTGTGGGTAGAGTAATCGCAAGGCCTTTTGTGGGCTCAAACGGCAATTACACAAGAACACCACACAGACATGATTTTTCACTTGTTCCGCCTAAGGCAACAATGCTTGATATTCTTAAAGAAAGCGGAAAAGATGTTTTGTCGGTGGGCAAAATTTACGATATTTTTGCAGGAAGCGGAATTACTGAATATGTATACACAACTTCTAATGAAGACGGCATTAACAAGACGCTTGAATTTATGGACAAGGATTTTAACGGTCTATGCTTTACAAATCTTGTGGATTTTGACATGACATACGGTCACAGAAGAGATATCGACGGTTATGCAAAAGCTCTCGCATATTTTGATGAAAGATTGCCTGAGCTAATTGCGAAACTTGGTGATGACGATTGTATAATGATTACCGCTGATCACGGTTGTGACCCCGGATATCTTAAAACGACGGACCATACAAGAGAATATATACCTTTTGTATGCTACGGCAAAGGCATTGAGCCTAAGAACCTCGGCACAAGAGAGACCTTTTCCGATATTGCCGCAACTGTTCTTAAGCTTCTTAATACCGAAGGACAAATTGACGGTACATCTATGATTTAAGCGGGTTAAAATAACGATTACCAATATTGGTTTATAGCAATTACATTGTATTGAAGGGAAATAAAAGGAAAGTAGGATTTTAGTTTTGGGAAATTACGATAACGAGATAAAAAGAAGAAGAACATTTGCGATTATATCTCACCCCGATGCGGGAAAAACAACACTTACGGAGAAGTTTCTTTTGTACGGAGGAGCAATTAATCTTGCAGGCTCCGTAAAAGGCAAAGCGACGGCCAGACATGCCGTATCCGACTGGATGGAAATTGAAAAAGAGAGAGGTATTTCCGTAACTTCATCTGTTCTTCAGTTCGAATATGACGGATTTTGCGTAAATATTCTTGATACTCCCGGACACCAGGATTTCTCCGAAGATACATATCGTACGCTTATGGCTGCAGATTCTGCGGTTATGGTTATAGATGCTTCAAAGGGTGTCGAGGCGCAGACGAGAAAACTTTTCAAGGTTTGCGGAATGAGAGGCATTCCTATTTTTACTTTTATCAATAAACTCGACAGAGACGCTCTTGATACTTTTGAACTTCTCGACCAGATTGAAAATGAACTCGGCATTGCCACATGCCCCGTGAACTGGCCAATCGGCTCGGGTAAAGGCTTTAAAGGCGTATATGACAGAAAAAATGAAAAGGTTGTAATGTTTTCCGATACGGAAAAGGGTACAAAAGAAGGCAAAACAACTGAGATTTCGAAAACTGACGAAGGAGAACTTTTAAAAGCAATCGGAGAAGACGCTTTATCGGTACTTAACGATGAGATAGAACTTCTTGACGGTGCTGCAGCCGAATTTAACCTTGAAAAGGTAAGAGCAGGTAAGCTTACACCCGTATTTTTCGGTTCGGCACTTACAAACTTTGGCGTTGAAATATTCCTTAACAATTTCCTTTCGATGTCAACGACTCCTTTACCCAGAAAATCTGATATTGGAATGATAGATCCTTTTGAAAATGAATTTTCCGCTTTTGTATTTAAGATTCAGGCAAATATGAACAAAGCTCACAGAGACAGAATTGCTTTTATGAGAATTTGTTCCGGCAAGTTTGATGCAAGCAAAGAAGTTTATCATATGCAGGGACAGAAGTCCATGAGACTTTCTCAACCCCAGCAGATTATGGCCGATGACAGAAAGATTCTTGATGTTGCATACGGCGGTGACATTATAGGTGTATTCGATCCCGGTATTTTTTCAATAGGGGATACGCTTACAGTTTCCGGCAAAAAGTTTAATTATGAAGGAATTCCCACATTTGCACCCGAACATTTTGCAAGAGTGCGTCAGATGGATACCATGAAAAGAAAGCAGTTCATGAAGGGAATTACGCAGATCGCTCAGGAAGGTGCAATCCAGATATTCCAGGAATTCAATACCGGCATGGAAGAAATTATCGTCGGCGTTGTAGGTGTACTTCAGTTTGAAGTCCTGAAATACAGACTCGAAAACGAGTATAATGTTGAAATAAAAATGGAGCTTCTTCCTTATGAACATATCAGATGGATTGAAAGTAAGGATATCGATGTTTCAAAGATTGTCGGCACAAGCGATATGAAAAAAGTAAAAGACATGAAAGGCAATCCTTTGCTTTTGTTTGTTAATTCTTGGTCTGTTGGTATGACTCTTGACAGAAATGACGGACTTGTATTATCGGAATTCGGAAGGGAATAAATGAAAAAATTAACGATACTGATCGGAGCTCTTTGTGTTTTTTTCGGTCTTGTAATCGTCGGAACCGTTTTGTTTGAGAAAAAAATGGATGAAGACGAAGAGTTTATGATTAAGGTTTTGGATCTTGCTCATAATAATGATGACAATATAAACAAAAACAGTTCATCACAGATAGAAACAGAAGTATCCGAAAAGAATGTACAAATTAAAAACAGTACGGAAGTTGCGGAAAATCCCGAAAAAAATCTTGAGGGATTTGATGAGTTAAGAATGGATGCGGTACTTTCCGATGAAGATTGGCAAGTCAGAATCGATGCCGGATTGGATACTGTAAGCCTTAATAATGCAATAAAAGGATGTGAGGGCTTATATTATTTTGATTTACTTGATCCTTTTGGCAAACAATTGTATCTTGAGATGCTTATTGTTCTTCAAAAGTTCGAATCCAATGTTTGCCTGTGTTCATTGGACGAAGATAAAATTGATTCCGTTTTCCTTTGCGTTTTGTATGATCATCCGGAAATTTATTACACTAACGGTTATTTACTTACAAGATATTTGGCCAAAGAAGAAGTTGTCAGACTCGGCTTTTCTCCGATGTATACGATGGAAGAGGAATACGCGCAGGAATGTCAAAAGTACGTTGATGAATATACGGCTAATTTCCTTTCGGGGATAGACAGAAGATTTGCTTCGGATTACGAAAAGGTTAAGTATACCTATGAATTTGTTATTTTGAATACTGAATATGACATTGATTCGGAAGATAATCAGTCGATTATATCAGTAATGCTTAACAAGAAATCAGTTTGTCAGGGATATGCGAGAACCGTACAGTACCTTCTTTCTAAACTTGATGTACCCGCAACCGTTGTATCCGGATACGATCAAAACGGTGAAGGACATGCGTGGAATCTTGTTAAATGCAATAATGCTTATTATTATGTCGATGCAACTTGGGGCGATTCGTCATTTAATTTGTCGTCCAATTATTCGGAAATATCGTATGATTATTTAAATATTACGACGGCCGAACTTGAAAAAAATCATGTTATCGACAATATCGCCGAAGTACCGCTTTGTATGTTTACATCCGACAATTATTATGTAAAAGAGGGATTGTATTTTAATTCGGTTAATGACGAAAAACTTAAAGAGGCTTTTAATAATGCATACGATGATGGCAGATCGTTTATATCGATAAAATGTTCCAATAGTATGGTTTTTGAGGATATCCGCACATATTTGATAGATGACAATCATATTTTTGATTATATCAGAGGCAAATCGAGTCTTGACTATTTCGTAAATGAAGATTTGCTTACCTATTTGTTTGATATTTAGTATATTGTTGCATTATGATATTTATGATATAATTCATTTAATTATTGAAAATATTACTTTTTATGGAATTATAGATTTGCGGTTTTAGAACCGCACACAAATTAACGGAGGTGAATTTATGACAAATTACAATGATAAAATAGGTTCAGTTCGTATTGCGACGGATGTTGTACCTTTGATTGCTGCTCTTGCAGCACAGGATGTGGAAGGTGTTGCTCCTTCATCGGAGAAAAAGAATTCTTCTTATAAAATCAATATGAAGAGAGCCACAAGAGGAATTAAAGCCGATATTAAAGGCAAAAAAGTAAAAGTTGATATGAACATAGGTATAATGTTCGGATATCAGGTGCCGGAAATCAGCAGAAATGTTCAGAATTCTGTTAAGACGGCAATAGAGACGATGACTGGATTGGAGGTTACGGATGTAAATGTAAGAATTGCTTCCGTAAACATGGCGTAATTTCTTATGAGCAGAAAATCAGAAAGAGAATTAACATTTAAACTTTTATATATGTCTTCGTTTTATGATAAGAAAGAGCTTTCAGAAGAGCTTCTTCTTTATTTTGACGCACCGTTTCCTTTTCAGGAAACGGGCGAAGGCGAAGATAATTCGGACCTTGTAGATTTGACCACTTTAAAAGAGTCTCTTAAGGACAGCGAAAGACAGAAGGTTACGGCAAGATACGTGGCTGTTCTCGACAAACTCGATGAAATCGATGAAAAGATTAAGAAAACGTCGAAGGGATGGTCAATCGACCGTATCGGAAAGGTTGAACTTGCAATCTTGAGACTTGCCGTATATGAAATCGAATATGATGACGATGTTCCCGCAGGGGTAGCCATTAACGAAGCGGTTGAACTTGCCAAAAAATTCGGACAGAAGGACGCTTATTCGTTTGTAAACGGCGTTCTTGCCAAATTTGCGTAAAATTATATGAAAAGCGTTTATTCGGTTTTACAGATTAATACTTACATTCATAATATGTTGGGACAGGATTATTTGCTTTCGGGAGTATCGGTTACCGGTGAAATAAGCAATATTAAATATCACTCGTCCGGACATATTTATTTTACTCTGAAAGACGAAAGTTCGGCATTATCATGCATTATCTACAGATCATCCGCTCCGAAAATTAAGGAAAAACTGTCGGACGGTGATAAAATCATTGCCACAGGTTCAATCGGCACTTATATTCCGAGCGGTACAATTACATTTAATGTTACAGATGCAAAAAAAGACGGAGTCGGAAATTTGACTCTTAAGTTTGAAGAACTTAAGAAAAAACTTTTCGAACAGGGTCTTTTTGATAAGGAGTTCAAAAAGCCTATACCTAAGTTCCCGAGTAAAGTCGGTATCGTTACCGCACCTACAGGGGCTGCTGTAAGAGATATTATTTCGGTTTCAAAAAGAAGGAATCCGTCGATTGAGCTTATTTTATATCCTGCAATTGTACAGGGTAGTGAAGCTGCATCGTCTGTTGCCATGGGTATTGAAGCCCTTGAAAAATACGGCGTGGACGTAATAATTGTCGGTCGAGGTGGCGGAAGTATTGAAGATTTATGGGCTTTTAATGAGGAAGAAGTCGCTTATGCGATATTCCAATGCTCAACACCGATTATTTCTGCGGTTGGACACGAGACTGATTTTACGATAGCCGATTTTGTATCGGATTTGCGTGCTCCGACACCTTCTGCGGCAGCTGAACTTGCCGTACCGGACGTGTCGCTCTTTTTAAGAGATATTGAAAAGTATGATAAAAATCTCGATTCTTTAATGACAAGAAAGATCGGATTTTATAATGATAAAATAATAAAATACAATGCGTTTCTTGAGGCTTTGTCGCCTGAGAGGTCTTTAGAGAAAAAGCGTTTGATGGCAGAAAGCTTTGAAAACAGACTTGATGCGTCTCTTCGAAGAATTATTAAAGACAAGACAGCTTATTACGACAGACTTACGGAGATGCTTAAGGGCGTTTCGCCCATTAACAGATTGTCTGCCGGCATGGCGTACCTTTCCGACGATAATGGAAAAAGATTGTCGGGTGTGTCGAAACTTTCAGAAGGGGATACGGTCAGAATATTGATGAAGGACGGTCGTATTACGGCTTGTGTTTCATCTGTTACTTTGGAGGATTACAATGGATAACGAACTTTTATCCGAGAAATTCAAACAAATTGAAGAGATTCTTTCTTTCCTTGAAAAGGATGATATCGATATAGAAGATGCCGTATGCAAATATGCAAAAGCAAAAGAGATTTTGAAAGAATGCAAGGATACAATCGATACGGCTGAAAAGGAGGTATTGAAACTGTCGTCGTCGGGTGAAGTTACGCCTTTTGACGAGGATGTTTCGTTTTGATTTGATTCTATGAATGATTTTGAAAAAAAATTAGATGTTTCTGCTCAAAAAGCGATGGAACTGATTACGCCGTATATTCCTAAAGAAGAGGGCTTTCAAAAAAGAGTTATGGAAGCGATGAATTATTCTTTTCTTGCAGGCGGCAAAAGACTTCGTCCCGTTTTTATGATGGAGAGTTACAAATTCTTCGGAGGAAAAGATTTGAAGGATGTCGCTCCTTTTATGGCGGCGATTGAAATGATTCATACATATTCGCTGATTCATGACGATTTGCCTGCTATGGACAATGACGATTACAGACGGGGAAGACTTACAAATCATAAGATGTTTGATGAAGCTACGGCTATACTTGCAGGCGACGGACTTCTCAATATGGCATTTGAAGTTGTTGCCAACGCCATGGAAAAGACTTCGGATGTCGATATGCTTAAAAAAATGGTAAAAGCCAACGCAATTCTTGCAAAAAAAGCAGGAATTTATGGGATGATTGGCGGACAAATGGTTGATTTGGAGATGGAACACAATCCGAACACCAATAAATCCACATTGTTTTTTATTCATGAATGCAAAACCGCGGCACTTATAGAGGCATCCTTGATGATCGGAGCCGTTATTGCAGGTGCTACGGATGAACAAATAAAAGCTATTGAGCGTGTCGGCTCAAATGTTGGCCTTGCTTTTCAAATTCAGGATGACATTTTGGATGTTGTAGGCAATGCCGAAACACTCGGCAAACCAATTGGAAGCGATGCAAAAAATGAAAAAATCACTTTTGTATCCATAGAAGGATTGGAGGAAGCGACGAAAGAACAGAAGCGTTATACAGACGAAGCATTAAAAATTCTTGATAACTTGCCCTTTGAGAATGAATTTTTGAAGGAATTGCTTTTGTATCTCGTCACAAGAAAAAATTAATGTATCTTGAAAAAATAAACAAACCCAATGATATAAAAAATATTCCCGCTAATCATTTGGATGATTTGGCTGACGAAATAAGAGATTTTCTTATCGAAAACATCTCCGAAACCGGAGGTCATCTCGGAGCCAATTTAGGCACAGTGGAACTTACTATGGCACTTCATCTATCTTTGGATTTACCGAAAGATAAGATTATTTGGGATGTTGGACATCAAAGTTATACTCATAAGATTCTTACCGGCAGAAGAGACGGCTTTTCGTCGTTAAGAAAATACGGCGGAATCGCAGGCTTTCCGAAGACTAACGAAAGCGACTGTGATGCTTTTAATACCGGTCATTCATCTACATCCATTTCCGCAGGACTCGGTATGGCTATGGCCCGTACAATAAATGGGACTGATGAAACGATTGTTTCGGTAATAGGAGACGGTGCTTTGACGGGCGGAATGGCTTATGAAGCTATGAATAATGCCGGAAGGGCCAACACAAAGCTTATCATTATCCTTAATGACAATAATATGTCCATTTCCGAAAATGTCGGCGGTGTCAGCCAGTATCTTGATAATGTAAGAACGACGGAAAAGTACCTTGAACTTAAGGAAGGCGTAAAAGACAAACTTTCCAAAGTTCCGAGAGGTTCGGATATGATTTTCAGAATTCAAAAGGCTAAGGCTTCTCTTAAATCTTTTGTTATTCCGGGAATGTTTTTTGAAGAAATGGGATTAACGTATCTTGGACCTATTGACGGACATGATATTAATGCCATGACGAGAGCCATAAAAGAGGCTAAAAGATGCAAAACTCCGGTTCTTCTTCATGTGCTTACAAAGAAGGGAAAAGGATATCTTCCGGCAGAAAGACATCCTGCAAGATTCCATGGCGCTGAGCCATTTGATATTGCAACGGGACTCCCGAAGCACAAAAGAGTCGATCCCAATTATACCGATGTTTTTTCTACAGTTATGTGCAAAATGGGAGAAAGAGACGAAAAGGTTTGCGCAATTACTGCCGCTATGCCGGACGGTACGGGACTTAAACGTTTCAGAAGTATGTATCCCGACAGATTTTTTGATGTCGGAATAGCGGAAGAGCATGCGGTGACTTTTGCGGCAGGGCTCGCAATGGGAGGTCTTAAACCGATTGTATGCGTATATTCTTCGTTTTTGCAAAGGGCATATGACCAGCTTATTCATGATGTCTGCATCCAAAATCTCCATGTGGTATTTGCCATCGACAGAGCGGGAATTGTAGGTTCAGACGGTGAGACGCATCAGGGTATTTTTGATTTGTCATTTCTTTCGACGATTCCCAATATGTGCGTTATGGCGCCGAAGAATAAGTGGGAGCTTTCTGACATGATAAAGTTTGCACTTAATTTCGATGGACCTGTAGCCATCAGATATCCGAGAGGCAAAGCATACGATGGACTTTCTGAGTTTAGAGCACCGATTGAATACGGTCAGGCTGAGTGGATTAATATTGAATCCGACATTTGCCTCATGGCCGTGGGAAGCATGGTAAAGACTGCCGTTTCAGTAAGAGAAAAACTTAAAGAAAAAGGACTTAACGTGTCTTTGATGAATGCGCGTTTTGTCAATCCTCTCGATAAGGAACTTATAAGAGATGCTCTTAAGACTCACAGCCATATAGTAACGCTTGAAGAGAATGTCAGAGCAGGAGGATTCGGAGAGAACGTTGCGGAATTCCTTTGTACGGAAGGACGTATTGCCAAACTTACCACAATTGCCGTACCTGATATGTATGTAGAACAGGGTAACGTTGATTTACTTATGAAAGAAATCGGTCTTGATACGGATTCCGTTGTTGAAAAAATACTTGCCGACAGTGAGGGATTAAGGTGAAAGAAAGATTAGATGTTCTTTTGGTAAATAAAAATCTTGCACCCTCAAGAGAGAAGGCCAAAGCTCTTATAATGAGCGGAATAGTCTATGTTGACGGGCAAAAAGAGGATAAAGCGGGCTCTACTTTTGATGATACAAAAACAATCGAAGTTCGCGGCGCCGTGCTTCCTTTTGTATCGAGAGGCGGACTTAAACTTGATAAGGCAGTCAAAGTTTACGGTTTAAATTTTGATCAGATGACATGCCTTGATATAGGTGCTTCCACAGGCGGTTTTACGGACTGCATGCTTCAAAACGGTGCTCAAAAAGTTTTTGCCGTTGATGTGGGACACGGTCAGCTTGATTGGAAGTTAAGAAACGACGAACGTGTTGTATGCATGGAAAAATGCAATTTCAGATACGTCACGAAAACTGACATACCTGACGCCATTGATTTTGCGGCAACTGACGTTTCTTTTATTTCGCTGACAAAGATTCTTGTCCCGGCTTACAATCTTTTGAAAAAAGACAGCTTTATGGTTTGCCTTATAAAGCCGCAGTTTGAGACTACCAAAGAAAAGGTTGGAAAGAAAGGCGTCGTAAGAGACCCTGCTGTTCATAAAGAAGTAATAGAAAAGGTTATTTCCTTTTGTATGGGAATCGGTTTTAAAGTGGAAAATCTTGATTTTTCTCCTATCAGAGGACCGGAAGGCAATATAGAATACCTTCTTCTTATCAAAAAGACGGAAGACGGCGATGCCAAAGAAATTAATGATGACGATTTGGATGTTTGTATGTCGGAGGATATGCTTAAACTGATTAAGGAAACGGTTGCAAAATCCCATGAAGAACTCGGAGGTTCGGATGAAAATTCTCATTTGCGTTAATCCTAAAAAAGATAAAGAATTTGTTGTATATGATAAGATTGCTTCTTTCCTTGACAAAAAAGGCGTATCGTATATGAAATGTGTTCTTGCAAAAAAGGATTCGGGCTTTGAAGAATCAGAGGCTAAGGATTGCGATATGGTTCTTGTTCTCGGCGGCGACGGAACACTTATGAGAATTGCAAAAAAAGCAGTTAAGTTTGATTTGCCCATTATTGGTGTAAATACGGGTCATCTCGGATTTCTCGCACAAACAGGGGTTGAAGGGTTGGAGGATACGCTTACAAGACTTATTGCCGGCGAGTATTTTCTTGAAAAAAGAATGATGCTTAAAGGCGCCGTTATAAGAAACAATGAAGTGATATTTGAAACCAAAGCCTTGAACGATGTTTGTATAAGCCGTGGAGGTCCCCTTCAGATACTTAATTACTCAATCAGTGTAAACGGGATGCTTCTTAGATCCTATTCGGCGGACGGTGTTATTATTTCAACACCCACAGGTTCTACAGGATATAATTTTTCAGCCGGAGGTCCCATTGTGGAGCCGGCTGCGGACATGATTCTTTTGACGCCTGTATGCGCGCATACATTCATGAACAGAAGTATTCTTTTTAAGTCAAAGGATACGGTTACAATTACAATCGGCGAGCCACATGATGACGATATGGGTCAAAAGGTTATCGCAAGCTTTGACGGCAATGAAAAAATCGAACTTCTTTCAGGTGATGAGATTTGCATTGAAAAAGCCGAAGGAAAGATTGAATTTATACAGATGAACAATGTCAATTTCCTTGAAACATTGAACAGGAAGTTGAAGGAAAATCAATAAACTTTTGTGTGAGAAGGCGCAAAAGGAGGAATATGCTATCTACATTACACGTTAAAAATTTTGCCTTGATAGATGAGGCATTTGTTGAGTTTTCCGAGGGCCTTAATGTGCTTACGGGTGAGACCGGCGCGGGTAAATCTATAATACTCGGCTCTTTGAATCTTGCCTTCGGAGGAAAAGCAGACAAGGATTCCATCAGAGAGGGAAGTGAATTCGCTCTTGTTGAGATTACCTTTAAGATTGAAAGTGATTTTGAAAGGGAAGTTTTGAAGGAATTTGATTTATTTCCTGAAGATGGGGAATTGCTTATCCAAAGAAAGATTCTTCCTGCCAAAAGCGTATTCAAAATTAACGGCGAAACTGTTAACGCAACAATAGTAAAAGAAATTACCAATTACCTTATTGATGTTTACGGACAACATGATTATCAGTTCCTGTTAAAGCCGCAAAAGCATATAGAAATCATTGATTCTTATGCGGAGAAAGAACTGTTGCCTATTTTGGACAATTATAAAAAAGAATATGAAAAATATACTGAACTGAAAAAAATCCTAGAATCTCCCGAATGCGACGAAGCTGCAGCGGAAAGGGAAGTTTCTCTTTTGAAATATCAGATTAACGAGATTGAAGCGGCATCCTTGAAAGACGGAGAGGAAGAAGAGATTGCTTCGAAGCTTAAGGTCATGGAAAATTATGAAAAGATTGAGGAAGCATTGTCTTTTGTCAAAGATGCTGTATTTGAAAAAGAAGCTTCGGCTTCCGATCTTATAGATTCTTCCTTGAGAGAGGTAGTTTCGGTTTCGTCTTATGACGAGAAACTGTTGTTAATTTCCGATTCTTTGAGCGATATATCCGCACTTTTATCGGACGTATCAAGAAATGTGACCGATTACCTTGATGATTCGTCTCTTAATCCCGAAGAACTCATGAATCTTAGGGAAAGGTATGAACTTATAAACGACCTTGAAAGAAAATACGGTCGGACAATCGAAGAAGTTAATAGTTTTTTGGATAAGAAAAAAGAAGAACTTGAAACAATATTGCTTCTTACCGAGAAAAAAGAAGAAGTGATTCAGGAGTTTGAAGCGGTAAAGAAAAGCCTGGTAAGACTATCGAAGGATATCCATGATGTCAGAAGAAAATTTTCTGACGCATTTGAAAAAGATTTAAAGAACAACCTTTCCGATTTGAACTTTAACCAATGTGAGTTCAAGGTCAATATTGAAGAAAACGATGAATTTTTAAAGAATGGCCGCGATAAGGTGGAATTCCTTATTTCCACAAATCCCGGAGAGAGTTTAAGACCTTTGAGCAATGTTGCAAGCGGCGGAGAACTTTCAAGAATCATGCTTTCCGTAAAGACAACATGTGCTTCGGGTAATGATAATGAGACTTTTATTTTTGACGAAATAGATGCCGGTATTTCCGGTGTTACAGCTTGGAAAGTGGCAGAAAAATTGGCAGTTTTGTCAAAGAGTCATCAGGTTATTTTGATAACGCATCTCCAACAGATTGCTTCCATGGCGGATACACATTTTGAAATTCAAAAAAATGTGGGAAGCGACGGCAGAACACATACGGGCATTGAAAAACTGAACGTTGACGGTCAGATAAAAGAACTTGTAAGAATGCTCGGCGGAGATGAAATGAGCGAAGCTTTTGTAAAAAATGCGGAAGAATTGAAGAAACGCGCGGACGAGTTTAAAGCAGGACATTAATCAAAATTATTATATGAATTTCCATGGATTGAAAGGGAGGGTTATCAATGAAAAATATTTTGTTTGTTGCTTCGGAAGGAGTTCCTTTTATAAAAACCGGCGGCTTGGCTGATGTTGTAGGTTCTCTTCCCAAGTGTGTAGATAAAAAATATTTTGACATTCGTGTAATGATTCCGAAGTATACCTGCATTAAGGACGAACTTAAGGCAAAAATGGTATATAAGACAAGTTTTTATATGGATTTTCATTGGAAAGACGAGTATGTCGGAATTCTTGAATCTGAGGTTGACGGCGTTAAATATTATTTCATAGATAACGAAATGAAATTCGGCGGAAGTCATCCCTATAGTTCCAATGTTTATGATGATATCGAAAGATTTGCATTTTTCTCAAAGGCGGCTTTGTCGGCAATGCCTCTTCTTGATTTCAGACCGGATGTCATTCATTGTCACGACTGGCAGACGGGACTTATTCCCGTGTATCTTAAAGAACGTTTTCAGGGCAATGAGTTTTTCAGAGGAATTAAGTCCGTTATGACAATTCATAACCTTAAATTCCAGGGCAAGTGGGATGTTCCCGCAGTTAAAGATATAACAGGGCTTCCTGATTACTTCTTTACTTCGGATAAACTTGAATCCTTTAAAAACGCCAATCTTTTGAAGGGCGGACTTGTATATGCCGATGCAATTACGACAGTATCGGAAACGTACGCAAAGGAAATAATGACACAGTTTTACGGGGAGGAACTTGATGGACTTTTGAGAGCCAGAGAGAATGACCTACGCGGAATTGTAAACGGTATTGACTATACGGATTACAATCCTACTACGGACAAGAAGATTTCTTTCCCTTATGATGCCAAGAATTTCCGTAAGGAGAAGATTAAGAATAAGCGCGAACTTCAGAAAGATTTGGGACTTGAACAAAACGATAAGATTATGATGATTGGTATCGTTTCAAGACTTACGGATCAAAAAGGTTTCGACCTTATTGCATACATGATGGATGAACTTTGTCAGGATGCCGTTCAGATTGTGGTTCTCGGTACGGGCGAAGAAAAGTATGAGAATATGTTCAGACATTTTGATTGGAAATATAACAATAAGGTGTCGGCGAACATTTATTACTCTGAAGAATTAAGCCACAAGATTTATGCGGCCTGCGATGCGTTCCTTATGCCTTCACTCTTTGAGCCTTGCGGCTTGAGCCAGCTTATGGCATTAAGATACGGTACAATTCCCATCGTCAGAGAGACGGGAGGACTTAAGGATACCGTTGAACCTTATAACGAATATGAATCAACGGGTACCGGCTTCAGCTTCGTCAATTATAATGCACATGAAATGCTTGCTACCGTAAGATATGCCGAAAAGATTTATTATGACAGAAAGCGCGAATGGAACAAGATGATTGACCGTGCAATGGCAGCTGATTTTTCGTGGCATGTATCTGCAGCCAAATATCAGGAAATGTACGACTGGTTGATTGG
>JAZQQI010000038.1:0-4841 GCA_045628965.1 Lachnospiraceae bacterium | reverse complement strand
CCGTCGGACCAGAGATTTGCTTACAGCTTCCTTCAGATTCCACCTCACGATGGACACCCTTACTGTTCGGCTATACACTTCCCACTATCTGGGCGTGTTCGGAACTTTCATCCGTTAGAGCGCGCCCATGGCGCGCATACTTGAAAAAGGCAAGGTTAATGCCTTGCCTTCTCTGTTTGCATCAAATCTTAAGGAATTTTTTAATCGTTCAATAAAAGTCGGTTGTCTGTGAATTATAAATTTTTATTCTTTATTTCAGCAGGAAGATCATCATAATACTGAACGAATCCCGAGAGAATGGCTGCTCCGTAATACTTTATATCATCCCTCATAACCTTCGATAAAATCGCTTGATTGATTACAACATGGCAATGAATGTCTTTCTTTGTGTCTTCGTCAAAGAAAGTGTAATCAAGAACAAGCGTTACGTTCGGATGCTCCGTTAAGAAATCCAATACATCTCCTGTTATGCAATCCTTTCCGTTATATTCTTCAAAATACACTGTCTGACTTCCGCCAAGGTTTGCTGCACGGGAAAGTGAATCATACAATCTCTGATTCATGGCAAAAGTTTCGTTAACAATGATATGTTCGGGTTCGGGTTCGGGCTCCGGTTCGGGTTCCGGTTCGGGCTCGGGATCGGGGTCCGTATCCGTTTTCTTTACGGTAACAACGCATTCCGCTTTTATTTCGTTATTTTCCTCCAATGTTACGGTTACAATTGCCGTACCAACAGATTTTGCAAATAATTGTCCGCAAGCATCTACCGATACAACATCCGAATTGCCGGAACTCCAGAAAACACCGGTGTTTGTCATATTTTCAGGATCAAATGATACTGTCAAAACATCTGTATCCCCCTCATTCAATGTCAAAGAGGATTTATCAAGCGATATTCCTTTTGCAAGAACCGTTACACCAACTTCGCATTCTGCCTTTATACCGTTTCCATCCGATGCTGTTACAGTAATTGTTGCCGTTCCGCTTCCAACTGCATATATATTTCCTAAATTATCCACTTTAATTACATCAGAATTGCTTGAAGTCCATGATACTTCTTTGTTTGTTGCATTGTCAGGTTCGAATGATACATTCAAAACATCCTTATCTCCTACATGCATTGCCAATGATTTCTTATCTAATGAAATTCTTTCCAAAGGAACCTTAACTGTAACTACACATTCATCCGATACATGGCTCTCATCTTCTGCTGTTGCGGTAATTATTGCCGTTCCGCTTCCAACTGCATGTAAATTTCCCAAATTATCCACTTCAACTATATTTGTATCGCTTGAAGTCCAAGATACGTTCTTATTCATTGTCTCGTCGGGTTCAAATCCCACATTCAAACTATCTTGGGCGCCCACATTCATTGTCAATGAATTTTTATCCAAGAATATTTTGCTCGCATGAACTATTACGGTAACTTCGCATGTAGCTGTTGCTTTGCCCACATCATTTGCAGTTACGGTAATTTTTGCAGTTCCGCCTCCTATAGCGGTTAATTTGCCGGTATCATCTACTTTAACTACTTCTTCATTGCTTGATTTCCAAGATACCCCCTTATCAGCCGCATTTTGTGGAACCGTTACATTTAATGTCGTACTTTCACCCGGTTCCATAGCTAAATTCTCTTTGTCAAGCGAAATCGGAGAAGCAAGATATATTTTCGTCGCCCCCGACGGAATACTAGACAACACTCCATCGCCCGCATTAGCGGAAACATATACATTTTTTAATTTACCGCATTTATCAAATGCATGCCACGCGATGCTCGTAGCTTTAGGTAAAATAATACTTTCTAGGTTAGTGCAACCAATAAATGCATAATTCCCAATACTCGTCACATTATCCATTGTGATACTTTCTAACGAAGTGCATTGATAAAATGCCTCTGTCCCAATACTTTTCGCATTAGGCATCGATACACTTTCTAGGTTGTTGCAACTCCTAAATGCATTAATCCCAATATTTTTCACCTCGGGCATTTCTACACTTTCTATTTTAATACAATCATCAAATGCTCCTTCACCAATTTGGGTCACTTTAGGCATATTTACACTTATTAAATTTTCACAACCGGAAAATGCCAGATTACCAACATATAATACGTCTGACGTATCTACACTTTTTATGTTCTCAGACTCAAACGCTTGCTGTCCAATACTTGTTACTGGTAAATATGTTCCATTAACATTTATTGTCTTGGGAATTACAATATCTGCTCCTTCTGAGCCGCTTCCTGTAATTGTGCATCCTGTAATTTCCACCTCATCTTCATTATTAACATTTTTAATCGTTTCATAATCAAATACGACTGTAGGTGTTTCCGCACAAACCTCTCTTGAATTCAAACAAAAAATCAAAAGAAGAAATCCGACAGATACTAATCCCCTTAATAAATGTTTTTTATATTCAAACCTAATCTTATTGTTCATAGCGGTTAACCTCCGAATTTTTTCACGTATATGTGATTATATACCAAATTTGTGTATTTTTTGTATTCTAAATTCATTTTTTTCATATTTTTTCTATTTTTTACGACTGCTGCCGCTCCAATCACCTTCCTTTTGAAACAAAAAAGCAGAGAATCGAATTAACTACCCTCTGCTTATATCTACCGACACCACAAAACAAAAAATATACCGATACCGACAACATTATAGAAACAGAGCCCACCCCGTTTTCTCAGTCGGAAGTGCCTAAACCCAATCCCGATTGTATTAAAAAAGTTACCGATTATTACTCGCAAATGTACGAGGATTGCGCCATTAAAGATCAAAAACAAAAAAAAAACGGCCTGCACCATTCAAGTTTTCCTACTTTTGATGTGGGTCGTTTTATTCTTTGAATCATCAAAATACTATCTTTCGCTTTGTATAACAGCTTGTATAATTATATATCATTTCTCAAATTTATATTTTTATATGAGTAACTCTCCCACCAGGCAGGGAAAAATCCGGATTTTATCGCAACCCTTTGAGATTGGATATGAGATTCGCCGGTACCGTAAAACGGAAGTTTGCCTCTATTTAATATTTCTTCTTTCAAAAGAATCGTAAGAAGCGGCCCTATATTTCTTCCGCGGGCTTTTTCAGATACATTAATTCCGATTTGCCACATGGTGTCGGAATCCGCACTTGCACCGCTCATTCCCAAAATTTCGCCCTCAAGTTCTGCCGTGAAGGCTAGCATATCAGGTGCTTTTTCACAAAACGAAAGCGCTGCGGTGAATCGGGAATCACCTCTGAACCTTTCGATTTCATCTCTTTCATACATTGTAATCTTGTAAAGTTTCATCATTTCATCGATTTCTTCCTTGGAAAAATACGCTTTTCCTATGGGAAGATAATAATGATGTTGATCCACCGACATGTATCCGTAGGGGCGTGTAATCATATCAAGTCTTTCGGTATTTTGACCAAGTGACATCCACTCGCCTTTTATGTCTTTAAGCTTGTCCGCCTCCTCTTTTATCTTCTCATCGACGCACAAAATAAACTTTCCGTTCAATGAAATCACTTTTGCAATATGTTTATCATTCTTGTAACCTCTTGTTCCCACTCTTCGTTCATCGATTTTTACGTAATTTTTAAAATCTCTTATTTCCTCTTCGCTCGAAGAATAATCGATGGACATCTGTTTATAAAAAATGTCGTAAATTTGCTCCTTTGTCATTTTTACCTCATTCTGAATTCTATTTTTTGATGGCATATCTCATTTTGGTGGACCTTGAGCGGGGATTAAGCCTTATTTCCTCCGCCGACGGTCGCGTTACATCCTTTGAAATCTCCGAATAAACGCCCTCGTTTTTAAGCATTTTAAATGACTGTTTGACAAGCCTGTCCTCACCGGAGTGAAAAGTTAATATCGCTACCCTTCCGCCGGGATTTAAAACATTTGGAAGTTTGTCGAGGAATTCATACAAAACCTCAAATTCGCTGTTTACATCAATTCTCAAAGCCTGAAAAACTCTGGTGCACGATTTTTTCGACAATTCTTTCGCATCGTTTTTGTCAATTTTATACATTGCGGCTTCGATTGCCTCACGAAGTCTCGTTGTGGTGTCCATGGGGTCGCCCTTTTTCATTCTGTTAAACACTTCCTGGGTAATTTCGTGAGCGTATTCCTCGTCGGAATTTTCCACAAGCATTCCTTCAAATTCTTCTGCCGTAATTTTATGAAGTCTCTCTGCTGCGCTTTCTCCTTCGGTCGGATTAAGTCTCAAATCCAAAGGTCCGTCGGTTTTGTATGAAAAACCTCTTTCGGGATTGTCTATCTGCATGGAAGATACGCCAAGGTCCGCCAGTATAAAATCAAATTTGCCGTACTTTTCCGCCACTTTGTCAATATTTGCAAAATTAATAAGTTCCGCCGAAAAAACGTCTTCCGTAAAGCCTTCTTTTCTCAGTCTATCAATGGTTTTGGCCTGTTCTATGGGGTCTACGTCCAATCCCACGATGTGTCCCTTATTCTCGAGCTTTTTAAGCATTTCCTTTGTATGACCGCCGTATCCGAGCGTAGCATCAAGGCCGTTTTCTCCGGGCTTAATGTCAAGTACGCCAAGAATCTCTTTTACCATTATGGATATATGCATACCCGCCGGCGTAGAACCCTTTTCGATTACGTGCTTAATCGTATCTTCATATTTTTCAGGATTGTGTTCCTTGTACTTTTCTTCAAATTTCTTCGGATATTTTCCCGAATAATGAATTCGTCTTTTCTTCTCTTCCATACGTTTCCCTAAAATATTTTATACCACTTAACCAACGCACCGCTTTTTATTTCGTCGGTTACTTTTGCTTCATTTTGAGTGCCAACTCGGGAATTTCGTCTTTTCC
>JAZQQI010000037.1:0-42512 GCA_045628965.1 Lachnospiraceae bacterium | reverse complement strand
CAATCCCTTTTTAATTTCAAACTATTAAAATCTTTCCAAAATTACTTATTTGCAATAGCAGCCTGCGCAGCAGCAAGTCTTGCAATAGGTACACGGAAAGGTGAACATGATACATAATCAAGTCCGATCTTGTGGCAGAACCCTACAGATGTAGGATCGCCGCCATGCTCGCCGCAGATACCGACGTGAAGCTTACCGTTAACTTCCTTACCGTTCTTGATAGCCATTTCCATAAGCTTTCCTACACCGTTCTGGTCAAGTTTAGCAAAAGGATCGTTCTCGAAAATCTTTGACTCATAGTAAGAAGCAAGGAACTTTCCTGCATCATCACGTGAGAAACCGAATGTCATCTGTGTAAGGTCATTTGTACCGAAGCAGAAGAAATCAGCTTCAGAAGCAAGTTCGTCTGCTGTAAGAGCGGCACGGGGAATCTCAATCATAGTACCTACTTCGTACTCAAGATTAGCGCCGGCAGCCTTAATTTCAGCATCTGCTGTCTCAACAACAATCTTCTTAACATACTTAAGCTCAGCCTTCTCACATACAAGAGGAATCATGATTTCAGGTTTTACATTCCAATCGGGATGTTTTGTCTTAACTTCAAGAGCTGCTCTGATGATAGCCTTTGTCTGCATCTTAGCGATTTCAGGATATGTAACATCAAGACGGCATCCTCTGTGGCCCATCATGGGGTTGAACTCTTTAAGTGATTCGCAAAGTGTCTTAATAGACTCAACTGATTTACCCTTTGTATCTGCAAGTCTCTTGATATCAGCTTCTTCTGTAGGAATAAACTCATGAAGAGGAGGATCAAGGAATCTGATTGTAACAGGGCATCCTTCCAAAGCTTCATAAAGTTCTCTGAAGTCTTTCTGCTGATAAGGAAGAATCTTCTCAAGAGCTGCTTCTCTTTCTTCAACAGTATCCGAGCAAATCATCTCACGGAATGCTGCAATTCTTTCCTCTTCAAAGAACATATGCTCTGTACGGCAAAGTCCGATACCTTCAGCACCGAGTTCTCTTGCCTTCTTAGCATCTCTGGGTGTATCTGCGTTTGTACGTACTTTTAACTTTCTGTACTTATCGGCCCATGCCATTACACGACCGAACTCTCCGGCAATCTTCGCATCTACTGTAGGAATAATTCCGTCATAGATGTTTCCTGTTGTACCGTCGATTGAAATAGGATCTCCTTCTGTAAAAGTCTTACCGCCGAGTGTGAACTTCTTATTAGCTTCATCCATTGCGATTTCACCGCAACCTGATACGCAGCAAGTACCCATACCACGGGCAACAACTGCAGCATGTGAAGTCATACCGCCACGAACAGTAAGAATTCCCTGAGCGGACTTCATACCTGTAATATCTTCGGGAGATGTCTCAAGACGGACAAGAACTACCTTCTCGCCTCTTGCATTCCATGTTTCCGCATCTTCTGCTGTAAATACAATCTTACCGCAAGCAGCTCCGGGAGAAGCACCAAGACCTTTTCCGATAGGAGTTGCAATCTTAAGAGAGCTTGAATCGAACTGAGGATGAAGAAGTGTATCAAGGTTACGGGGATCGATCATAGCAACAGCTTCTTCCTCTGTCTTCATACCTTCATCTACAAGGTCGCAGGCAATCTTTAATGCAGCCTGAGCCGTTCTCTTTCCGTTACGGCACTGAAGCATGTAAAGCTTCTTATTTTCAACTGTGAATTCCATATCCTGCATATCATGATAATGATTCTCAAGGATACCGCAAACTTCAACAAACTGTTTGAAAGCTTCGGGGAATTCTTCTTCCATCTGTACGATAGGCATAGGTGTACGAACACCGGCAACAACGTCTTCACCCTGAGCGTTCTTAAGGAACTCACCCATAAGTTTCTTCTCGCCTGTTGCAGGATCACGCGTAAATGCAACACCTGTACCTGATTCATCGTTTAAGTTACCGAATACCATGGGCATTACGTTAACTGCTGTGCCCCATGAATAAGGGATATCGTTATCTCTTCTGTAAACGTTTGCTCTGGGGTTGTCCCATGAACGGAAAACAGCCTCAATGGCAAGCTTTAACTGAACAACGGGATCTGAAGGGAAATCTTCACCGAGCTGTTTCTTGTATTCTGCCTTGAACTGTTCTGCAAGTTCTTTAAGGTCAGAGGCCGTAAGTTCAACGTCGAACTGAACGTTCTTCTTAGCTTTCATTCTGTCGATAAGTTGCTCGAAATATTTCTTTCCCACTTCCATAACAACGTCCGAGAACATCTGAATGAAACGTCTGTATGAGTCATAAACGAATCTTTCAAATTTGGGATCGGGGTTGCCTGCAATCATAGCAGCAACAACTTCATCGTTAAGTCCAAGGTTAAGTATTGTATCCATCATACCGGGCATTGACGCTCTGGCGCCGGAACGAACCGAAACAAGAAGAGGATTCTTGAGATCGCCGAATTTCTTTCCGTTAATCTCTTCCATCTTTTTAACACCTTCCATAGCCTGAGCCATGATTTCGTCATTAATCTTACGTCCATCCTCATAGTACTGTGTACAAGCCTCGGTAGTAATAGTAAATCCCTGTGGTACGGGAAGTCCGATGTTAGTCATCTCCGCAAGGTTGGCGCCCTTACCGCCAAGGAGATTACGCATATCTGCGCTTCCTTCTGTGAACAAATATACCCATTTTTTTGCCATACGGAATTGTTCCTCCTTTGAAACATTATTTTTGTTTTATACAAATTAAAGGCAAATATTAACCAGAAACGTCTTTCCCCGTTCCTAGTTAATTTCATTATACGGTCAAATAAACCGTTCCGAATAAATATGCACCCGAATTAGTGCATCTAATGCATTATAGCATAGCTTTTTTTATTTCGCCACCATTATTTTTTTAATATTTTACAAAAGAATTAATCTCAAAAAAAGGGCACCGAATCTCTTCGATGCCCCAATAATTTAAAATGTAAATTTGTCTTCGAAAAACTTATCAAGTTCGTCAATTGCAACTCTTACCTGTTCCATGGAATCACGGAAACGAACAGTTACGCAATTATCATTTTCCGATTCAAAATCGTATGTTACGCAGAAAGGTGTACCGATTTCATCCTGACGACGATATCTCTTTCCGATATTTCCTCTGTCATCAAATTCACAGTTATATTTCTTGGAAAGTGATGCATAAATCTTTTCTGCACCCTCGTTAAGCTTCTTTGACAAAGGAAGCACACCGATTTTCACGGGAGCAAGTGCCGGATGGAATCTCATTACGGTTCTCATGTCGGGAGCTTCTTCAGTACCGAGATTCTCTTCATCGTAAGCTGCGCAAAGGAATGCCAAAACTACACGGTCGCAACCAAGTGAAGGTTCAACAACGTAAGGAATGTACTTCTCATTTGACTCATCGTCAAAGTATGACATATCCTGCTTAGAAACATTCTGATGTTGTGTAAGATCATAGTCCGTTCTGTCCGCGATGCCCCAAAGTTCGCCCCAACCGAAAGGGAATAAGAACTCGAAGTCTGTTGTGGCTTTTGAATAGAAGCAAAGTTCTTCGGGATCGTGATCTCTTAATCTGAGTTCATCTTCTTTGATACCGAGAGAAAGAAGCCAATCACGGCAGAAACTTCTCCAGTATGTAAACCATTCAAGGTCTGTTCCAGGCTTGCAGAAGAATTCAAGTTCCATCTGTTCAAACTCTCTTGTACGGAAAGTAAAGTTACCGGGTGTAATCTCATTTCTGAATGACTTACCGATTTGGCAAATACCGAAAGGAACTTTCTTTCTTGAAGTTCTCTGAACATTCTTAAAGTTAACGAAAATACCCTGAGCTGTTTCAGGTCTTAAATATACGGTGCTGGAAGCATCTTCGGTAACACCCTGGAATGTCTTAAACATAAGGTTAAACTGTCTGATATCCGTAAAATCATGCTTTCCGCATGTAGGACAGGGAACTGCATTGTCTTTAATAAACGCCATCATCTCTTCCTGTGAAAAAGCATCAATGGGTTTTTCGAGTGTGATTCCTTTTTCTGCGGCAAAATCTTCAATAATCTTATCTGCTCTGAAACGCTCATGGCACTGCTTGCAATCCATCAAAGGATCCGAGAAACCACCGAGATGTCCTGAAGCAACCCATGTCTGAGGATTCATAAGAATTGCACAGTCAACACCTACATTGTAAGGATTTTCCTGAACGAATTTCTGCCACCAAGCCTTTTTTACATTATTTTTGAGTTCAACTCCGAGATTGCCGTAATCCCATGTATTGGCGAGACCGCCGTAAATGTCGGACCCGGGATAAATAAACCCTCTGCCCATGGCCAACGCTTTAATCTTTTCCATTGATTTTTCCATAATCTCGACCTCCTATCGTGGCAGCATTCGACTTCTGCCTTTATATTATTTAATAAAACGCTTCTTCATATTATACATGTTAACTTCTGTTTGTCAAAGAATAATCACTGTAACAGTTCCAAGGAAGTGAATTTTTTATCAAAAGTTCTGTCACAAACCTTTGATGCCCATTCAATCAGTTCCCCTTCGCTCTCTTCGCCAAGTTTAAAAGAGAAAACTTTATTGACCGGCGAAGATAAAATATAAGAATACGCTTTCTTTACTCCCGGTAAAGAATCTTCGGAAGGCGGCGGAAGTTCACCGTTTAACTGAATAGCCTTAAGTTCGAAAACCGCCTTGACGAATTTAAGGGATAAAAGAGGATTTTCAAGAGTGCGAACTCCCTGATAAAGAAGTCTTAAAAAATCGGGTTCCGAAACATTCTCTCTCGAATAATAATCGGCAATTTCCAAAAAATACATTCCGTAAAAAGCGATAGTCAAATCTTCCCGCATCTTTTCGAAATAATTATCGATAAAAGCTTCTCTTAAAGAATATGCACTTCTTCCCACAAAAAGCGTAAAACGTCCAAAAGCAAAAGGATTGGTCGCAGCAGCCAAAACGGAATTCTGCCTTCTCGCACCCTTAGCGAAAACGGAAATTTTACCTTTTTCTTTTGTAAGAATTACTATCCTTCTGTCGTATTCGCCGCTTGGTTCCTGTTTTATAACCATCCCGGTTACGGAAAGAAGATTTTCGGAATTATTCATATGCATCCTTATAACAAACTCTGATATTATTCACAAGAAAGAAGCGATGCCTACTCCTCGCTTCCGTCATTTACAAATCCAAAATTTTTCAAAAGATAATCGGAATCTCTCCAATTCTCCTTTGTCTTGACAAATAACTTAAGATTTACTTTTTTGCCGAGCATTTTTTCAATGTCTATTCTGGCCTGTGTTCCGATTTCTTTTATTTTGGAGCCGCCTTTTCCGATAATCATTCCCTTATGGGATTCTCTTTCGCAAATTATGGTTGCTTCAATATCGACTATATTTTTGTTGAATTTCATCAAATCAATACAAACAGCCATTCCGTGCGGAATTTCATCACCGAGAAGTCTCAAACCTTTCTCTCTTATAATCTCCGATACAATTTGTCTCTCGGGCTGGTCCGTAAGAGTCTCCGGATCGTAATAAAAAGGGCCTTCGGGCAGATACTGTTCTATTACAGACAAAAGTGTATCGATATTTCTACCGGTCTTTGCAGAGATAGGAACGATTTCAGCAAACTCCACCTTGTCTTTGAAAGCATTTATAACTTCAAAAACCTTGGCCTTTTCTATCCTGTCAACTTTATTGATAACAAGGATAATCGGAATATCCACAGTACGAAGAAGAGACAGGATTGATTCATCCTGCTCTCCGATAAAGGTGTCTGCCTCAATGAGGTAGAGGCAGACATCCGATTCATTAAAACTTCTTTTTGCAGTGGATACCATGTTTTCTCCAAGTTTTGTCTTGGCTTTGTGAAGCCCCGGTGTATCCACAAATATCATCTGAACGTTTCCTTTCGTATAAACCGTTGATATTTTTGTTCTGGTGGTCTGAGGTTTGTTAGATGTAATGGCAATTTTCTGACCGATTATCTTATTCATCAATGTGCTTTTTCCGACATTCGGTCTGCCGATTATACTTACAAATCCCGATTTAGTTTGATTCTCCATTCTTTTCTTTTTCTTCCTTTTCGTTAATCTCCTGAAGCTTCTTCAATCCTTCTTTTGTATCAACACCTGTTACCGAAGGGTCGTTTACGGCTTTGGCTTTTTTTTCTGAATTCTTTTTAACCTTTTTCTTTATGATTGCAATAACAATTCTGACAACAACAAATGCCACACCCAAGAATATCACAAGTTTAACAAGTGTTCTGACAATGTAAGGAAGTCTGATTACAAAATCAACAAATCCGTCTCTTATATCATTGAATACATTTTGGCAACTTGCCTTAAAACCTTCAGCAATAATCTGTTTGGTTGTCTTAGGTTCAGGTTCTTCCACAACTACAGGTGTAAGAACTTCAACTTCCTGAATATTAATATTGACTGTAGCATAATCAACAAGGTCATCATAAACTCTGAGCGTAGATTCCATCGATTCGATATTGTAACGAATCTGTGTAAGTCTTTCGGTAAGATATGTGATATCCTCTATTGTTTCGGCTTTTTCAAGGAGAGCCATAAGGCTTTCCTGCTCTGCAAGATACATTTCCTTCTTGCTCTCGGTATCAACATAATTAAGTGTTACGTCTTCAGTTGAAGTAGTCTTATTAATTACGCTGCCAGCACCCGAAACGCTTCCCACAAAATCATTAAGTTTTGAATCCGGAACTCTTACGGTAACCGAAGAATGTTTCAAAACCCTATATGTATCATAAGGACTGCCGTTTGAAGAATATTCATGTTCAACATATCCGCCCACTTTATTAACTTCTGAATTAAGAAGTGCAATAAAATTATCAAATTCAAGCGTTTCGATATCCATCGAAACAGTCTTTATAAGTTTTCTGTTTTTAGCAACCGATGCATTAGCCTCCGTCTCGGTTAAAGATACGGTTTGATCTCCGTTTCCATTCTCATAACCATAGCTTTCGGCCTTCTCATAATCGTAATACTCCTCTTCCGCTGCGTAATAATCATAAGATTCATCAAAATCATACATATACGATGCTTCGCTGGCATAAGCCGTATTATTATACGAATCGTACATCGTCGCTGTGCCGTAATCTGCGTCCTTCGAGCATGCAACAAGTGAACTTGCCACAAGTCCGGCTACCAAAATCTTTGTAAACATTTTTTTATTTTTCATAATCAAATCCTCCATCAAATTAATGTTTATTTCTTTCTTTTAATACCTATACGAAAGTAAACAAAACTTTTATGGGAAATTTTATAATAATTTTGAAACGTTATCAAAAAGATCGGAATTATCGTTAATATTCTGTTCAGCTCCCACTACGCAGACATAGTTATCTTCAAACGCGGCTTTAATCAATTTTGCCAAAGCTCTTATATCTTCTTTTGTACATGAAAGGATCTGATTTCTGTATTTTTGAATATTTTCTTCCTTTGTATTGTTAAGATAGTATACGCAGTTAATCTTACCCTCAAGCGAAGGAGTCTGCGGCATATCTATTTCAGAAATCGCACCGATAATATATTGATTCATCTCCCTTTCAGTACAATCAAAATTCATAAGGAAGTCCGAAAGACCTCTATAAATATCAAGAGTTTCTTTCAAATGCGGGTCTCTGTAAGAAACAATTGTACAAATTCCGTTCTGCCCAAAATTGGCAAAACATCCGTATGCACCGCCTTTTACTCTCACGTTATTCCATAAATAATCATATCCGAGAATTGTTTTTAATACATTTAACGCTCCCGTATATTCAAAGCCTTTTTTCTTAAAATCGCCGGCCGTTGCCACATACTGCACTTGACCCGGGGTAACAAATCCTTCGTTACCTTCATTAAGTCCGATACATATCTTCTTTTCATCGAAAGAGTCTTTAAAAAGCGCTTTTTTGAAATCCGAAATCTCATCGTTTATAACATCAAACTTATCCTTTGGCGACGTAAGATTTACAAAAAGTCTGTCCTCTCTGAATACTTTTTTTGATATATCAAAAAGAATTGAAACAAGTTCCTCTTTCTTATCTTCAAAATTATCGTTAAGATTCTTTATAAATCTTACTCCCTCAAGACCCATCGACATGTCGTTTATTTTGTACATTTCGTCAAAATATGAACAAGCTCTGAGCAAAGCTATCGAATGAGGTGCTCCAAGAAGCATACTTTCCCCTTGTGAATACAATTCTTTGATATATTCAGACAAGAGTTTCGTGTTGTTATAATCGGTATTAACAAGAATATCTTTTAATAGTTCGAATACTTTAGCCTTATTCTCGTAAAGGAATTTGACATTAACTTCAAAAGATGAAGAAATACGACCGTCATCAACATTTTTATATGTAAAAAACGACGAATTCATGCCTCCGGTATACATCTTTAACGCATTCGAAATATCCTTATACTTCATATTTGACGTATCCATCTTTCCGATAAGATTCGAAAGAAGCGGCAAATACTTCATCTCTTCTTCCGAAAGGCCGGCTACATCAAAATACAGCGAAACATATGCAATGCCGGATGTAAAAATATCCTGTTTTAAAAATTTTGTTCCTTCAATATCAAATAACTCATTTTTGATATGTTTTGTTTTCTTTTCGATGTCAGAAACTTTCAAGAGTTTTATTTTTTCAAGATCCTCCAAAGAATCTTCTGCCTCCTGGTACTCTCTCAAAGCTCTTGTCTCTTCAATAATGTTATTAATTTCAACGTCGGAAAGACTATTCTTAATTGAAGAAAGTTTTTCTTTTTGCTTTTTGTCCTTAACGGATGTCAAACCTTTTTTAGGCACTCCCATGCAAATTGAAAGATGATTATTGTTAAGAATCTTTTCTGAAAGAAGTTTTTCGTAATAATCGGAGTCAACGGCGTCTTTTAACTTTTTATATGTATCGATGCACTCAATATGAGTAAATACCATCGAATCGTCATAAAGCCATGAATCCAAAAGATCAAGTCCGTAAACAAGGCCCTTCGGATATCTTCCGAAATCCGCTTCTCTATACTTAAATTCTTCTCTTACAAGAAAAGAAAGAAGAGTATTTTTGTCAAATCCTTCGTCAAAAGTATTTTGAAGTTCGGATTTTACTATGTTTTCAAATTTGTCAATATCCTCGGGATTTGCGCCTTTTACATAAAAGCCAAGGGTATTTTGTTTGACCGAACAATCACTCGAAGCATAGAATTCATTACCGATACCCGCTTCGAGAACAGCTTTTCTCATTGAAGCTGCAGGATTTCCGCTAAAGGCGTATTCGAAAGCCCTAAGCGCAATCGGAAGTTCCTTATCCGAATAATCACCGAGGCAATAAGTCATGTTCAAAAAAGTTTTGTTCTTTTCATCTTCATCCTCGGTCAAAGGATATTCAAAAACCGTACTCCTTTTTGCATCAAACGGCTTTTGCGTGGGAATACTCGAATCAATATGAATCTTATCAAACAAAGAAAGATAATTCTTGTCTATATACTCGAGCTTTTCAGCCATATCCATGTCACCGTAAAGAAAAATATAACTGTTCGAAGGATGATAATATCTGCTGTGAAAATCCAAAAATTCTTCGTATGTCAATTCCGGGATAACATCAGGGTCTCCTCCCGATTCAACCGCATACGGGGTATCCGGGAAAACCGAATTGAGAATCTGTCTTTCAAGAATATCTTCAGGATCGGAAAAAGCTCCTTTCATTTCGGAATACACTACACCGTTAATCGTCAACGAATCTTCTGCGTTTTCAAGTTCATAATGCCATCCTTCCTGTTTAAATATCTTTTCTTCCTTGTAAATGTTCGGGAAAAATACAGCATCAAGATAAACATTCATAAGATTATGAAAATCAAAATCATTGCAGCTTGCAACAGGATAAACGGTTTTGTCGGGATATGTCATTGCATTCAAAAAAGTATTAAGGCTGCCTTTACAAAGTTCAACAAAAGGATCTTTTACGGGGAAATTCTTCGAACCGCAAAGAACAGTGTGTTCAACAATATGTGCAACACCTGTTGAATCCTTGGGAGGTGTTCTGAATCCGATATAAAAGACCTTATTGTTATCGGAATTCGGCATTAAAGCTATTCGCGCACCTGTTTTTTTATGAATTAATACATACGAATCGGAATTAACATCTTTAATAAATCTGTGTTCCTTTATTTCATATGTTTTAAGTTCTTCAATTTTCATAATATATCTCCAATCAAAATTTTATACTAAGAATAAAAGCGGAGAGATTTCTCTCTCCGCCGATTAATTGCCTATATAATCAACTTCACTGCAGAATTTCGGAATATAAACATATATGTTATCAAAAATCTTTGAAGCATTTGCAATGTATTGATAAGACCCGGCCTCAGTTTCAATTTTCTTTGAATAGTGGTCCGTACCTACAACTTCTTTCTTGAATACCGGAACATCATACTGATTAACAGGCTCAACGGAATTACTCAAATCGGCATATATGTTGCCGCCGGTAATTTCAAGTTTACCTTTAATACCACCCATCGAAATAGGATTGGCAGCAAGCATAACTACCTTGTGAACACCTGATTGAATTCTGGTAATACCCTTGCCGTGATATGTACCGATACCTCCGACTTCCGAACCTTCGACATAAATAAAAACCTGCTCTGCGGAAGAACGTATATCCATATCTCCGTCCATCGAACCGATACCGACACCGCACATCGAATGAATTCTTACGGTTACGAAGCCGGAATTAACGGAAATCTTTCCTTTACCGAGCTCCAAAACACCGATACCCGTAGCTCTGCTTCCCGAAGCATCGACTTCAACATCCGCGCTGATTGAAATATCAGCTTTACCATCCATTATGCCGATACCGATTGCATCAGCACCTGAAGAAGAAATTGCGGCATGCGTCTGATTAAGAATAATATTGCCGGAGCCCTTCATTGAGCCGATACCTATAGTCTTTGAACCGTTTACTATTATTTCAACGTTTCCGGAATCGCACTTAATTCTGGAATCCTCATCTCCGAGATATCCGCCGATAGCTATTGCCATATCCGAATTGGTTTCTACACGTAAAGTACCCGAGCCTTCATAACAAATATCACCATAGGGAATCTTATCGTCAGAACCGGTTCCGATACCGATTCCGTTATTATGATCGACTCTGATTGTAAGATTACCTTTACCCGTAATGGTAAGTTTCGAACTCATCGGAACCCTGATACCTTCATAAGAAAATACATTGTTTCCTTCAAGTGCAAGCGTAACAGAACAATCTTCACCGATTTCAATAACAGGATTTTCTCTGCCTCGTATGTTAACATCTTTCAGGTTAATAATAGTTTCGACTCCGTCGGGAACCTTAACCGTCATATTGACTTCTTTATTGTTTTTCATACCTACAAGATTAACGGTAGGCTGCTCAACAATAATCTGCGAATAGAAATCAAGTGCCAAATTAATAAGCGATATTGTCTCAAAATTACCGGGAGTATATGACTTATTCTCAAGAGCAAGTTTGGCAAGTTTCAAATTGATTGCCATGATTTCCTCTTCTACGCTTTCATTTATCGAATCAATAATCACTCTATTGGGTTTGCCGGTATAAAATCCCTGAATCAAATGACATCCAAGCTGAATAACCATCTGAAGTTCTTCGGGTGTTTCAACGCCTTCGGCAAGAATCTTCATTCCGTGATTGTTACCGAACGAAATGACATTCGCAACAAGCTGCTGTTTTCTCGAATCCGTATCAATACCCATAATAAGCGAATGGTCGACCTTGAGATAATGAGGCGAATTATTAAGCAGCGTAGATGCATTGGAATAACCTGTACCGTAATCATCAAGCGCAAGTTCGCATCCTGACTTTTTCATATACTTGTGTACAGTCTCGCAGGAATCTTCCGACTGCATTCCGTTCTCAGTAATCTCAATAACAAGATTCTTCATAACAGAACCGTACTGATTGAACAGTTCGTTAAATTCATCCTCTTTTATGATAACCGTCGGAATCGAATTAATGAAAAGTTTTCTGTTTTCGAAAGCCTTCGAATTCTCATTCATTATCTTCAAAACATTATAGAAAGTATAATGTTCAACTTCGTAAAGTCTGTCCTGTCTTTCGGCAAGTTCCAAAACATCAGTCGGCGAAAAGCCTATTTCTTTATTCGTTCTCATCAAAGCTTCATAAGCGTAAATCTTACCTGTCTTTGCAGAAACGATAGGCTGGAAATTATACTGAAGCTCATTACCGTCAAGAATCTTTCTGATTTTGTCATCCTTTATGTATTCCTTCTCCTGACGTCTGAATGCATCATGTGAGAAATAATGAGGTTCGCTCTTCTTGAACATCGCTGCTTCCGATACTGCGAAGTTCGTGAATTGAACAAGATCCTCGACATTTCTTCCCTGAACCGAAGAAGAATATCCGCAATATACGACAAAGCTCTCCGTAGTGGGAAGTTTCAAAAGAAT
This sequence comes from Lachnospiraceae bacterium, assembly GCA_045628965.1. Classification (GTDB taxonomy): domain Bacteria; phylum Bacillota; class Clostridia; order Lachnospirales; family Lachnospiraceae; genus UBA3766. The sequence continues at coordinate 30,070 of JAZQQI010000037.1, read as the reverse complement.
CTCGTTAACAGATTGCATAAGTTCTTCGAGATAGATTTGGATATCTTTGAGGTCAACCTCATTCGTCATAACAACTATCTCATGTCCCGACTTACATCCTATTGTTACGTATCTTTCACCCATTCGCTTCTGATACATCTTAAATACATTACCGATTTCGGCCATTGTATCGGCAGCTTTCTGATATCCTACAAAATGACGAAGATGCTCGATACCTTCAATTTCAAAACCCGCCAAATAAACATCCGACATAGACATAGTAAGCTGATTCTCAGCCACATGACAAAACGAATCAAAATACAAAAGACCCGTTTCGGGATCGACATCCTCGGATTCAATCATATTCGAATAAACCGGCAAATCATCCCTTTGAAAAGCCTTAACCATCTTATACGCAATGGTAATGCCGACAAGGAAAAATCCCGATCCGAAAAGGAAATATGCGATTGTAAAAATTGAAACCGTACCGAAAGAATAAATGTTATATGCACCAACCGCATAAAACAAAAAAGCCAGTACGATAAAGATGTTTTCGATTATCAAAAAATATCTGATTTTTTTATAACCGGTAGGCTTGTTTTCCTGTTCAAGTTCCATATTTTCCATACCCCTGAATTGATAGTTTATTATACCAAATTAATACATTATTTTCAAGCACACAAACTTACAGTGAAAATGCCGTCAAAGCAAGCTTATTGAATACTACCTCCTCGTCAAAATACTCTGTCCCGTCTGAATGAATTTCAATTAATTCATCTATCCCCACCGTACGTGACTTGTACTTTTTTTTATCATTTTTTATAACATAAACACCAACTTTAAATTTGAGACGAAGCTGTTTGCAAAGCTGATATTTAAAATCATTTTTCGTAACGCTTCCGAGAAGTGTTCCGATAGGTATATCGGCATACTCTTCGCCGCCATAATAGCTGTTGAATATTGCTTTTATCTTAAACGGAACATCATCATACGATGTCATTTCTTTTACGGTCATTTGTGCACCGATATATGTGTGACTTATTTCCTGGACAACCGCTTTAAATTCCCTGTTTATATATTCCAATTCGTTAACCCTCTATAATATCTATTCCGCCTGTAATATTCAAAACTTCTCTTATGAAATCCTCTTCAAAATCACCAAATTTACAAAGTTCGTCAATCTTAACGTTTCTGCCGAGAGTAGTCGCAAGTTCTTTGGCTTTCTCCAGAACCTCGTTTGCATCCTCCGCCCACGTATCGGCTTTTTGTCTTTCGCCGTTATCTTCATAAAGAAGCTCTTCCATTGCCGACATTATGCAATCCGTTATAAAAGCATCTGCATCCTTCGCAGAAGAGCCGGGTGCCAGATTCGAGACACAAACAGACAAAGCAACATTGCCTTCGCCTATTAAATCCTCGATGGGTACTCCGCCTCCGGCATAAAGTTTGGAAGTTTCCACAACTTCCGACAGATAACACTCTATAATTTTATCCTTAAGATCAGTCTTGCCCGAAAGATAGGAATCAAGAAGCGCTAATTTTTCCTTGTCAGATACTTTTTCGATAAGACTGAGCTCGTCTATGTACATCTGAAGAAAATCTTTATCGTCGTCTTCCAAAAGTTCTTCCGTATCAAACGGCTCGTTTAATCCGATTTTGGAATCATACAAAAAATTGTACACAAGCTGAAGTTGCTCGTCAGTCAGTGTGATTTCCTTGAAATAATTTTTTACGTCATCTTCTGTAACGCAATTGGAATTCTGCCTTCCGTACTTAAGAAGCTTATCCATTTGTTCTATAAAATATTTTTTATCGTCCATTTTTACTCCAAAATTGTTTATTGAATGTGCTTATGTGTAAAAAGATGCTCGTTGCAGTATTCATAATTGCCGTTGCACTTCGAACAATATCTGAAAGTAAGCGACGGATTTGAAATATCCGTCTGTCCGCAAATTGCACATTTGTGTCTTATTTGCGTCGGAGGAGTTTGAGCTTCTTTAACTTTTTTCTTAAACTCTTTCTGACGTTTAAGCTCTTTGAATCTCGGTTTTCTTCCGCTTTTAAGAAGCTTGTAAAATACAAAAACATTCAACAATGAAGTACCTACAATAACAAGCGAAACAAGTCCGTAATCGAAGCCCTGCATAAACGACACAGCGACATTGAATCCAAGAACAATCAAATATATTATACCGAGAACCTTAACTTTAATCGGAATAATGAAGAAAAGAAGAATTCTCATATTCGGATAGGTAAGCGCATACGCAAGAAATATTGATAAATTCAAATAATATGTACTGAACATAGTCGAAAGCCAGACATAAAACCAATTACCTCCCAAAGCTTTCGGGCACGCAGAAACAAGGGAATAATAGGCACTTATCTCTGTAACAATCGGCGGATTAAAAATTGCAAAATAAGCATAGAGAGCAAACGCGCCGACAATGGTCATAATCACTCCCGAAAAGAAAAACACGTTAAAAGCAAATTTACCCCAAGCCTGTTCGAGATTTTTTGAAATAGAATAATAAAAGAACAGGAAAATCAATACGAAAAAGATTGAGAAACCGCTTAATCCCATAGAATCTTCCGGGACAAGAATCCATGTAAAAAGTCTCCAAACCTGACCTTTAAGAATAGCTTGAGGATTCAATGTAACAAAGTATATCCAGTCCGGTTTGAAAGTATTCATAAGATAACCGAAACCATAACATATAATTATATAAACAGGCAAATTGGGTATTGCGTATTTGCCGAATTTTCTTTCCAACTTATCAAGTAAATTCATTAAACTTTCCTTCTTCAACACATATTTTAATTCATTATATCATAAAACAAGGCATTTATAAACTCAAAAGAAAAAAAAGAAAACCGGTCGCTTACGCGACCGGCCGTTAACAATTGATTATATTTCAAACAATCCAACCGCTTCTTCAATTTGAGAAGCAACATTTTTAAGATTATCGCAATGATATCCGATTTCATTCATATTGGATGTTATGCATGTAACAGAAGCGCTTGTCTCCTGGGTGCTTGCTGCATTATCCTGTGCAGTCGAAGAAAGTTCGGATACAATTCCCATTATTCTTTCGGAAGCATTATTCATTTCATTTGTGCCGTTTGCTATTTCGTCTATACCGATCATAGACTCTCTTATTTCGGAATTGACTATGCCGAATACATCGTTTGTCTTATCAACATTCTCATTCTGTTTAGACATAATCTTCAATACCAAAGCCATAGTCTCCATTTCATTATTGGAATTATCGGTAAGAGATCTGACCGTCTCGGAAATTCTGTTTGCCGATTCCGTAGTCTGATCCGACAACGATTGAATTTCCTGAGCAACAACAGCAAAGCCTCTTCCTGCTTCTCCCGCTCTTGCAGCTTCTATGGAAGCATTAAGTGAAAGCAATCTTGTTTGTTCATTGATTGTAGTTATAAGTTCCGTAGCTTCCTTAATATCTGCAACAGTCTTGTTTGTTTCTTTGGCCTGTTCATAAATTCTGTTAATTGCATCAATAGCCTCTTTACTTGTGCTGACCAAATCCGCAAGTGTCGATACTCCCTGCTCGGCAGCATTGCTCATATTCTTAGCATTTGAATTAAGTCCCGAAACCATATCTGAGGTCTTGTTGATTTTGTCAACAATAGTATCAATATTAACAGCACAATCTTCAGTATTCTGAGCCTGTTGCGTAACACCTGTTGCAATTTCATTCATTGCGCTCTCAACCTGATTAACGGATTCAACGGTATTACCAAGATTGGATGAAAGAGCCTCGGTGGCCGAATTAAGTTCATTGGCACCTCTGTTAAGTTTCTCTACGGTTTCATTAATTGCCTCTATTACTTTGACTGCACCGAGAGCTATTGCTCCAACTTCATCATTTTTATTCGAAAGCTGATTTAGTTTATGATCTTTTTTAAATTTCATATCGGCAAAATCCATAAGCCTGTCAGCCACATAACTCAAAGGATTAAGCGACGAATTCGTAACAATAATCGAAACTATTACAGATATAATCAAAAGCAGTACGCATACAATGATAGCTTTGTTTCGTGTCTGAAGAACAACTGAAATCGCATCTTTTTCATCTGTTGTGGCAACTACTATGGCTTCCGAACCGCTCGTTACATAGTAAGCCGCATATTTATTGGCTCCCTTATATAAATATTTAACGAATTCAGGAGTCACTTTTTTGCCTGCTTTTAAATTATCAACGACTGCAGAAACTGCAGCATTTTCAACTTTGTTTCCTATCTTGTCGGCTGTTGGATGATAAAGCATCGTTCCGTCGGCAGATACAACGTACATATAAGATGTATCAAATCCTTCAATCTTAACATCCTTAAATATTTCTCCCAAAGATTCGGGAGTAAGAGCTTCCGCTCCTTTAATGTCAAGCAAATCATCAAGATGTGCACCCGTCATCTTTGCCTGTGTAAGCATCAGTTCCTGTACAATGTCATTAAAGCATTTTCTGGTATTCGTAATCGATACCACGGTAGCCATAACGCCGGTTATGGCCGCAACCAGAATAACCATTACAAGAATCTTAACTTTGATTGAATTAATACCTTTTCCCTTTTTTTGCATTTGAAGCACCTCATTTCTTGTTAATTTTTAACACATTACTTTAATATTTTAACAATTTTTTGGTTATTATGCAATAATACTTTATTTTTAACACAGATATTTTATTAAAGTTTCCTGTAATTTTCTCACATCTATGGGTTTGGCCAAATGATCGTTCATTCCGACTGCCAACGCATCTTTTTTATCTTCTTCGAAAGCATTCGCCGTCATGGCTATTATAGGTATGTCCGACAAATCGCTCTTCATCTCTCTGATTAATCTGGTGCACTGAAATCCATTGATTGTAGGCATTTGAATATCCATAAGAATAAGTTCGTAATCGCCCTTCTTTGCGTTATGTATTTTTTCTACGGCGCAAATGCCATCTTCCGCGCAATCAACGCAGATTCCGAAGGATTCCAGAATCTGAGTAGCTATTTCCATATTGAGCGGATTATCCTCAACAAGCAATATCTTCTTTCCTTCTAATACATTAATCTCCTTCTCTTTATTAATACTGACATTTTCGTCTTGTATATTTCCGTCTTCTTCGCATAATCTTAAATTCACGTTTACGGTAACTGTTGTACCTTTACCGAGTTTGCTTTCAACCTTAATATCTCCGCCCATCATTTTTACAATGTTTTGTGCAATCGGCATTCCGAGTCCGGTACCCTGAACACCCGAAACAGTCGAAGTATTTGCTCTTGAAAAAGGTTCAAATATAGTCTCACGGAACACATCGCTCATTCCTATTCCGTTATCAATAATCTTAAATCTGAAATTTGCTAAGTTTACCCTCTTATCTCTTATTTCAGTCACTTCAAAAACAATTTTACCGCCTTTGTCCGTATATTTTACAGCATTTGACAAAATATTGAGAAGCACCTGACGAAGTCTCAGTTTGTCACACATAACAAACTTATCTCTGACTTTAGAATAATCCAATGTAAATGTTTGTTTTCTTGAATCAGTTTCAGACTTTATCATATCCGAAACAGACTCCAAAAGTTCGAATAAATCTTCTTTATTCTCATCAATTTTAATTTTTCCCGATTCTATTCTCGACATATTTAAAACATCGTTAATCAAAGAAAGCAAATGTTTTGAAGATCCGTCGATTTTTTGAAGATAATCAATTAGAATCTCTTTATTGTCAATGTTTCTTTCCGCAAGTTCGGTATAACCGATAATAGCATTCATCGGCGTCCTTATGTCATGCGACATATTGTTTAGGAATGTTGTTTTGGCTCTGTTTGCCGATTGAGACATGGCCAAAGCATCACGCAGTTTTTTCTGTCTTTCTTTTTCTTTCTTGATTTCATCGCTGATATCCAAGAATCCAATAGCAATATGATACTCATCCGCGCCTTTTATAATCAGACATTTCATCGTCCTTGATATGCCGCCGTACAACTCCCTTACCGTAAAAGTATAGCTTTTTTCTCTTCGAAGTCTGTTTATGACATATTCCTTATCAATCATTTTCATCATCATTTCGCGGTCTTTAGGATGAACATATCTTTTAATAAATCTATGCATATCCGAAACATTTCCGTTCATATTGAATATTTCCGAAAAATCATGACTCATGTTAAGAATTTCAAATGAATCATTCAAAAGATTAACGGAATATGCCGATGAGTACGAAGCAACAAAATAATCAAGCAAATTCCTTTGTTGCAAAAGTCTCTCATTAAAGCTTCTCGCCTCGTTAAGTCTCCTGTTCTGTTCTTTTAATTCCTCCGAAATATCAATAAAACCGAACGCCGCGTGTTCCTCATCCGCTCCTGCTATAATCTGCAATTTGTAATTTTTTTCTTCTCCGTACGAAGTATCTCTGAAAACATGATTAATAGATTTATATTGTTTTAGTTTTTCGACGATCCTATTCGGTTCGGCAAAATGCGTAAGCGCCTTTCTGTCGTCGGGATGAACGTCTTTTGATATATATGCCGCAAAATTTTCAAAAAAATCATTTAAATCAGGATAATCTTTATCCAATTCTTTTGTTCTTCTGTAAATTTGGCACGAATGATTTACCAAATTAACATAATATACAGATACATATGTATCAAGGAAAAAATCATTAATAGAGCGTTGTTGCGCAATCAATTCCTCTTCATAATTCATTATATCTGTAACATCTCTGAAAGCGCCTTCGATTCGTACTCCTTTTGTGTATTCCGCATTTAAACATCCGCTGCATCTAATTATCATCTTTCTTCCGTCAGGATGAATCCAATGATACTGAATTTCCGTATGAATTCCATTTTTCATTTTATCGGCCAAAGATTTGACATGATTCCAATTGCTTTTTTCGACACGATCATACCAAAAAGCATAAATCATTTCGCTTGACATATATTCGTCTACCCCGAAAGATTTAAGAAGCATATCATCTACATACATTCTTGGCAAACTGTCTTCATCAAATTCAACAGCCCATAATCCGACTTTTCCTTTTGCTAGTATATTGTTATCAACGCACACCGATCCTAATTTGTATTTTTCTGTCATATAAGTCACCTCGCCGACAAGCGATAAATTTATTTCTTAATTATTGTAACATAACGAATTTAACGTCAAATCTTTGATAATCCGCATTACCGTTCAAATTTTACGCAATTTACAATCCCAAAAAATAAACGTGCAAAAATGTTATAACATCTATGCACGTTTTCAAGTTAAATAAATTTTGAAAGAACCGAATACATTTTTTTCAAATCTATCGGCTTTGTAATAAAATCATCCATACCGGAATCAAGGGCGCGCTTTTTATCTTCTTCAAAAGCGTTTGCAGTCAATGCGACAATCGGTATGCCCGCACCTTTTTCATTCAGCTTTCTTATTGCCATTGTAGCTTCGTATCCGTCCATTCTCGGCATCTGAATATCCATGAGGATTAAATCGATTTTATCTTTTTGTTCGGAATTCATTAACTCAACAGCTATATCTCCATCTTCAACCGGAATAATATTCATTCCCTTTTCGGAAAGAAATTCAGTCACTATTTCACGATTCAGTTCATTATCTTCCACAAGAAGAATGGTTTTGCCTTCAAATGAAAAGGAATCGTTATCATCTTTTTTTGATGTTTCTATAAACGAAGGAATCTTGTTGTTTTCGACCTTTTTCAGATCGATGAAAACTGATATTTCGGTTCCGACATCTATTTGACTCTTAACACTAATCCTGCCGCCCATCCTGTCAATGATATTTTTAGCAATCGACATTCCGAGTCCCGTACCCTGAATTCCCGACACCGTACTTGTATACATTCTCGTAAAAGGCTCGAAAATTGTCTTTACATATTCCTCTTCCATACCGATGCCGTTATCTTTCACGCAAAACTCATACGTGGCATAATTTTTATCATTATCGGTTTGGTTGACAATCAAAGAAATCAATCCGCCGTCATTTGTATATTTAATCGAATTGGATACAATATTCAAAAGTACCTGAGTAAGCTTCAGTTTATCGCAATAAACCTCAGCATTCTTTACCTCTTTGTAATCAATCACAAATTCATGGTGTCGAGAATCTACATCCGCTTTTACTATATTTGAAAGAGAATTCAAAATGTCGTACAGATTTTCCTTTTTCTCGTCTATTTGAATCTTGCCGGATTCTATTCTGCTCATATCCAAAACATCGTTAATAAGAGACAGCAAATAATCCGAAGACTGTTTGATTTTTCCGAGATAATCGCTAACCATTCCTTCATTGTCAATATTTTGACTGCAAAGATTTGTGTATCCTATAATGGCATTCATTGGTGTTCTTATGTCGTGAGACATATTATTCAAAAACATCGTCTTCGCTCTGTCCGCCGATTGAGCCATCGACAAAGCCTCTTCAAGCTGCTTCTTTTGCTCTTCAAATTTATTTTCGCGATCCTTCTTTTCCGTCGTATCCATAACACCGACGACAACATATGCGGTATTATTGTCGTCATACATGCGAACCGCTTTGTTGTACTTCCATCTGTATACATTCTCGTCTTTTATAAACCAACGGTTTTCGATTTCCTGAGATTCTCCGGTTTCAGCTATTTGAAGCAAATTCTTTTTGCTGTAAAACCTCATAAAACGTTCTCTGTCATCTCTGTGAACAATAGTAGAACCGTCTATAAGTATATTTTGATATATATCGTCTCCGCGAATAGACATTGACGTATCTTTATCAACCGAAGTGTTCTTACTCATAAGCCATTCGTAATTACCGCTCTCGGGTTCAATAACGATAATCGGATTATACTCGTCAGATAATGCAAAAATCAGATTAAGGGTACGCTTCACCTTATCAAGTTCGTTAGCCTTTCTGATATTTTCGGCTTCCTCTCTGTCGAATCTGATTACTTCCGATACATTTTGCAAAGTACCTTCAATTCTTATTCCGACTTTATATTCATAATTTCTCAATCCGCCAAAGCGATATACTTTTGTATTTTTGTCGGGATGATGCCAAAGGTATTGCGCCTCCGCATGTTCTCCGTTAATCATCTTTTCCGTTGCTTCGTTTACGGACAAAATCGAATTCTCATCAATATTCCCGTACCATGCAAGATATGTATCCTGCGGGGAATAATTTTCATCAATTCCAAGAAGTACTATAGTCGCTTCATCCACATACATTCTGGGAGTTTTGCCCTCATCAATTTCAATTGCGCAAAGACCGATACCCGCATTCAAAAGAACATCGGAAGAAAAAGGAAGAGCTCCGAGAATTCTTTTGGCCTGTTCCTCCATTTGTTTTGTAATATCAATCTGAACTCCGAAAAATTCACCGTTTCCCAGTTCATCACGTACCATTCTTCCTGCAGAATGAAACCAATGATATTTTCCTTCCCTGTCAATCATTCTGTAGTTAATATCGTATGGCGTATTGCATGAGTGATCTTTTATTGTTGCATTAAACGCTTCAATCGCTCTGTCTTTATCATCCGGATGAATTAATCTTGCCCAAGAAGTATCGTCTGCGGGAATATCGTTCTTTATCACCTGAGTTAAGGCATCTGAAAAATCAGCATGTACAATTTTATCATCAAAATTAACAAAGAAAGACCACTTACCTGAATGAATGATGTCATGAAGGATTTCCGTTTTTCGCTGTTGTTCGTTGGCAGAATTTAAAGCCTCCTTCAATTTTTCTTCCTGTTGCAGAATAATCAGCGCATTCTTTTCATTTTGTCTTAACATCTCGTTTTCTGCTTCATTTTTGCTAAAAAGTCCCATGACAAGACCGCATATGGCAACAGAAACAGCAGGACAAATCAAGGAAACACCGTATACATGATACTGAATTATCATGCCGGCTACCAGCGGAGTAATATATTGCCATACAGGGAAATAATTCGCATCTTTGTTTTTTGATTTAACAGAAAAATAGAAAATCAAACCATCAATCCCGAATGCAAATTCTATAATCCAAAAAATCCAGAAGAGTCCGCCTCTGGAATATACATTGTCATAATTAACCGAGAAAATTATAGGGTAAAAGAAGTTTGCAAAAAGAGCCACGACTCCGATTGCATCAAGAATAATCGTAATAATTAACTGAGTTTTTGAAAAATGATTGTTGTTTATATGCATAACCAATACAACAATCCACAACGTTCCCATCAGCATATTTGACACATAAAGCCAAATATTGCTGAAGTAAACAATCAAAAACATACCGAAACCCGGATGACCGTCAAAAATAAAAGCCAGCATGTCGGACACGCACGATACAGTCGCCGCCAACAACATTAATCTAACCAGTCTTGTTTCGATTTTGTTTGAACTGTTTCTCCATAAGCGGGCTCCGAGCATCAATATTGCAAGAAATGCCCCAAATCCGTCCGCTATACATATGGCAACCAAATTTATTCCTTGGTCCATTGCCTAAATCTCCCAAAGCTACTATGCTTTAATTCAACACAAAAGCATCAAAATTTTTTGATGATATCAAATTATTTATTGCCTATTGCATCGACATCATACGGAGTACTCTGATATACGTAATAATTTAACCAGTTGCTGTACAAATTGATGCTGTGACTTCTCCATTGAAGAAGCGGTTTATTCTCAGGATTGTCATCAGGAAAATAATTGAACGGTATCTCAGGATTCAATCCCTTTCCCATATCTCTTACATACTCATTATTGAGCGTAAATCTGTCATATTCGGGATGTCCCGTAACAAATACCTGCTTTCCTCCTTCGCTTATGCAAATAAACACACCTGCCTGTTCCGATTCGGCAAGAACTTTAAGTTTGTCACAGGCATAAACTGCCTCTTTGGGCACTTCGGTATATCTTGAATGAGGCGCATAAAAAACATCATCGAATCCTCTTACAAGGGGTTCTTTTCTGTTCAAAACCTTATGAGGATATATGCCGACTATTTTCTTTGGAAGTTCCCTTTTTTCAAGTCCGAAATGATAATAAAGTCCTGCCTGCGCGCCCCAACATATATGAAGCGTCGAAGTAACATTTCTCTTTGACCATTCCATTATCTCGCATAGTTCTTCCCAATAATCAACCTCTTCGAACGGAAGCTGTTCAACAGGTGCACCCGTAATGATGAGGCCGTCGAATTTTTCGTTTTTGATTTCATCGTAATGTGTATAAAACTTATTCAAATGGCTTGCCGAGGTGTTCTGAGAAATATGGCTTTTTACGTTAAGAAAAGTAACATCAACCTGTAACGGAGTATTTGACAAAACACGCAGAAGTTGAAGTTCCGTTTCTTCCTTTAAGGGCATAACATTGAGAATTGCAACCTTTAACGGTCTTATATCCTGATGCATTGCTCTCGTTTCATCCATTACAAATATATTCTCCTCTTCAAGCCTTTCTTTTGCAGGCAAATCACTTTGAATTCTAATAGGCATATCATGTCTCCAATCATAAAGTAATACTGTATTCGTCAAGGAATTCATCTTCACTCATAATCCTTATGCCGAGTTCCTTGGCTTTTTTATTTTTACCGGACGTGCTTGTCACATCATTATTAATAAGCGCATCGGTTTTGGAAGAAACGCTGCCGCTTACCTTTCCTCCGCGGTTCTCTATCAGTTCTTTAAGCGCATCACGGTTTTCGAAATGTTCAAGACTTCCGGTAATGACAAATGTCTTTCCTTCCATATCCTGAACCTCGTTATTTTCAATTGTTTCTATGTTAACAAATGAAAGAATATTGTCAAGTTCGCTCATTCGTTTTTCATTTCTGAAATAATCATAAACGGACGAAGCAATTACCTCTCCGACTTTGTCAATTTCAGCCAATTCTTCCTTCGAAGCGGTGCGAAGCGCATCCAAATCATACTTAAAATATTTGGCAATCATTTTGGCATTTGCAACGCCGATATTCTCGATTCCAAGAGAATAAATCAAAGCCGGAAGCGTAACCCTTCGTGCTTTTTCACAATTCTCAACAATATTTTCATATGATTTAAGCCCAAAACCTTCCATAGACACAATATCATTTTTAAATCTTTCAAGTCTGAAGAAATCGGCAGGTTCCCTGATAAAGCCTTTTTCCGTGAATTTATCGATGGTTTCTTCCGATACACCTTCGATATTCATCGCATTTCTCGATACAAAAAGTTCAAGACTCTTTTGTTTCTTAACGGGGCATTCAGGATTCGGACATAAAAGAGTATCCGTTCCGTCCGTTGACGATATAACGGTTTTCGAGCCGCACACAGGACAATTCATCGGAATTTCGATGTTATCGCTTTTCGTCAGATTTTCGGATATCTGAGGAATAATCATGTTTGCTTTATAAACAAGTATTCTGTCACCGATTCCAAGTTTTAGCCCCTTCATGACGGACAGATTATGAACGCTTGCTCTCGAAACGTTTGTGCCTTCAAGATCGATTGTATCAAATATTGCTACGGGATTAATAAGTCCCGTCCTCGAAGGGCTCCATTCGATTTGTCTTAAAATTGTTTCCTTCTGCTCATCTTTCCATTTAAACGCTATGGCATTCTTCGGAGACTTTGCTGTTCTTCCGAGAGACAAGCCGTATGAAATGTCATCATACATAAGAACAAGTCCGTCGGACGGAATGTCAAAGGTTTGAATTTCTTCGGCATACCAATCAATCTTCGACAAAAGCGTATCTTTATTTACTCTTTCTTCATGAACGCATTCAAAGCCGAGGCCTGAAAGAAATTCCATCTGACACATTCGGGAATTTTTAAAGTCAACTCCTTCCGCCTCAACCAAAGAAAATGCAAAAAATCTGACATTTCTTTGAGCGGTAATCTTAGAATCAAGCTGTCTTACAGAGCCGGAACAAAGATTTCTGGGATTTTTATATTGATCCTCCGGGTTGTCTATCAAAGAATTAATCTTGTCAAAATCAGAATATGAAATAACGGCCTCGCCTCTTAGGCAAAGATGTCCTTTATATGAAATATTAAGCGGAATATTAACAAAAGTTCTGGCATTCGGAGTAATTACTTCGCCAACCTCTCCGTTACCTCTCGTAACCGCGTTAGTAAGTTTGCCGTCATCGTACGTAAGAACAATCGTCAATCCGTCAAGTTTCCAAGACAAAAGACCTTCCTTGTCAGAAAGCCATTCCTTCAGCTCTTCTCTTTCTTTAGTCTTAGCCAGGGAAAGCATCGGAGAAGGATGCGTATATTTAGGAAGCGACGAAACAGCCTCATATCCGACATTTTGCGTCGGCGAATTGGAAAGAACGATACCCGTTTCTTTTTCGAGCGCCGTAAGTTCGTCGTACAGCGCATCGTATTCAAAATTCGACATTATTTCCTCATCTTTGGCATAATAGCTTTCTGATGCTTTATTCAATATTTCACATAATTCTTTTATTCTGTCAATTTTACTCATTTGTTTTAAACACCGTTTTATATAAATCATCAAGTTCCTGCCCTTTGATTTCTCTGTAATCGCCGGGTTTTAAATCATTAAGAAGAACATTGCAGACTCTTATTCTTTTAAGAGTCATAACTTCAAGTCCACATTCAAAACACATCCTTCTTATCTGTCTGTTAAGCCCCTGAGTCAGAGTAATCCTAAAAGATTTTTCACCCGTAGGAACTATTTTGCAGGGCTTAGTCGTCACATCAAGGTCATAAAGATAAAGACCTCTTTCCATTCTTTCAAAAATTCTCGGGTCTATAACTTTATCGACAGTAACCTCATATTCTTTCTCATGTGAATTCGAGCCGAGCATCATCGTATGAATCAAATCACCGTCATTTGTCATTAAGAGCAGCCCTTCAGAATCCTCATCAAGTCTTCCCGCATATGTAAGTCTTGTATGATAATGAAAAACATCGCTTAACGTAACGTTTGCATGAACATCCGCCTCGGTGCACGTTACGCCGACAGGCTTATAGTATGCGACAACTGTTTTTTCCTCAAGTTTAATTTCTTTGGAATCCAAAAGCACAACATCATTGGGTGTTACGCGGCTTCCGAGTTCGGCCTTAACACCGTTTATTGTAACTCTGCCTGCGGCAATTACGTCATCCGCTTCTCTTCTTGAGCATATTCCGCACGCAGCAAGATATTTATTGATTCTGTATTCATCCATAATAAGCCTCTGAAAACCAATTGTTTTATCTGTATAATTCGGACAGTTATAAAAAAACAGTGCATAATCCTTCGATTATGCACTGTGAATTAATTATTGTACATAGTCTGTTTTCACGTAGCAGTCTTTACCGTTATATTTAATTTTGGTCCAACCGTCGCTTCTTTTCTCAACAAGTTCGAGTTTATCTCCGTTATAAGCGAATCCTACTCTTTCTGAATCAATATCCGCTTCCGCTCTTATATTTACGTTATCAATTGCAGTAACGTACTTCTTCTCTTTATTGTCATCGTTTGTTTCGTTGTCATTTGCAGTAACGGGAATAACAGGAGTGTCATCCTCTGTGTCAACAATATTTCCTTCATCATCGATGACAACCAAAAACTCTGATTTAATATAAGCTTCTTTCCCTTCATACTGAACACGTGACCAACCGTTGGCTTTCTTTTCAAGTCTTGTAAGAACAGTTCCGTCGCTGATTGTTCCGAGTCTTTCGGCAGTTTCGGAATCAGAAGAGCGAACATTAACGCTTGTTGTTGATTTAACTGTCTCTGTTTTGGGGCCTTCATCAACTTTGTTAGCCTCTTCCTCAGCTTTCTTCTGCTCATCCCGAACGGTTATCAAATCAACAAGTCCTGTAAGAACCTCACTGTCAAATTCCTGGAAGAAATCATTCAGTTCTTCATTGGACTCAAGCGTCTCGTTAAACGCAAGAGAAACCTGATTGTACAAATCCTGAACGGACTGTTGCATAAAAGCAATGTAAAAGTTCTCCGCAACAACTTCATCCATATCATCTTTTTCAAATATTCTGTATACGCCGGTCGAATCCTTGGCATAGTAAAGTCCTCTGATACCGGGAACAGCTTCTTCAAATCCTACGGGATGAAGATCGTAAAGAACGTAAACATAATATGAATCGTCAGCATATCCTTCCTGCGTATAACAAACAATATTATCAAAATAATCGACATACTCACTCTTAACGGCTATATTGTCAAGCTCATTGATATCAACCGAAAAAAGATTATTCTTGAGATATTGCTGATCGTTATTTGCAAGTGCGTCAAAATACTCTTCCATCTTTTTGTTGACTTCGGGATAACCGTCTTTAACAAGAGAAAGATTCTGTTCAAGAAGCAGTTTCTCCTGTTCGCTCAATGCTTCATAAGCGAGTCTTTCGGCATTCTCCGCCTTAATATTCGAAATAATCACAATAACAACCGCAACAATAATCAAACAAAACGAAAAAATAACCGACGAGAACAAAAGAATATTCTTTTTGGCAAGCATAATAAACTTTTCTAAAATTGACTTTGAATTGTTTTTCATAAATACCGCAATCTCCCTTACCTCGTATGCACCCGACAGGAATCGAACCTGCATCCTTGGCGTCGGAGGCCAATATTCTATCCATTAGACTACGAGTGCCAAATGATTTGGTTTAAAAACACACTAGGTAATTCTATCACTTTTCGGTCTTTTTGTCTATAAATCAGCACATTTTGATTCGACCCTCTTTTCTGTCAAAAAGATAAACATGATCTGACAATATTTCCTGTAAAAGAACATGATCGTTATTCACCTCTTTTACCATATCATTCAGATTTTCAAAAGAATCGCAATCTTTTAGCGGAATAATAATCACCTCATGTACGGAGCTTGGAATAATCACAAGATCGCTTTCTTTTTCATCGGAAAAATCTTGCAAAACATCTTTATACATTATGCAGGAAGCCCCAAACTGTCTCGATTCGTTTGTCAATACATACATCTTTTCATCGATAGGTTTTAAAATATTTTCAATCATATCCTCTTCGGCGCCTCTTTTTATCATCAGTTCACACATCATGTCATACATGCTCAGAATATCATGTCTGAAACTTTTTACCGTATTGGCTAAAGACAGTTCATATAATGTCTTCTCATCAACGCCCCACATTTTCATATGCTCATTACTGATAAGAATCGAACCGGTATCAAAATTGACGTTTTTTACAAATACGTAGTAGCAAACCGTCAAGTCGAGAAAATCCCTGTTCGGTATTTTTTCAAGCAAATCGGAATTCAATTGCCTGTTAACGAGTTTGAACATAATGTTGTTTTTGACTCTGTCAAAATTTTCGAATTCATCTACGTCAAAAGATATATCAAAGCAATGTTCATTGTATGATTCCGCAAGACAGTCTATCACCTCATCCAAACCCTTTCCGTTTTCATACATACTATAAAAATCATTTATGTAAAATGTCGGCGCAATTTTCTGTTCTTTTCCCGAAACAATCAGGCCGTCCAAAATGACACCGTTATTCTTTGTGACTTTTTTTAAGCTTATGCTTATATCTTCCGAAAGCCTTTCCTTTAAACCTTCTTTTATAACTTCCTTAAACATTTCGTAATCCATTTTTAACCCTCCAAAAAACAAATAAAAAAGACAACGAATATAAATTAATATATTCATTGTCTTATAAGCCTTAAAACAATCTTAAAAGATTAAACTCTTGATAAATACTCACCTGTTCTTGTATCAATCTTAATCTTCTCACCGATTTCTACGAACAAAGGAACTGCAATCTGAGCACCTGTCTCAACAATAGCGGGCTTTGAAGCACCTGTAGCGGTATCACCCTTGAAGCCGGGCTCTGTTTCTGTAATCTCAAGTTCAACAAACATGGGAGGCTCTACAGAGAATACTTTTCCCTTGTAAAGAAGCATCTTAACCATTTCGTTTTCCTTAACAAACTTAAGAGCATCGCCAACTTCTTCGCTGTTTAATGCAATCTGTTCATATGACTCTGTATCCATAAAGTTAAACATGTCACCGTCTGCGTAAAGATACTGCATTTCCTTACGGTCAATCATAGCTGTGGGACATTTTTCTGTAGGTCTGAATGTTCTTTCAACTACACCGCCGTTAATAATGTTTTTAAGCTTTGTTCTTACAAAAGCTGCACCTTTACCGGGCTTAACATGCTGAAATTCAACAATCTGAAATACGTTTCCTTCCAATTCGATAGTTACACCGTTTCTAAAATCACCGGCAGAAATCATTGTTTCTTCCTCCTAAATATCTTTTTTAAGCAATTATTTCGTAACCATTCTAATATAAAGTAAAATCTTTTTCAACAATTATTTTTTATTTTACAAATCATTCACAAATACCGCTATTTTACGGAATAATCAACAAACGAAATTAACATTTCGGATTTGCCTTCAACTCCGGACACATCATCACCGGCATATTCCCACATATTCATTCTGTAAGGGAAATCCGGCAAATCATCTTTTTGTGCCAAAAGAATATCCCAACCGGAAATCGCAGTGAAGTTCAAATCGCACAAAAGCCATTCTTTGTCGCCGTAAATAATCGGGCACATTCCGGCTTCTTTTATTTTTTTGCAGAACGAATCGGCCACGATGGATTTCTGGTTATTTGATATGCCCTCTATTCTGGATTTGTCGTTATCCGGATAATTCATATAGAAACAAACCGGATAATCTATCTTCTCTTCTCCCAAAGTTTCGATTACGAATCTCGCTTCTTCTTCAGCTTCTTCCACAGTAATTGCCTGGGATGAAAAAAGCACTCCGACATGAAGACCCGCATCCTTCGCATTCTTTATGTTGTCATAGAATTTTTCATCTATTGTAACCGTGCCTGTCTGATAACCTCTTTGACCGATTTTTATAAGCACGAAATCCACATCATCTTTTCTAACCTTGTTAAAATCGACAAACTCATCGTTTTTATCGACAATTATTCCCGTTTTCGATATTTTTTCTCCGTCCTTATAATAGGAAAGTCTGCCGTTTTTAAGGATAAAAGAAGCATTGTCGAGTTCATTTTTATTAAGGTATTTATTAATGCTTACATACATTTCCGTTCCGTCTTTTTTGACAACTTTTGTTTTGGTTTCATCGACAGTTTCGTTATTCGAAGGCGCAGATTCTTCTTCATCCGGCGATTGCGAAGGTTCTGTATCATCATTCCCTTCTTTGTCATCTTCTTCATCGAGATACTCGTCCCAAATCGACAAATCATCCGAAACCAAATCCGAGCCCGAAATGTAATCTTCAAGTTTGACGTAGCCTTCCTCCGTCTTTTTTTCCGTATTGTCTTTGCCCGCTTTATTCAATTGAATTGCGTCTTTATTAATATAAAGAACAGCACCGATTACGACCAAAAGACAAAATGCGGAAATAATAACAGCTACCGCCAAAACATTAACATCGTCTTTTTCGGAATCGACATTGTAAAAATCATCATTCTTTTTCATCGTTTCTCTCCGAACAATTTTCATTCACAAAAATATCTTACTCCCGCAAATGCAATTTGTCCATATTCCAAAAACATGATAAAATATCGTAGATACGGAGGTCGTAAATGAAAAATAAGTCAACAAAAATCATTTTTTCAATAATAATATCAGCCGTTTTGTTTTGCCTCTTCGTCTTCTTCAATTCAAGTCAAAAGACATACACAAAAGAAGGCTATTATTTCGACACCTATAATTTCATCACCGTATACTCGAAAAAAGACAGTAAAAACTTAGATAAACTCATGAATAAACTTGCATATTACGACAGACTCTTTGACCGAAACAACGAAGCAAGCGATATAGCAAAAATCAATTTATCAAATCAAAAGCCCGTTACAGTTCAAAGCGAAACATATGAACTTCTGCAAATAGCATATGATTATTGCGAAGAATCAAACGGAGCGGCCGACATAACAATAGCGCCCGTTCTCAACGTATGGAACTTTGAAAACGGCAGAGATACTCTCCCTTCGGAATCTGAAATAAATGAAGCATTGGAACTTACAGATTATAAAAATTTAAAATTCCTCGGAGATAATACAGTACTTCTTGAAGGAGAAGATACAAAAATAGATCTGGGATTTATTGCAAAAGGGTATATAGCCGACAAAATAAAAGAAGAAATGATTGCGATGGGAATCGACAAAGCATTGATCTCTCTTGGCGGCAACATTCTTGTAATAGGTCAAAAAGGTAAAAACAAGCCTTTCGTAATAGGCGTTCGCGACCCTGAAAATCAAAACAACACAATAGCCGAAACAGAACTTTCAAACGAATCTCTCGTCACAAGCGGCACTTACGAACGATACGTTGAAATAGACGGAATAAAATATCACCACATTCTCGATACAGCCACGGGCTTTCCAGTAAGCTCAAGCATAAAAGCAGTAACCGTAAAAGCACCTTCCTCCGTCGATGCGGACGCTTTGTCTACAATCTGCCTTATTCTCGGCGAAGAAAAGAGTCAGAACATTCTCCAGCGTCACAACGCTACCGCTATTTTCTATTAAAATCAAAAAGCCTCCGAATTACGGAATATGTACTGATTATCGGATATACGATATTCAGATTTTTAACCGCAATTTCGGAGGCTTATTTTTATAATTCCGAAATAGATTTTCGTTTGCACTTCTCTGCGCAGGTTCCGCAGCCGATACATTTTTCATAATCGATAACGGCATGGAAATCAATGATTTCAATCGCATCTTCTGAACAATTTCTTTTACACAATCCGCAACCGATGCATCCTGATTGGCATTCCTTCATTGTAACCGGACCTTTTTCCTTTGAAGAACATGCTACCGCATATTTTGCCTCGTACGGAATAAGTTCTATAAGATGTTGAGGACAAACCGAAATACATTTGCCACAGGCTTTACAAAGTTCCTTATCAACCTTAGCCACTCCGTTAACAACCTTTATTGCCCCGAACGGACATACTTCTGCGCACGTTCCGAAGCCCTGGCATCCGTGATTACATGACTTAGGTCCTCTGTTCGGCACGAAATTGAGCATCTGACAGTCTTTCTGACCGACATAATCATAATAAAAAACAGCTTTATCGCAATCACCGTTACATTTGACAAAAGCAGTCATTCTTATTTGTGGTTCTGCTTCCACGCCCATGATATCGGCAATCTTTTTACCTACTTTCTCTCCGCCTACCGGACAGGAATTGACCGATGCTTCGCCTTTGGCGATAGCCGCCGCCAAAGCGGAACATCCTGCAAACCCGCATCCGCCGCAATTGTTTCCGGGCAAAGTTTCTGCAATTTTTTCTTCTCTCTCGTCAACTTCAACCTTAAAAACAATCGAAGCAAAACCGAGAAACAGTCCTATAAACAGTCCAACCAGTCCCACAATAAGAACGGCCCACAAAATACCGGTAAAATTCATAAAATACCTCCGAAAATAAATTCGTTTTACAATTCGAACCGACGTAAAAGAATCATCAAATCAACCCCGAAAAACCGCAGAATGCAATTGCCATAAGGCCGGCCGTAACAAGAACAATCGGCATTCCCTTAAGATACTTCGGAATATCATTATATTCCATCTTCTCTCGAATACCTGCCAATATAATTATCGATACGGCAAATCCTGCACTTGTAGCAAAACCGTTAACGACACCGGTAAAAATGTCATATTCCAAATTCACGTTATTGATTGCAACACCGAGAACCGCACAGTTTGTAGTAATAAGAGGCAAATAAACACCCAACGCCTGATAAAGCGATTTCATGTATTTCTTCAGGAAGAATTCAACAAACTGAACAAGCGCCGCAATAATAAGAATAAACACAATTGTCTTTAAATAACTTATATTTAACGGAGTAAGTATGTATTTGTAAATTAGTCCGGCAACAAGCGAAGAAATCGTAATTACAAACATTAAAGCCCCGCCCATTCCGGCAGCCGTTTTGACCTTTTTGGAAACGCCGAGGAAAGGACACAGTCCGAGGAACTGACTGAGTACGACATTGCTTATAAGAGAAGAACTTATGGCAATTACTATAATTTCAGACCAATAACCGCTATTCATTGTCTTTGCCCTCCTTCTCTTCCTCTGAAGAATCCGTCTCTTCGTTTTGTTCTAACTTATCTTCGGCTTTTTCTTCACTTTCGGTACTTTCTTCATTAGGATTTTCGATAGTTTCATCCGACTCTTTTTCTTCACTATCGGGTACAGAATTATCTTTGCTTTCTTTTTCTTCCGAAACTTCATCATTTTCATTTGAAGTCGAATCGTCAAGTATTTCATTCAACTTATCGGTTTCACCCGTTTTATTTTCAAAATGCCTGTCGTCGCAATGAAGATTCGTGCAATTCATACAATCATTGCCGCAACCGGATTGAATTTTAGACGTGTCTTTGCCTTTTTTCGCGCCTTTTTCTTTAATGAAATTCTGAATGGCGGTCAAAGTTGCAAGTACAAAAAACGCACCGGGTGCCATAACAAGAATACCAACGGGCGAGAACGATTCGCATTCTCTTTCAAGCACGATTCTCGTATACCTTGCGAAGCCCTTTGTTCCATGTGCAAAAATCTTTTGAACAAGACCGTAAAGTATTTCTCCGAAGGGTTTGCCGAATATCGAAGCGGTTTCGACTCCGAAAAGTGTTCCGGCGCCCAAAAACTCTCTCAAAAGACCTATTAAAGTAAGTGCCAACGTAAATCCGAGTCCCATTCCTATTCCGTCAAAAAGTGAGGGAAGAACGGGATTTTTGGACGCATAACTTTCAGCTCTTCCAAGAATTATACAGTTAACGACGATAAGCGAAATATAAATTCCGAGCGCCGAATAAAGGTCAGGAAGATAAGCATGCATCAAAAGCTCCACAACCGTAACGAAAGTGGCAATAATCACTATATATGCAGGAATTCTGACTTTTTCGGGAATGATTTTTCTCAATGCCGATATAAGCATATTGCTAAGCGCCAGAACAACCATCGTCGAAAGGCCCATGCCAAGTCCGTTGATTGCAGATGTGGTAACTGCAAGAGTCGGGCACATTCCGAGCATCAAAACGAATGTGGGATTCTCTTTAATAACGCCGTTATAAAGACGTTCTATACATTTATTCATTGACAACCCCTCCTTCGTTCATTATCTGAAAATATCTTACGCCGGTATTTACTCCGTTCGTAATTGCGTTTGAAGTCAACGTTGCCGATGTTATAGCATCGATTTCGTTTGAAGACAAAGCTCCGGTTTTAACAACGTTAAACAATTCAAGTTTTTTATTTCTGAACTGAGGAACAAGTACTTTTTCGGCATTCATTCCAAGACCCGGCGTTTCCGATATCGAAAGAATCGAAATTCCTTTAAGCATGGAATCCGTAGTTACACCCATATAAAAACTGATTTTGTCACCGTAACCTTCTGTTGCGACAATTCCGATTACATATCCGTAAAGAGTTCCGTCTTCCATGTACGCTTCATATATGCTGTCAACGTAAGAGCCCGTATATCCTTCATCTTCAAGTTTCTTGCTTACCGAAGCGTCAATTTCTATCTGATTGAACGAAAGTTCACACACCTTTGAAAGATTTCCTTCGGGATCGATTTCCTTGAAAACTTCTCCGCACGCATCAGCCTTGGCCTGAACTTCCTGTTTTTCTATAGGGTCTTTTGTCAGCTCATATACAAAACCGAGAAGAATTCCGGCTACCAGGGTAATCGCAAAAATAACCGCAGTATCCTTCAATAACTTAATTAAATCGTCTTTAGTCATTTTCATCAGAAATTCTCGCCTCCTTTACCGAAAGCTTTGGGAAGCGTAATTCTTTCAATTAACGGTACAAGGAGATTGCCGATAATTATTGCATACGATACGCCTTCCGCAGAAGGACCGAACACTCTGAAAATTCCTGTAAGAATTCCGAGAACAAAACCATAAACAATCTGTCCTATCTTGGTAATCGGTCTTGTAACATAGTCGGTTGCCATGAAGAACGCACCAAGCATCAATCCTCCGCCGGCAAGCTGTGCCGAAAGGTAATTCAAATCAAATCCGTTTCCTCCGAAAACGGCAACAAACACAATAAAAGTCAACAAATAAACTCCGGGAATCTTCAAATCGATAATTCCCAAAGCTATAAGAAAACATGCGCCGAGCACAAGAGCTATCATGCTTGTCTCGCCGATTGTTCCCCCTGTTCTTCCGATTACCATATCAAAAATATTGACATCTCCTCCCGCTTTCAATATAGCCAAAGGAGTTGCCCCCGTATATGCATCGCATTCAAAATCGGTCATATACTTTGCAAAAGAAATCAAAAGAAAACATCTCGCACCGAGTGCGGGATTCATAAAGTTTTGACCGAGTCCTCCGAAAAGCATTTTTACGACTATTATTGCAAACATTGCGCCAAGAGCCGTCATCCATAAAGGAAACATCGGAGGAAGGTTAAGAGCCAGTAAAAGTCCCGTTACTATAGCGGAGCAGTCACCTATCGTCACCGGTTTTTTCATAATTTTACACATCAAAAATTCCGAAAGAACCGAAACCCCGACCGAAACCAATATGCAAAGAGCGGCATGATATCCGAAATTAAATATTCCGAATCCCGTAGCAGGTAAAAGCGCTACGACAACAAGAAGCATAATAGTTCTTGTAGACATGTTGTCTCTTACGTGCGGGTTGGAGGAAACTTTATATTTCTTTTCACCCATTATTTATTTCCTCCTTTCTTTCTGTCTGCGAGTATCATTCTTCTCATAGATTTGATTGACTGCGTAAGCTGTCTTTTGGCAGGACACACATAACTGCAACAACCGCATTCGATACACTCCATACCGTTGTTCTTTTCAAATCTTTCCCTGTCCTTATGTTGTGCATAATCCGCAAGTTTGGAAGGAACGGCTCTTGCAGGACAAACTTCAAGGCATCTTCCGCAATTGATGCATGCCGTCTCCTTAACAGCAGACACTTCATCTTTAGAAAGGCAAAGAAGTGCGGAAGAAGTTTTGGTGGCTGGTACATCCAAATCAAATATTCCGAAGCCCATCATAGGTCCTCCCGAAACGATTTTTTCGGGTTCTTTCACAAAACCGCCCGCTTCATCAACAAGTTCATGATAATTGGTTCCGATGGGAACTCTGAAATTCTGAGGATTTCTTATGCAATCTCCCGTAACCGTTACTATTCTCTTAGTTAAAGGTTTGCCTTCACAAACAGCCTGATATACCGAACAAATCGTATCGACATTGTTAACAATGCATCCTGCGTCTGCCGGAAGCATGGACGAATTAATCGCTCTTTTTGTTGTTGCAAAAATCAAATGGCGCTCAGAACCCTGAGGATATTTGGTTTTTAGCGGAATTACGGTGATTTTGTCATCGCCGTTTGTTAATTCCTTGAGAATTTTGACACAATCAGGCTTATTATTTTCAACAGCA
This sequence comes from Lachnospiraceae bacterium, assembly GCA_045628965.1. GTDB lineage: Bacteria > Bacillota > Clostridia > Lachnospirales > Lachnospiraceae > UBA3766. The sequence continues at coordinate 5,729 of JAZQQI010000037.1, read as the reverse complement.
AGAATACCTCTCGCATTTTTAAAAAGCGAAAGTTCTATTCTAAGGCCTTCAACAAGTCTTTCCGGTTGTTCAAGCATAATTCTGTAATCGCTCGTAAGATAAGGTTCGCACTCTGAGCAATTGGCAATAATATAATCAATCTTATCCGGATCCTTGGGAGAAAGTTTGACATGCGTAGGGAAACCGGCTCCGCCCATTCCTACGACTCCGGCTTTCTGTATTAAAGAAATAATCTCTTCTCTGTCGAGCGAAGCATAATCTTCGTGGCCCACAAAAGAAATCTCGGCATAGCGATTATCATTTTCTATTACAATGGAGTTAACATGATCGCCCGTTATAATTCTTCTTTGTTCTATAGCCTTGACAATACCCGATACGGATGAATAAATGGGTGACGAAACAAAGCCCGTTTCTTTGGCAATCAGTTGTCCGACAAGAACTCTTTCGCCGACCGACACTACAGGTTCGGCAGGAGCACCGATATGTTGAGATAAAGGAAAAACAAGATCTCCTTTTGGCAAATAATCCTTTATTGGTTTGTCTTTGGAAACTTCTTTTCCTTCATAGGGATGAATACCACCGTGAAATGTAAACAAAATCAATCCCCCTTTGTAAATTATTTATAAAACTACCTTTTAATCTTACTACTTTTGAAAAAAAAATACTATATTAAATTAATTAAATGTAGTATTATATAATTAAGTAAAAATTGTATTGAGGGAAGGTCTTTTCAATGAAAACTATTCAATGTTCAACTCAAATCAAAGAAATCAATTATCCTGTCGAAAAGCTTGCCGAATTAAAGGATATTTTGTTTCTTGATATTGAAACAACCGGCTTTTCAGCCAAAAGTTCCAATCTTTATATGATAGGTTGTTCATATTATGAAAATGAAGAATGGCAATTGATTCAATGGCTTGCAGAGAATTACGATGAAGAAATCGATGTTCTCAAAGCATTCCTCGAATTCAGCGTCAATTACTCATATTTGATTCATTTTAACGGAAATCAATTTGATATTCCTTTCTTGCAGCAAAAATGCGACCAGTACGAAATAAACTTTTTATTCGAGAATTTCGACGGCCTTGACATATACAAGAGAATCAAACCTTACAAGAATTTTTTGAAAATCGAAGATTGCAGACAAAAGACGCTTCAGACTTTTCTCGGAATGATTCGAAGAGACAGACTCGACGGCGGAGAACTCATTAATCATTATCACGAGTACGTAGTCAGCAAAAATGAGGAAATTCTTGAAACAATTCTCCTTCACAACAAAGAAGACGTCGAAGGAATGCTTCATATGGTTTCGCTTCTCGCAATTCCTGATTTATTCAATCTCTCCTTGAGAGTTATGAAGGTCAAGGCAAATTATTATAACGATTACGAAAACAAGAAGCGTCAGGAATTAATTTTGACATTGAGATTCCGTCATTCCATTCCCGTACCTCTTTCATATGCGGCAAACGGATGCTATTTTACCTGTGACGGAATTGACGGTATTTTGAAAGTTCCTCTTTTTGAAGAAGAAATGAAGTATTTCTACTCAAATTACAGAGATTACTACTATCTTCCCAACGAAGACATGGCCGTACACAAATCGGTAGCAGAATTTATCGCAAAAGACCACAAAGCACCTGCAACGGCAGCCAATTGTTACACACGTAAAACATCTACTTACCTCCCCCAATGGGAAGTGTTGTTCGAGCCGTTTTACAAAAGAGATTACAGAGACCCGAGTATGTACTTTGAGTTGACGAACGAATTCAAAACATCCAGAGAAAGTTTTAACAAATACGCAGAGCACATACTTCAGCACATGTTCGTAATATCATAAAAACAAATCCACGTAACATTAAATTAAAAATCGCATGTTCTTTTGAACATGCGATTATTTTTTTACTTCATCGGTTTTTCAAAGAAGAAAGAAGCTCTTCTTTCGTATCCTATTTCTTTATAACTCATCATCTGTTCAGTTGAGCCTAAGAACAAAATTCCTCCGGGTGCAAGTGCATCATAGAATTTGCGGAATATTTCCTCTTTGGCTTCTTCCGTGAAATAAATCAATACGTTTCTGCATACTATAAGCTGAACACCTGTAGGATACGGGTCTTTCAAAAGATTATGTTCTTTGAAAGTAACCCTTTCTTTAATGCAGTTATCAATCTGAAACGACGAATCCGACAATTTTTTGAAATATTTACTCTTCATATCGGCAGGAACACCAACTATGGATTTATCATTGTAAATACCATTCTTCGCAGTAAGAATAACCTGCTTATCAATATCTGTTGCATTAATGTTAATCTCATTAAGATTAACATGTCTTGTAAGAGCCATAACGAGCGAGTAAGGTTCATCACCCGTTGAACATGCTGCACTCCAAACCTTCAGCCTCTTACCGAACTTACCAATCAAATCGGGAAATACCGTCTCATCAAGAATCTTCCATTGATCTGGATTTCTGTAAAACTCAGATACGTTGATTGTAAGGTAATTGACGAAATCTTCAAGGACCGCTTTGTCGGTCTTCAAACTCTTTACAAAATTCTCGTAATCCTTAAGGTTATGACGCAATATCAATGTGTCAATCCTTCTTTTCATCTGTTTCTCTTTGTAAGCGTTAAGATCGATTTGCGTCAATTTAAAAACTTCCGTCTTAAACTGCTCATAATCATATGACATATTATTCATTTACCCCCTCATTTTATCCCCTAATATTATAAAAAGGCACATTATTCATGTGCCTTTTGCAGTACAAAATAATTACTGATCGGATTCTTCTGCTTCCTTAGCGGCAACAGCTTCAATATCAACAGATGCATAATCCGAATTGTCATCGGCATTATCTTCTTTATTCTCTTTCTTGGGCTGTAACATAGCTCTTACGGAAAGACTAATTCTGTTTGTCTCTTCATTAACCTCAGTAATCTCGGCTGTAACTTCATCACCGATTTTAAGAACATCCGAAGGTTTCTCAACATGGTTCTTGGAAATCTGAGAAACATGAAGAAGTGCATCAACACCTTCATCAAGCTGAACGAATGCACCGAAATCAGTCATTCTTGCAACTTTACCTGTTACAACGCTGCCTACAGGAAATCTTGTGCTTAAATCCTTCCAAGGATTCTCATCTTCAAACTTTGTAGAAAGAGAAATTCTTGTTCCGTTAATCTCTTTGATAAGAACCTTAACAGTATCACCGGATTTGAATACTTTCTTAGGATTCTCGATTCTTCCCCAGCTCATCTCCTTGATATGAAGAAGTCCGTCGATTCCTCCGAGATCTATGAATGCACCGAAATCTGTAACGTTCTTTACAGTACCTTCTACCGTATCGCCAACTTTGATCTTAGAAAGAACTTCTTCCAAAGCCTTAGCCTTCTGTGAAACGATAAGTTCTTTTCTGTTTCCGATATATCTTCTCTGCTTGGGATCGTACTCCTGCATAATGAATTCGATTTCCTTATCCATGAACTTGGATAAATCTTTTTCGAATACATCTGAAAGAAGTCCGGCAGGAATAAATACTCTTACTTCGTCAACAACTACGATAACGCCCTTGTTATTGGGGATTGCGGATACAACACCCTTAACAACCGTCTTGTTGTTGAATGCATCTTCCAATGCCTTAGAACCTTTGTCTGCAACAAGTCTCTTATATGTAAGAGAAACCTGTCCTTCACCATCATTTACCTTAAGTACCTTCACGTCTAACGTGTCGCCGACTTTAACTTTCTCCGTCAAATCAATGCTCATGTCATTGGTATATTCGGATTTGGATAAGATACCGTCGGATTTGTAGCCGATATTTAAAATCATGTAATCGGGTTTAACATCGATAACTTCACCGCTAACTATCTCTCCTGTTCGAATTGTTTTAAATGATTCATCAAGCATTTGTTCAAAAGTCAACTCAGACATTTTTTTGAACCTCCTCAATAATGTAATTTGGGGTCGATGCCCCTGCTGTAATTCCCACCAGGCCAGCATTAGTCGGTAATTCCAAATGCAAATCCTTAAGTGTCTGAATGAAATAAGTGTTCTCGCATTTCGCCTTGCAAATCTCATAAAGTTTGCGCGAATTCGAACTGAGAGAGTCTCCTATAACAATCATTGCGTCAACCGAAGCAGCGAGTTCTGCGGCCTCTTTTTGACGCTCGTCGGTTGCATTACATACAGTGTTCACAACCATAACATCAGTATTATAGCAATTTTTTTTCAAAACTTCAACAAAATCTTCAAATTTATTATGATTAAATGTAGTTTGCGATACTACGCATATCGGTCCGTTTAATTTCCCACATAAATTCGGTATTTCTTCTTTGGAGCCTACTACAAAGGTTTCTTTAACCGACCACCCCTTTATTCCTTCAACTTCCGGATGTCCGGCATCCCCGATAATTACTATGTTTCTTCCGTTTTCGCTTTCTTTTCTGACTATATTATGAATTCTTTTGACAAAAGGACATGTGGCATCAAATATGTCAAACCCTTTTTCTTCAATCTTTTTGTATACGCTTTCAGACACTCCGTGGGAGCGGATTATTACGCATCCTTTTTTGAGCGAATCGAGTTCCTCGACGGAATTAATTACTTTGACACCTTTTTCTTCAAGATCCTTTACGACCTGCTCGTTATGAATAATCGGTCCGAAGGTGTAGATAATACCGCCTTTTTCTATTTGTTCATATACTGAATCAACCGCTCTTTTGACTCCGAAACAAAAGCCGGCGGATTTGGCAAGTTTGACTTCCATATAATTAAGCCCCGTTATCTTTTGGATGCGACAATTTCCAAAATTTTCTTTTCGACTTCTTCAACGTTCATAGCCGATGTGTCAAGATACACGGCATCCTCTGCCTGTTTGAGAGGTGCGATTTCTCTGTTCATGTCACGCTCATCTCTCTCAATTATTTCTTTCTCGATGGTATCAAGATTGCATTCCGTACCTTTTTCTTTAAGTTCGAGATATCTTCGTTCCGCTCTTATTCTGCTGGAAGCAGTAAGATAAATCTTACACTGCGCATTCGGAAGAATATTTGTTCCGATATCTCTTCCGTCCATAATGACATCATTATTCTTCGCAAGTTCCCTTTGCAATTCGAGAAGTTGAGCTCTGACTTTCTTATTTGTTGAGCTGGCAGAAGCCATGTTTCCCACCTCTTGCGTTCTTATAAGGCCGTTTACGTTTTCGCCGTTCAAAAGAACCACCTGAGTACCGTCAACATATTCGATTGAAACCTTTGCTTCCGCGCAATATTTTTCAAAACCTTCGTTGTCGTCAATAGCAACTCCTTTTCTTAAAAGATACAAAGCAATTGCTCTGTACATTGCTCCCGTATCGACATATACAAATCCGAGTTTCTTTGCACATGCCTTTGCTATTGTAGATTTGCCTGCTCCTGCAGGGCCGTCGATTGCTATGTTAAATCCCATTTTTCGTTCTCCTTTTTATTTTACGAATCGCCTGCAGCATATCCGGTGCTGAAAGCAATTTGAAGATTAAATCCGCCTGTAAAAGCATCAAGATCAAGCACTTCTCCCGCAAAGAAAAGTCCCTTAACCCTCTTGCTTTCCATAGTCTTTGGATTAATGTCCTTTAACGAAACACCGCCTTTGGTAATGATGGCTTCATCGTAATCTCTCGTTCCGGAAATTTTGATTCGCATTTTTTTCGTAACATTTACCAAAGCCGTCCGTTCTTCTTTTGTGACTGCATTGCACTT
>JAZQQI010000036.1:0-73464 GCA_045628965.1 Lachnospiraceae bacterium | reverse complement strand
ATCTTCACTCATGGGTACATAATCTTCGTTTATGATAACATTCTTAATTCCTTTGATTGAATTAAACGTTTTTAACATTCCGTGAATCGGTCCGTTTGATCCGTCCGTGTTTCCAAGATCATGATAGATGGTAACCTTATCACCGGCATTTGTGATGCTTATATAGCCTTGATAATCATCTTCACCATGAGCATCACTAAATTTAGTCACAGCATCTTGTAATTCATCATACATATCATTAATGTCGGCATTTTCAAAATAAATGCTGTACATAAAGCACTCGCCCTCAAATCCTCTAATTTTCACGGGATAGTATAAATCTAATTTGCCTATTTCAAGCATTTCATAATATTCTTCTTCCATTTGTTCGTCACCTCGTATAAAATAATCTGAATTATCTATCATCTCTACAGCCCAAGTTTATTTCATGAAATAGGAATTATCCTATCCACCACTCAGGGGTTAATTCTCCCAAAGTTACTATTTTTTCTTTGGAATAGTCCAACATTATTTCTATATCTTTATATTTATCGGGCATAAGTTGAACCATTAATTCCCGACATGCCCCACAAGGTGCTCCTTTCCCTTCAAATGGCGGAATACACAAAACTTTATCAATCTCATAATCACCATTGGTAATCATATTAAATATAGCGTTTCTTTCTGCACATATTCCAAGCGTTGAACATGTATCTATACATACACCTGTATAGATTCGTCCCGTTTTAGAGAGAATTGCTGCAGAAACTCCCCCCGCAGTTACATAATCTGAAATAACCTTCTCTCCTAAAACGCCCTTGGCTGCCTCATACATTTCTTTCCATATTTTTTCCATATTATTTACCCTTTCCTTTCACTCAAAAAAATTCTCTACAATGCCTTACTCATAAGCAATAGAAACTTAGCCAAAATAGGCTTTTAAGTCCAATAGACATTCGCAACAATGTTCACATTCCGGACTCTGATTGTGCACCAATATTGTGTTCATTCCGACAGCCTTGCCGCCTGCATAATCAGTTTTTGGATTATCACCAATCATATAACATATTTCCGGATGCTCAGCCATTTGCATGGCAATTTCAAAAATCTTAATATTGGGTTTCTCGTATCCTGCACCGGCCGATGTAATATATCCACTAATGTATTCATCCAACCCCAATCTTTCAAAGACTTGATTCAACTCCGGAAAATTATTGGAAATAATATAATTCCTAAAACCATTTAACTTAAAGTATTTAAGTATCTCATTTGCGTCATTATATGCCTTATAGTCATAGCTTATTACATTCTCTCTGAAAGAAGGTAAAATACTACTGATTTGCTTATCCGTTAGTCCCGCTTCCTTGCAAAAATACTCAATCTTACTCAATAAACTCTTCCACCATTCTTCTCCATCCTGATTGGAATGATCTATCTCCGGGCGATACCATGAACAAATATCACGCATAAGTTCTCTTGCTTTTTCTATGCTTATCTCGTAACCAACTCCTTTACAGGATTTCACAAACGACTCGGCAAATGATTCATTACCGTATAGTAAAGTCCCATCGCTGTCCCAAAATATAGCTTTATTCATCATTTTTTCTTTCATATGGTTTTATATTTCCTTTTACTTATGAATTTTGAGTTTTCGATACAAATTAAAACAAATCAAGCATGCAATCCAGATATATTTCTTCCCTGACACTGATTCTGTATTCCGGCTTAACCATGTAATACAAAAGGATTTCCAAAACCATGGCGCTTCCAAGGCCCCGTCCTTCCAATTTGAAGTTCGAAAATCCCATTGGCAAATAGGTATTTATAATATCATCCGTTCCGATAAATCCCGGATTTTTCATGGCTTTTGCAAAACTGTATCCGTTGCCTTTGCCGGAAAACTTACAATTATGCTCCGGGCAATTTTCTCCAAGAGACTTCCGGCTTACATTTTCATAACACTTTTTCCTGTCCATGCACGAAAAATCACAACATTCGTTGCACAAAAATTCAATTTTGTCTTTTTGTATTTGCGTCAATTCTTTTAATTTATCATAAGACTTATTGAGTCTGAAATCCGGCACAACAAATTTAAAATCTTCTCTGTCAAGTTCATTTATCAATCCGCCGAAATCGGTTATTACTTTTGTGGTCGAGGACACAAAATAAAAGTTTGGATAATTTGCCTTCAAATAATTAAGAAGAATATCGGAATATACGATTACTCCGCTTTGTATCGATACATCTTTTGAAAATAGTCTGCAAATTTCATTGCATTTTCGATCTTTTAAATCCTCGTCGGAAAGTAAAGAATTACTGTAAGTAAGCCTTGCTGAAAACTTATATTCATTCATCAATTCCTTAACGTCCAAAGGGTTGGCATCGCCAAACCCCACACGTCCGCCGCCCCACAAAGAATCTGCCGGCGCGCCGTAAATCGACCCGATTTCGCACCATTCATAGAAAAACTCGCGATGACTTCGCCAAAGTTTTAAATATATTTCATATAGCTCATAGAACTCAAATAGCCCCGGAAGATGGTAATAAACTTTGTTCATATTTTAACTCTCGATATATAAATTCATTCCTCTGCTGTTTTGAAAGCCGAATCTTTCGTAAAAAGTTTCTTTTCCTTCTGCCGCCGTCAATCCCACACTTGTAAAAGTACCTTTTTCCGTATGTTCCCTGACGTAATCAAGCAAATAATTCACTATGGCAGTGCCAATGCCTTTGCCCTGATATTCCGGTAAAACCACTATCTCCTGCAAATACCAATACATAACTCCGTCGCCGACAAGTCTGCCCATTCCTACAACTCTGTTATCTATGACGGCAACAACATCCAACAAATCATTTTTAAGTGCCCTTTCCACTTGGGCTATCGGTCTGTCTCTAAAACCCGCAGCAACTTTTAGTCTTATAAAATCTTCTGCAGATAATTGATTCTCAACCAACTTATAATCGATAGAATTCAATGTATATTACCTCCAAATTGAGTTTATAGGAAATTATACTCCATTTATTATAAAACGAAATTAATAATATTTATAGATATGTCTTTTTACAACATATCTCGCGATTTTCGGCTTTGTGTTGTAATTTACCTCTTCTGCCGCGAGTGATTTACAACTGTTTCGCGGAAATAACCTTCTATGTTGTAATTTACTTCCCCGTGAACTTGTATATTACAACATATCTCGCGATTTTCGTCCTTGTGTTGTAATTCGCGCCGACCGAGCCGGCAGGCGAGAACGAACCTGCCTTGCGGTGAGTTTGCGTCTATCGCTCTATAAAAACAAAAAAGATATCCGAACCGGATATCTTTTTTGTTTTTATAGAGCGATAGACGGGACTCGAACCCGCGAGCTCAACCTTGGCAAGGTCGTGTGCTACCAACTGCACCACTATCGCATTTGCTTGTCCGTTTCTCGCGGACAAGTTATATATTACCAAATGACGTTTTGAATGTCAACAAAAACTTTTACTTTTTTTACTTCGTTTTTTTTCGTTAATTTTCTGCCTCGCACGCTCTCATCAAAGTATATTAGCCAAACCGCATTTTCGCGACTTTTTCAAGTTCCGCACGCTTTTTTATATCATCATATTGTTTATCCCGTCCATCGATATGCCTGTTTACATCAATATAAAACAATCCGTCACGATTACAGAAACAGTAAATCTTCTTTACGCCTCTGAATTTCACCCTGGCAGACGCCTGACCTTCGGGATACAGTTTTATCATTTGAACGCTGTCCGACGACAATGCGGCAATAAATGAAATATAATGCTCTTTTTTCATATCATGATAAATTTGAACAAAATATTCATCTTCTATTCTTTCCACAAGAATCATATGACTTTCATCAGAAAAATCCGGCTGTTCCGGCATTAATTGCACTCCGTGGCAGCTGATTGTCATTTCGCCCATGCTGTGAATTACATTTCCGCACACCGGACAAACATAAAATTTCGAACGAAGCATATTGGCCGAAACATTCATATTTGTAATTGCATTTCCGGATAATAATTCAGTAAGAGAAATGCCGAACAAACTTGAAATCGGCTCCAGCAGAGAAATGTCCGGATATCCTTTTCCCGTCTCCCACTTCGAAACGGTTTTATCCGAAACATTTAATTTGGCTGCAAGTTCGCTTTGAGTCATTTTATTTTTTTCTCTAAGTTCTTTTATAACCGCACCTGTAACATACTGATTCATGGTTATTCACCTCCATGCAGCCATTTTATAATGTTTCTAAAGAATCATGTACCTACTTAAAGTAGAGTACAAGTTTAACGCGTCACGCAGATTATTTTCGTCTATTTTATATGCTTTTTCTACAAAATATTTTTAGTTGAACTTTTCATACAAACTTTTACTTAAATGTAATCTTTACATCGCCACTGGAAATTTTGACTTTAATCTGTTTATCCTTTTCCTCGCCATGTTTCAGATTTTTATCTACACTGATATCACCGAAATCAATGTCACCGGAAGAAGCCTGCAAATCCATGCCGTAATCATCCTGATTGCCGACAATTTCCACTTGGGTCACACCGGAAGATGCCGAAACATCAACTTTTTCTGCCGTCATATTATTAACCTTAACATCACCTGACAAAATATCCGAACTAAAGGATGTTGTCTCAATGGTATCAATTTTTAACACGCCCGATGATGCCGTATGCTCAAAGTTGTCACAAACAATATTTTCCGATTTTATATCTCCGGAAGTAATATCTGTCGTCATTTTTTCCGCTTTTATATCCTTCAAGGTTCCTTCGCCCGAAGTTGCATGATAATCAAATTTTGTAGCCTCAATATTTGATGCTGCAAAATCGCCTGAGCCCAGTTTCCCTTCAAATTCATTAAAAATCGAATCCTCAATCTCACATTCGCCGGAAGTAAGTTCAACAGACAAGTTTTCAGCCGCCTTTGTTTCATTAATTGTCAATTTGCCCGACGTGCAATAAATTTTTCCTTTTATGTTGATTTGCTCTATGTCGGTGGAACCTGATGTCATGTCAATATCAACATCGTAAATATCTTCATTATCGGGAACCGTGAGGATAATATATTCTCTGTTATCCACTGAATTAAATGCAAAAGACATTTGAGGAACTTTCGGAACATCGATGCTTAATTTCCCGTTTTTTACTTCAACCACAGGTTCTTTTGTTTCTAATGTACGATATTCAATCTTATAATCATCGCCTTTTACAATTTGAAAATCCTCCGAAAAAGTATTGCTGTCTATCTTAGAAAATGCATCAAGATCAAAAGATTTCTCAACATAATTTTCTTCGGAAACTGTGTTAAACGAACCGGTATCAATATTTACCGTCCAACTCGGTTTTCCGCCAAGAAGCACACCGACACTGACAAGCGCTATTCCAAAAATCAAAAATGCACACGATATTATACAAATCCATTTAATTATTTTCTTCATTGTTATTCTCCTTTTTTCCTGATTTCTTGCTTAATTTGATAATAAGAAGAATCGATAATCTTCCGAGTTCATATACCCCGACCAAAAGCAAAACAGCCAAAGCCCAAAGTATAAAAGTCGCACCGAGGCAAACCATTTTCTGAACAATTCCTTTTGCAAACAAAACTCCGACAGCGGAGCCTATACCGGCAACAATAAAAGAAAGCGCTATTGTTAAAATCGTAAAAAGCACTGTGATAATTACTATTGCAAGCGGTATCAAAACCGGTATCGAAAAAATAATAACAAAAATAAGAAGAATAATCTTTCCTGCATTGCCTTTTTTGCTTTCTTTCTTCTCGGCAATCATTTTTTCGGTGCATTCGGTAAGAATGTTTGCGGCAATTTCTTTCGGCTTGCCGATTTTTTCACATACATCTTCTTCATCCGAAACATTCATGTCGCAAAGGTATTCACTGTAATATTCAATGGCATCGGTCCTGTCTTCTTCGCTGACATATTTAAGTCTTTTTTCAAGATCAGCCAAAAATTCTTTCTTATTCATTAATGTCACCTCCAAGCAGGTTATCTATATTTTGTTTGTAAATCGACCATTCATTTCTATAAAACTGTAATTGTTCCTTACCGGCTTCCGTAATGGCATAATATCTCCTGTTTCTGCCTTCGAATGCATGGTCATAAGTTGTAAGCATATCCGCTTTCTGAAGTCGTCTCAAAACCGGGTAAAGTGTCGATTCGGAAATATCAACCAGTTCTCGAAATTTTTGTGTAAGCGTGTATCCGTACACATCTTCCTTATCGACTATCCCCAGCACGCAAGCATCAAGAAGCGGTGCCGTTAACTGATAAGTCATATTGCTTCCTCCGTTTCTGCAGCAGCAAATAAGCTTTCGTCTGCAATTTCCTTAAAAGGTTTGTTAAATCTTCTGTTATTTCAATATTAGTATTTACTCGAGTTTATTATGAAGCAAAAATCGATCACATCTTCGCTTCGTATAATACTATACGACGTATAATATTATATGTCAATATAATTTTCAAAGAAATTTTATTTCACATCTAAAAATATCAGCGTTTCGGATATTTCTTCCAAATCGCTGACTCCTACGCCGAAAACTTGTCAGTATTTCAGCCATAACGCCCCATCTACTGACGTCGCCTCCGCCTCAACAAAAAACGACCGGAATTACTAAAGTAATTCCGGTCGTCCGAATCATCCTCATATTTCAAAGCGTATGCAAGTTAACATAACTCAACATCTCTGTGCATTTCAAACTTACTTCACCACAAACTGTCCGTCCTCAACATCAATATTAATCGTATCGCCTTCATGAAGCTTGCCGCTCAATATTGCTTTTGCCGCAAGGGTTTCAACAGTCTTTTGGACATATCTTTTAAGAGGTCTTGCGCCAAAGTTCGGATTGTATCCTTCTTCAGTAACTTTGTCCTTAGCGGCCTCAGTTAACATAACTTTGTATTCTCTATCCGCAAGTCTCTTATTCAAATCATTTATGATAAGTTCCATAATTCCCGCGATGACAGTCTTGCTTAACGGCTTAAAGAGAATCGTTTCATCAATTCTGTTAAGGAATTCAGGTCTGAAGAATCTTCTTAACATGGTTGTAACTTTTTCTTCGGTTCCTTCTTCAAAATTACCGTCTTCGTTAATAGACTCAAGAAGAATGTCCGCGCCGATATTTGATGTCATGATAATAATCGTATTCTTGAAATCAACGGTTTTTCCGTGTGAATCCGTGATACGACCGTCATCAAGTACCTGCAAAAGAACATTGAATACATCGGGATGCGCCTTTTCAACCTCATCGAAAAGTACTACCGAATAAGGTTTTCTTCTGACTGCCTCAGTAAGCTGGCCGCCTTCGTCATAACCTACGTATCCGGGAGGAGCTCCGATAAGTCTGGAAACGCTGGCCTGTTCCATATATTCACTCATATCGATACGAACCATATTGTTCTCATCATCAAAAAGCGCCTGTGCAAGTGCCTTGGCAAGTTCTGTCTTTCCCGTACCGGTAGGTCCGAGGAAAATAAATGAACCAATAGGCTTTGAAGGATCTTTTATTCCGGCTTTCGAACGGATAATTGCTTCCGTTACCTTTGTCACACCGTCATCCTGGCCGATAACACGCTTATGAAGTTCGTCCGCAAGATTCAAAACCTTATTTCTTTCGCTTTCATTAAGCTTGGCAACGGGAATTCCTGTCCAGCGTGATACGATTTTTCCGATTTCTTCATCGGATACTTTCTCGTGAACAAGTGATTCTTCCTTGTTCTCCGCAATCTTTTCCGCTTCATCGAGACTTGCCTGAAGTTTAGGAAGTTCGCCGTATGTAAGTTCTGCCGCTTTTGCAAGGTCTCCTTCTCTTTTTGCCACTTCAATCTCAGATTTCAAAGCATCAATCTGCTCTCTCATGGCAGAAACCTTGTTTGCCGCATCTTTTTCATTTTCCCATCTTGCCTTCTCCGACATGAAAGCTTCTTTTTCTTTGGAGAGTTCCGAAAGAAGTTCCTCAAGACGCTGCGCACTTTGAGAATCTTCTTCTTTCTTTAATGCCTGAGCCTCAATTTCCATAAGAAGAATCTTTCTTTGCATCTCGTCGAGTTCAGCAGGCATACTGTTCATCTCGGTTTTTATCATGGCGCAAGCCTCATCCACAAGGTCTATTGCCTTATCCGGAAGGAATCTGTCGGTAATGTATCTGTCAGACAAAACCGCAGCAGCCACAAGGGCGTTATCCATAATTTTTACGCCGTGATAAACTTCATATCTGTCTTTTATGCCTCGAAGAATCGAAATTGTATCCTCAACCGTGGGTTCATCAACATGAACAGGCTGGAATCTTCTCTCCAAAGCAGGGTCTTTTTCAATAATTCTGTACTCATCAAGTGTCGTCGCACCGATACAATGAAGTTCGCCTCTGGCAAGCATGGGCTTGAGCATATTTCCGGCATCCATCGAGCCGTCCGTTTTTCCGGCACCGACAATCATATGAATCTCATCGATAAAAAGAATAATATCGCCGTTAGCGCTTTTTACCTCGTCGAGAACCGCTTTCAAACGTTCCTCAAACTCACCTCTGTACTTAGCTCCCGCAATAAGCGAGCCCATATCCAGAGCAAAAATCGTCTTGTCCTTCAAATCATCGGGAACGTCACCGTTTACGATTCTTTGCGCAAGTCCTTCGGCTACGGCTGTTTTTCCGACACCGGGTTCACCGATAAGAACGGGGTTATTCTTCGTCTTTCTGCTAAGAATTCTTATAAGATTTCTGATTTCCGAATCACGCCCGATAACCGGGTCCATCTTCGAGGTCTTTGCTTTCTCGACAAGGTCCGTTCCGTATTTGTTAAGGGCATCGTATGTGCCTTCAGGATTATCACTTGTAACCTTGACGTTGCCTCGAACCGATGAAAGCGCGGTAAGAAATCTCTCTCTTGTTATGCCGTACTCTCTGAAAATCTCGCCGATTTCCTTATTCGGATGGTCAATCATTGATAAAAACAGATGCTCTACCGATACGTAATCGTCTCCCATGGCCTTTGCCTGGTTTTCCGCCGTAATCAAAACTTCGTTAAGTTTCGCGCCGACGAACTGATTTCCTCCGCTGACCTTAACCCTTTTTTCTATTCCTTTTTCAACTCTTTCCGTAAAAGCTTCCGAGTTAATTTCCATCTTCTCGACAAGCTTAAGAATAAGACTGTCATCAAGTTTCAAAAGAGCATACAGAAAATGTTCTTCTTCTATTTCCTGATTGCCGTATTCGATGGCGTATTGCTGTGCCATATTTATTGCATTTTGAGAATTTTGCGTAAATTTTGTAAGTTTCATTCAATCACCCTCTTTTTAACACAAATACATGATATGTTACTCATTTTATATTGCCTATTTTGTATTTATATCACGAAAATTAGCACTCGTCAATAGAGAGTGCTAATGTATTTTATTGTCTTAAAAATTTCTTTAATATTTTTCTCTACTTATTTATAATTGCCTTGTATTCATTTCCCAAAAATGATAGAATATCCTAGTATATTTGCTTTTGGGAGTAATTATGGAACAGATAAAATTTTACCTAAAGTACATATCGGACGTAATCAAAGGAGAAGAATTTTTGTCAGACCGCGACAAATTTACGTTATTGCTCCATTCTTGCGCGTTTATCCACTTAATCGACGGTCTTTTTTTCCTTGGATTAGCCAATATTCCCATGCTTATTTACAACCTTTTGGCGTTTTTGATTTATGAATGGATGGTAACTCTTGCCAAAAGCAAACAATTCAAAACCATTACGGTGATTTGCTCTCTCGAGGTAATTCTTTTTGTAATATTTAACACACTGTTTTACGGAGATTTGCTGTATTTCAGTTTGTATTGCATTCTGATGATTCCTTCAGCATTTTACATTACTACGATTGCCAAAAACGTAAAGCATTCTTTTTTGTGGTCGTCGATTGTTTCTCTCCTTTCAATAGGTACTTATCTTTTTGCGATAATGTATCCTTATGAGGCCGATCCGAATTTTCTGTCGGAATACAGTGTATTAATAGCAATTATCAAAATTGTAAACGTCATTTTTACAATGTCATTTTTGGCAGCCATTTCATTTATGTTCTCCATGGAGATGAAAAACAGCACTTCTGCTTTGGAGCACAGAAACAATCAGTTAAAAATGCTTTCATCCTGCGATCCTTTGACAAAGCTTGCCAATAGAAGAAGCATGACTGAGCAATTAAACATCGCAATGCACAAATTAAAAAGGGACAAAAAACAATTCAGCGTAATTCTCGGCGATATCGATGATTTTAAAAAAGTCAACGACACATACGGACACGATGCCGGTGATAAAGTGCTTGTTATGGTTTCCAACACCATTTCTTCTCAAATGCGTGACGGTGATTTCGTATGCAGATGGGGCGGTGAAGAAATACTTATTCTCGTCAACGGCAATCTCGACGCAGCCAATTCGCTCGGAGAACGAATCCTGGCTAAAATTTGTGAAAATGAAGTATATTCAAACGGCAATACCATTAGGATTTCGATGACATTCGGAGTTTCCGAGGCGAATGAAAGCTATAGAATCGAAGATATTATTCAGCAAGCCGACAACAAACTCTATTACGGTAAAAACCACGGCAAATGCCAGGTTGTTTCCCGTATCCCGAATTAGGATTTTCTTCAAAAGAATATCAATATAATCTGCGCCCATGCGGCGCAGTATTTATGTAAAAAAGAAAGGATTTTTTAGAAATGATAAGTGCAAACAACGTATCATTGAGATTTGGCAAAAAAGCCTTATTCGAAGATGTAAACATTAAATTCACAGAAGGAAACTGCTACGGTATCATCGGTGCAAACGGTGCCGGCAAATCTACTTTCCTTCGTATACTTTCAGGAGATTTGGAAACAACAACAGGTGATATTGCAATAACTCCCGGACAGAGACTCAGTGTTTTGGAGCAGGACCACTTCAAATACGACGGCTACACGGTAATGGATACGGTAATCCTCGGAAATCCCAGACTTTATGAAATTATGAAGGAAAAAGATGCAATTTATGCAAAAGAAGATTTTTCCGACGAAGACGGTATAAGAGCCAGCGAGCTTGAAGGCGAATTTGCCGAGCTTGACGGTTGGGAAGCAGAATCAAACGCAGCTAACCTTCTTAACGGCCTCGGAATCGAAACCGAACTTCATTACACAATGATGAGCGAACTCGGCGGTAACGAAAAAGTCAAAGTTCTTCTTGCTAAGGCACTTTTCGGAAACCCCGACATTCTTCTTCTCGACGAGCCTACAAACCATCTTGATTTGGATGCTATCGCATGGCTTGAAGAGTTCCTTATCAATTTTGAAAATACCGTCATCGTCGTATCCCACGACAGACATTTCCTTAATAAGGTTTGTACTCAGACAGCCGACATAGATTACGGCAAGATTCAGCTTTACGCCGGAAACTACGACTTCTGGTTCGAATCCAGCCAGCTTCTTGTAAAGCAGATGAAAGAAGCCAACAAGAAAAAGGAAGAAAAAATCAAGGAATTGCAAGAATTCATCAATCGTTTCTCCGCAAACGCTTCCAAATCAAAGCAGGCTACTTCCAGAAAACGTGCACTTGAAAAAATCGAACTTGAAGAAATTAAACCTTCAAGCAGAAAATATCCTTACATCGACTTCAGACCCGACAGAGAAATCGGAAACGAAGTTCTTTCGGTTGAAGGAATCTCCAAAACAATTAACGGTGAAAAGATTCTTGATAACGTATCCTTTATTCTTCGTCGCGAAGACAAGGTTGCATTTGTGGGAAGCAATGAAATTGCCACAACCACCCTTTTCCAGATTCTTGCAGGCGAACTTGAGCCTGACGAAGGAACGTACAAATGGGGCGTAACAACATCCCAAGCTTACTTCCCGAAGGATAACACAAACGATTTCAACACAGACGATATCATTACCGACTGGCTTATGGGTTACTCACCCGTAAAAGATATTACGTATGTCCGCGGTTTCCTTGGAAGAATGCTCTTCTCTCAGGATGATGCTTTGAAGAAAGTCAAGGTTCTTTCCGGTGGCGAAAAAGTTAGATGCCTTCTTTCCAAGATGATGATTTCAGGAGCCAACTGCCTCATTCTTGACGAGCCTACAAACCACCTCGACATGGAATCAATCCAGGCACTCAACAACGGACTTATTAAATTCAACGGTGTAGAACTTTTCTCATGCCACGACCATCAGTTCATAGAAACAACTGCAAACCGTATCATGGAAATCATGCCTAACGGTCAGCTTATCGATAAGATTACAACTTACGACGAATATCTTGCAAACGACGAAATGGCCAGAAAACGTACCATCTACATTGCAAAGAAAGAAGACGACGAAAACTAAATGCAGGCAATCGATCTACATGTCCACTCCACTTTTTCGGACGGAACTCTTACGCCGACGCAACTTGTATCCCTCGCCCTCAAATCCAATCTTGAGGCTTTTGCGCTTACCGATCACGATACGACCGAGGGAATAAAAGAAGCTCTGGAAGCATCAAAAAATACCGATTTGGAAGTTATTCCCGGAATTGAGTTTTCCACCGAATATCGAGGAAAAGACATTCACATTCTCGGATACTACATTAATCCGAACAATGAAAATTTCATATCAAAAGTTCAAGAATTCCGTGATTCGAGAGAAAACAGAAATATAAAGATGTGCCAAAAGCTCAACGAACTGGGAATCGACATAGATTACGACTCTTTTGTAAAAGAATATCCGGACAGTGTAATCACAAGAGCTCATTATGCCAAATACATGGTCGCTCACGGATATATCAAATACATGGATGAAGCCTTTGAAAAATATATCGGAGACGATTGTCCGGGATTTATTCCAAGAGAAAAAATCACCCCGACACAGGCAGTATCTCTTATTATAGCTTGCGGAGGAATACCTGTGCTCGCTCATCCGATTCTGTACAAATTATCGGACAGTGATTTGGAGGAACTTGTTTCTTCTCTCAAAAAAAGCGGTCTTAAAGGAATAGAAACCATCTACTCCACAAACTCTCAGACAGATGAGCGACTTATAAGAAAGCTTGCAAGTAAATATAAACTTCTTATTACAGGAGGGTCGGATTTTCACGGAAACAATAAGCCCAATCTTTCACTTGGATGCGGTCGCGGAGATTTGTTTATCCCTACCAAACTCCTTCCTCCTTTAAAAAAAGCATACTTAAACGGATTTGTCACGAATCCTTTTATACGTGCTGCTCTCTTCTTCGATTTGGACGGAAGCCTTCTTACCGATGAAAAAGAAATTTCTCCGATAACAAAGGCCCTTCTATTCCAATCAGTAGAAAAAGGACATCTTTTCGTAATAAGTACCGGACGTCCTTTGCAATCGGCCCTTCAGCTTGTAAAGAAACTTGGAATCGAAGATATAACCGATTACATAGCAGCATTTAACGGCGGAGTTGTATATAATTACAAAACTGCCTCAATTGAAGAACGAACATGTCTTGATAGTGATATTCTTGAAAGGGTTCGGAATATAGCCAAAAATCTCGGAATTCATTTTCATACGTATTCCGATTACGAAGTCTTAAGTGAAAAAGATACTGAAGAATTTAGATACTATACAAATTATGTAAACCTTCCCGGAAGATTGGTCGACAGTGTATCTGTTGCGTCACCCAATCCTTACAAGATTCTTCTTATGAATTTCGAAGACCGAGGAAAACTCTTTGAAGCAAGAAAGCAAATTGAAGAAATTTTTGAAGACAGAGTTACGGTAATGTTTTCAAATGATAAGTTCTTGGAAATAATACCGCGGGAATCAGGCAAAGGAAGTTCTTTAATTAAAATTTGCGAACTTTCAGGAATAAAAGTTCAGAATTCATATGCATTTGCAGACGAAGAAAATGATATCTCCCTGTTTGAAGCAGCAGGTAAAAGTGTTTGCCTTATTAACGGCAATCCTAAATTAAAAGCTGTCGCTTCTTATATAACGTTCAGAGACAACAATCAAGACGGCCTGGCAGATTTTCTTGAATTCTTTGCAGAGCCAAAATAAAAATACCGATTTGCTATAACGCAATCGGTATTTTTTTATTATTACTCATTTCTTATAAAATCATATTCTCTGCATATGGGAAAATTATATTTTACACAAAAGTCATCTATCATTGAAAGCAAAAATTTGCTTTCATTTTTTTGTTCGCTGTTATAGAGATTAATAACTGTATTGGCTTTTATTGACGCCACAAGGAATCCGAGTTCTCCAACAGAATTAATTCTTTCATGAACTTTGTTTACAAACGTTATGTCAACCCCTTCTGCGATATTATCTTTACTTTCCGAATTTATATTCTTCATTTCCGCATTTATGTCAACCGACAATCGAGAAATCTCCGCTTCTTCTATTTCGTGTGTAACATTTGCCTTTTGGGCTTTTTTACCGTTTTCTTTTTTCACAGAAGCCGAAGGATATTGAAGTTTTCCAAGCATATCTTCAGGCTTAACTTTAAAAACATGGGCAATTCTGACTAGAGTTTCAGCCGACGACTTTTTTATGTCGGTTTTGCCGGAACAGATATCGGAAATAGTCGAGTACGGTACCCCCGATAATTTTGAAAGTTTGTATTTACTCATTTTATTCTTTTCAAGAAGTTCAGAAACTATATCCATCATATATCCTCATTTTATTTAATGTACTGCATTATTCTGCTTACGGGAAGTCCGACAACGTTGTTGTAATCTCCGTCAATCTTTTCAACATACTTTCCGAAAAGCCCCTGAATACCGTAAGCCCCGGCTTTGTCGTAAGGTTCGTCCGAGCTTATGTACTCTTCTATCTCCTCGTCGGTCATTTCGTACACATAAACTTTTGTCTCGCAAAAGTCGGTTATTTTTCTTCCGTCTTTGAATATAAGCGTATACCCTGTAAATACGGAATGAACATTTCCCGATAATCCCTTAATCATGCGTCCGGCTTCATCTTTATCTTTAGGTTTGCCAAGTATTCTACCGTTAGCATACACTACCGTATCCGCACCTACAACACAATAATCACCGGATTCATTAATTATATTTTTGACCGCTTCCGCTTTAATCGAAGATAATTTCTTAACCAATTCCCGCGGATCTTTTTCGTCTATGTTTTCATCAGCTTCACTGACTACTATCTTTGGAATCACACCGATTTGTTCAAAAAGTTCTTTTCTTCTCGGTGATTTTGAGGCGAGTATAATTGTCATATCATTCATTATGTTAACCTTTTATGTAAATCTATCAAAATAGGCGAAACCCTAAATAAGAATTTCGCCTTCATTAATTCATTCAACAGACTCTGTAAAGTCTGCAAGGAAATCAACCCCTATGCCATATGTATCCCGCATTTTTTCAAAGAACTTAACAGCCATATTCAATTGCTCTTTATCATAATTAAGTTCCGGCAGAGAGAATTTTTCCATAGAACCGTCTTCGTATTGAAATGTAACAATCCAACCGTTACTTGCATCATAGACAAAATAATCTTTTTTCATCAAAGAAATCAGTTCTTCAATTTCCTCATCCGAAATATCATGTCTCTCATATCCAAGAGTCTCCTCATACTCTGAATCTTCCGCTTCTTTTTCAACAAAATAAATTATATCCGTACCCTTACTATAATATATTTTATTATTCGAAACATCCAAATAGCCGGATAAGCACACATCACAACCGGGATCGTCGGGAACATATGTCGATATGCAAAACTCAACCGATTTCAATTCATCAAAATTCAAAATGGGATTTTCAACTAAAGTGTACTTAGGAGAATTATCAATTACTTCATCTTTGTCGACAGTTGTCTTTGAATCTTCACCCTGTGATGTTGAATCAATGATATTATCTTTTGGGATTAAATTGCATCCGCTCAAAATTAACGCTGTTACAAATATAGCAATTAATATTTTCTTCATTCAGTTCCTCCAAGCTTATAAACTCTTTTCCAATTCGTCTTTTACAGCTAAAAGAGCTTCGTCAATCTTAGCGGGATTCTTTCCTCCTGCCTGAGCCATGTTGGGACGTCCGCCGCCGCCACCGCCTACGATGGGAGCAACAGCCTTTATGATGTTTCCTGCATGAGCACCTGCTTTAACAGCGTCATCGGTAGCCATTACAACGAAATTAACTTTGCCGTCAGACTCAGACATGAGTGCAACAACACCGCTTCCGAGTTTCTCTTTCAAAGAATCGCCGAGATCGCGAAGGCCGTTCATGTCAACACCCGGAACCTTTGTTGCAAGAAGCTTAATTCCTTTAACCTCCGTAACATTGTTCATTACGTCTCCGACAGCACTCTGTGCAGCCTTAGCCTTCATGCTTTCTATTTCGGATGAAAGAGTTTTGATTTCCTTCATCATATTGTTAAGTCTGTCGATAAGATTCTGAGGAGTTGTCTTAACAGTGTTTGCTGCCTCATTCATCTTATTCTCAATATCTTTATAGTAATCAAGGACATTCTGTCCCGTGATTGCCTCAATTCTTCTTACGCCTGCAGCAACACCGCTTTCGGAAAGAATCTTGAAGTTTCTGATAAGTCCCGTATGAGCAACATGTGTACCGCCGCAAAGTTCCTTTGAAAAATCACCCATGCATACAACACGAACGCTGTCCGCATACTTGTCTTTGAAAAGTGCCATGGCACCTGTCTTCTTTGCATCTTCAAGAGTCATAATGTTTGTTACGACTTCAATGTCTTCGGCAATCTTTTCATTTACAATTGCTTCAACCTTCTCAATCTGCTCTTTTGTCATTGCGCCTGAGAAAGTAAAGTCAAATCTTGTTCTTTCAGCATCCTGGTATGAACCTGCCTGTTCAACGCCGTCGCCGAGAACCATCTGCAATGCCTTCTGAAGAAGGTGTGTAGCCGAGTGATTTGAACAAATTGCAGCACGTCTGACTTTATCAACCTTTAATTCAGAAATCTCATCACACTTTATGGAACCGTTCGATACAGTTCCGATATGTGCAACCTTACCGCCTTTAATCTTAATTACATCTGTTACATTAAATTCTCCGGAAGCTGTCTTAATCGTACCAAAATCAGCACACTGACCGCCCATCGTTGCATAGAAAGGAGTCTTATCGGTAACAATCATTCCTTCCTCGCCGGCTTTAAGTTCTTTTACAAGTTCCTTACCGTTTGAAATAGCAACAACTTTGCCATTTTCTTCAAGTTTCTCATATCCGACAAATTCAGTCTGGTCGTCTTCCAATGAATCGAATACTCCGTTGTCTGCAGACATCTTCTGTGAGAAATTCTGGTTATCTCTTGCAAGCTGTTTTGCTGCTTCCATAGCTTTTGCAAAACCTTCTTCATCTACTCCCATACCCTCTTCGGCTGCCATTTCAACAGTAAGTTCGATAGGGAATCCGAATGTTTCATAAAGGTAGAAAGCAAGTTCTCCCTCGATTTCCTTGGCATTCTTGTTCTTTTTATCATCAAGAATCTTCTTGAATTCTTTCATACCGTTTTCAAGAGTGCTCTCAAAACGATCGATTTCTTTTTCAAGTTCCGAAAGGATGAAATCACGATTCTTAACAAGAAGGGGATAGCTTTCGGGATAAACCTTGTCGATGTAAATTTTTGCAATCTCAAGAAGATTTTCTTTCTTAAGTCCGAGTGTTCTTCCGTGTCTTACAGCACGACGAATAAGTCTTCTGAGAACATATCCTGCTCCTGCATTTGAAGGAAGTAGCTTTGCTTCATCACCGATAAGCATTACGGATGTACGCATATGGTCTGCAAGAATTCTCATGGATTTTGTGAGCTTCTCGTCCTTGTCGTATGTATTGCCCGAAGTCTTTTCGATATAAGCGATTGTATCGGTAAACAAGTCTGTCTTATATACGTCCTTTGTACCGTTTAAGAAAGCAAGGTTTCTTTCAAGCCCCCAACCTGTATCGACATTTTTCTTCTCAAGCGGAGTCAGTGTTAAATCCTTATGCTTCTCGTACTGCATAAATACATCGTTTCCGATTTCGGTATATTTTCCGCATGAGCATCCGGGTCCGCACTTGGGTCCGCAATCGGGAATATCTGCTATATAAAACATTTCACTGTCGGGTCCGCAGGGTCCGAATTCAAGGCCCCACCAGTTGTCTTCTGCAGGAAGATAATAAATGTTTTCTTTCTTAAAACCGGAAGCCATTCTGTACTTTGCACCTTCTTCGTCTCTGGGTGCGTTCTCATCACCTGCAAAAACGGTAGCTGCAAGATGGTCTACATCAAAACCGAAAACATCGGTAAGAAGTTCAAAACTCCATTTGCATCTTTCTTCCTTAAAATAATCTCCGAGGCTCCAGCTTCCCATCATTTCAAAAAATGTTACATGACTTCTGTCACCTACGGAATCTATATCGTTTGTACGAACACAACCCTGAACGTTGCAAAGTCTCGTTCCCATGGGATGTTTTTCTCCGAGAAGATAAGGCATCAAAGGTTGCATTCCCGCCACGTTAAACAAAACTCCCGTGGAGCCGTCGGATACCAAAGATACCGCACCTACATCAACATGTCCTCTTTCTTTATAGAATTCTTTCCAAGCCGTTCTAAGCTCATTCGAGGTGAATTGTTTCATACAAAAAATCCTTATACCTTTCTGTTATTTGCGCAAAAGCGCGCACTTTTTTATTATAAATACATATAATATTCATGTCAATTTCGGTTTTAATTGGTAAAAAGCTGTACCCAACCTGTTCCGTATTGTCCTCCGACAGAATAGGCTACACCTATTTTACCAAAATCCGACGACAAAATATTGGCTCTGTGTCCTTCCGAATTCATCCAATCGTTCACAACTTCTTCCGGGGATGTTTGTCCTGCGGCAATATTTTCACCGGCAGCTCTGAAATCTACACCGTTAAATACCGTAAAGCAGGAAGAACCGTCAGGTCTTGTATGGTCAAAAAGTGTCAAAATTTCACCTGCTCTGATTCCCGCAAGCGAATCCAATGTCGCATCTTCCGTAAGCGGAGACAAACCGTTCGCAATTCTTTGTTCATTGCAAAGTTCAACTACTCTGCTTGCAAAAGAAGACGTATCTGTCGTCTGTTGCTGCTGTTGCAACAATCTTTCTTCTTCTGCCTGCCTTTCTTCTTCAGCACGTCTTTCTTCCTCAGCCTGTCTTTGAAGTTCTGTCTGCCTCTCAGCTTCAGCCTTGGCTTCCTCCTGTGCTCTCAAAAGTGCAGCTTCTTCATCTTCTTTTTTCTTGTCGTAAGCGGCCTGATCGTACAAAAATCCGGAATTAACGTATCCTTCACCGTTTTGGTATTCAATTCTTACCCATCCGTCAGCCGTTTTTCCTGTCACATGAACTTTTTCGTCAACCGAAAGCGTTCCTATTTTTTTATTGTCTACGGAAGGTCCTTCACGTACATTTACCGAAGAAGAAACGTACATATACTCATCCGTTTCTTCAATTTTTATTACAGTTTTGGGACTCTCCTCCGTTTTGTTTTCTTCCGTTAGTTTATTGTTATCAGCTGTTGAATCCGTATTTGAACCGGCATTTTCATTCTTGCCCGATTCTTTTTCATCTGTCGTAACCAAATTCGAATCCGTATTTTCTTTCACTTCATTCGAATCAGAGTTTTCTCCGGCAGTAGAACTAATATCATCTGATAATTGACTTTGTTCTTTTGATTCATTGTTTGTTTCTTCTTCTGAATCGTTGCCGCTTTCAATCAATAAATCATCATCTTTTTCAGGCAACAATTCATCATTATCGGTGACGTTGACAACAACCGTTTCTTCATTCGAGGAAAAGTTTTCGATATTGTTGTCATTTCCGTTTTTTGGCATTGTATTACATGAAGTAATAACCAGAGTAAAAACAATCAGTGCAGTTAATAATTTTTTCTTATTCACAAATTTGCCCCCACAAATATGTTTTTTTCAATTAACCCTTCTCAATGAAACCGCACCCGGAGCAAAAATACTCCGAGTGCGCACTATAAACCTAAGTTTATTTAACAATATTAGATTTCATGAATCTTTCTCTTAACATATGTTGTATGAAGAAGTTCATGAGCCTTGTGGCTGTTAGGCTCGCCGAGATACTCGTCATAAAGCTTCTTAACGGAAGCATTTTCATGTGACTTTCTAACAGCGTTAGCTTCATCATATGCATAAAGTGCCTTAGCTCTTTCTGCTCTGATATCTGTAAAGTTACGAACAGAAGCGGGAACCTGAGGCTGTCCGCCACCGTTTACGCAACCGCCGGGACAAGCCATGATTTCAACGAATGTGTAATCGCACTCGCCGGCTTTAATCTTGTCCATGATAACCTTTGCATTTGAAAGGCCTGAAGCGATAGCAACCTTAACCTTAAGACCTGCAACTTCGTATGTAGCTTCCTTGATACCCTCAACACCACGAACTTCCTTGAATTCGATAGGTGAATCGTTTGTCTCGCCTGTAAGCTTCCAAACTGCTGTACGAAGAGCTGCTTCCATAACACCGCCTGTAGCACCGAAGATAACGGCAGCACCTGTGCCTTCGCCCATAGGATCGTCAAATGTTTCATCAGGTAATACATTGAAGTTAATTCCGCATCTCTCGATTAATCTTGCAAGTTCTCTTGTTGTCATTGAGAAGTCAACATCGGGAAC
Source organism: Lachnospiraceae bacterium (assembly GCA_045628965.1). GTDB lineage: Bacteria > Bacillota > Clostridia > Lachnospirales > Lachnospiraceae > UBA3766. Next base: position 52,867 of record JAZQQI010000036.1, on the reverse strand, counting down.
GCCTGCAGCACTCTGGTCTGCTCTGCCGATTTCGAACTTCTTAGCTGTACAAGGCATAATCGATACAGAAACGATATCCTTAGCATCCCAGCCCATCTTCTCAGCATAATATGTCTTAAGAAGAGCACCGAACATCTGCTGAGGTGACTTGCATGATGACAAATGATCAAGCTGTTCGGGATAGTAATGCTCACAATACTTAATCCATCCGGGTGAACATGATGTAATCATAGGAAGGCATCCGCCGTTTGTTACTCTGCCGAGTAATTCAGTAGCTTCTTCCATGATTGTAACGTCTGCAGCGAAGTTGGTATCAAATACTTTCTCGAATCCGATTCTTCTTAATGCTGCAGCCATCTTACCTTCAACACCTGTTCCCATAGGAAGTCCGAATGCTTCACCGAGTGCTGCTCTTACAGCGGGAGCTGTCTGAACAACAACGTGCTTTGTAGGATCTGCGATAGCGTCCATAATCTTGTCGATATCCGATTTCTCATAAATAGCACCTGTAGGACATACGGCGATACACTGACCACAGCTTACACATGCTGTTTCGCCGAGACCCATACCGAATGCTGAAGAAATCTCTGTCTTAAATCCTCTGTTGTTTGCTCCGATAACACCGACTCCCTGTGTCTTCTCGCAAGCTGCGATACAACGACGGCAGTTAATACACTTGTTGTTATCTCTTACCATATGAGCTGCAGATGCATCAAGTTCAAATTCGTTCATAACGCCTGCATATTTCTCTGTATCGTCAATTCCGAAATCCTTGCATAACTTCTGTAACTCACACTTGCCTGAACGAACACATGAAAGACATTTCTGATCATGATCTGAAAGAATGAGCTGTAATGTCTTCTTTCTGCTGGCAACAACATTAGGCGTGTTGGTATAAATCTTCATACCTTCTGTAATAGGGTATACACAGGAAGCAACAAGTCTCTTGGGACCGTAAGCGTCGCCTCTCTTCTCTTCAACTTCTACCATACAGATACGGCAGGCACCGATTTCATTGATCTCCTTTAAATAACAGAGTGTAGGGATATCAATACCTGCAGCCTTGGCAGCCTGGAGAATAGTAGAGCCCTTGGGAGCTTCTGCTGCGATACCATTTATGATAATATTAATGGTTTCCATTATTTTTCCTCCTATTATTTCTTAGAAATAGCGCTGAACTTACATGTGCCCATACAAGCACCACACTTAACGCACTTACTTGTATCAATAGCCATTGCGGGCAACTTCTTACCGGGAGCAATGTAATCTGTCTTTGAAATTGCACTTGCAGGACACTGCTTAGCACACATTCCGCAACCGATACATTTCTCTTTGTCGATAGAGAAGCTTAAGAGGTCCTTACATACGCCTGCAGGACATCTCTTCTCAACAACGTGAGCAACATATTCGTCCTTGAAATAACGAAGTGTTGAAAGAACGGGGTTGGGAGCTGTCTGACCGAGACCGCAAAGTGAGTTAGCCTTGATGTAGTAGCAAAGCTCTTCCAACTTATCAAGATCTTCAAGAGTACCTTTTCCTTTTGTAATCTTATCAAGAGTCTCATAAAGTCTCTTGGTACCGATACGACAAGGTGTACACTTACCACATGATTCGTCAACTGTAAACTCAAGGAAGAATTTAGCAATATCAACCATACAGTTATCTTCATCCATAACGATAAGTCCGCCTGAACCCATCATTGAACCGATACCGATAAGGTTATCGTAATCAATAGGAATATCAAAATGCTCTGCAGGGATACATCCGCCTGAAGGACCACCTGTCTGAGCAGCCTTGGACTTCTTGCGGTTAGGAATACCGCCACCGATATCCTCGATAACTTCACGAAGTGTTGTTCCCATAGGAACTTCTACAAGACCTGTATTCTTAATCTTACCACCGAGTGCGAATACCTTTGTACCCTTTGACTTCTCTGTACCCATTGATGCAAACCATTCTGCACCGTTTAAGATAATACGGGGAACGTTAGCATATGTCTCAACGTTGTTAAGTACAGTAGGCTTTGCAAACAAACCTTTAACAGCAGGGAAAGGAGGACGGGGTCGAGGCTCACCACGCTTACCTTCGATTGATGTCATAAGAGCTGTCTCTTCACCGCAAACGAAAGCACCTGCGCCGTAACGAAGATCGATATCAAAATCAAATCCCGAACCAAAGATGTTCTTTCCGAGTAAACCGTATTCTCTTGCCTGGCCGATAGCGATTTTAAGTCTTTCGATAGCAATGGGGTACTCTGCACGAACGTAGATATAACCCTGATTTGCACCGATTGTATAACCTGCAATAGCCATAGCCTCAAGTACTACATGGGGATCGCCTTCAAGTACGGAACGATCCATGAATGCTCCGGGGTCACCCTCGTCAGCATTACAGCAAACATACTTCTGATCTGCATCGGGTACAAGTGTTCTTGCGAGTTTCCATTTCTGACCTGTAGGGAAACCTGCACCACCACGACCACGAAGGCCTGCAGCAAGAAGTGTATCGATAACCTGCTCAGGTGTCATTTCGGTAAGAACCTTTGCAAGAGCCTGATATCCGTCTACGGCGATATACTCGTCGATGTTTTCAGGATTGATTACACCGCAGTTACGAAGAGCAACTCTCTTCTGCTTCTTATAGAATCCTGTCTCAACAAGGGGAATAACTTCCTCTTCCTTAACTGTTTCCTGGTAAAGAAGTCTTGTAACAACTCTACCTTTCAAAAGATGCTCTGAAACGATTTCTGCAACATCTTCTTCTTTTACCATTGAATAGAATGAACCTTCAGGGTAAATAAGTACGATGGGTCCCAATGCGCAAAGACCATGGCAACCTGTTTTAACAACAGCAACTTCTGTATCAAGACCATTCTTCTTGATCTCTGATTCAAAAGCATCGATGATCTTCTGACTTCCTGAGGAAGTACAACCGGTACCACCGCAAACTAATACGTGTGAACGATACATTTATCTGACCTCCTCAATTATTTCAACTGATTTCCGATTGTATATTCGGTAATTACCTGACCGCCGATTAAGTGCTTCTCAACAACTTCGAGAGCCTTCTCGGGTGTCATCTTAATATATGTAACTTTGTCCTTGCCGGGCTGAATTACTTCTACGATGGGCTCGTACTGGCATAAACCGATACAACCTGTCTGAGTAACGGAACAGTCCTTAATCTGCTTTTCTGCAACTGCATCTGCCAAAGCTGTAAGAACAGGTCTTGCGCCTGATGCGATACCGCATGTTGCCATACCGACAACAACTCTCATTGATGCTTCAGATTCTGCACGAAGTCCAACCTGGCCCTGCATCTTGTCTCTGATTGCTTTTAATTCTTCAAGAGATTTCATTTGCTTTCCTCCTAAACTAGATATTTTTACCATCATCCGTGGCTTGTTTGTTTTCTGTTAAAAATTCCTTTATGTATTCGGACACTTCCCTGCTGTCAAGCGGAACGTCGCCCAAAACTTCACGGAATTCTCTGGTATCCATTACGAAAGATTTGTCATTGAATTTGTAAGTGTAAACAAAATCCGTATCGGGGTGATATATCACAAGCTGATGAATCGTACTCGTTATATCTCCGAGAGGCATTCTGTCTATATTGTTAATCTGAAAAGTGGTTGTTACGGTTGTGCCCACCGAAAGTTCGGATTCTATGTCAAAAGATCCGTTTGCCTGAAGCGCAGCTTCTTTTAAGAACGGAACTCCGAGTCCGACTTTTCTTGTAGACCTTGTCGTAAAGAAAGGATCCTGAACCGAAGCAAGCTGTTCCTCGCTCATTCCGCAGCCATCGTCTTTTATTATTACCGTAAGCAAATCTTTTGCTTCATCTATATCTACGGTGATTTGAACAACTTTGGCCTTGGCTCTTGTGGAATTCTCCGCCACATCCAAAATATTCAATGATATTTCTGTCATCATAGGACGCCGTCTCCTTTTGCAAAGAGATTAATTATTGAAACTGCTCTAAAATGCCCTTAACGTCATCGGGTTTAAGTCTTCCGAATACTTCGTCATTAATCATCATGACGGGAGCAAGTCCGCATGCACCTACGCAACGGCAAGCATCGAGTGAAAATTTACCGTCAGGTGTGCATTCTCCGCCTTTGATTCCGAGGATTTCCTCAATCTTGGCATAAACATCGCCCGATCCTTTAACGTAGCACGCAGTACCGAGGCATACAGAAATCTGATATTTACCCTTGGGATTAAGTGCGAACTGTGAGTAGAAAGTAGCTACGCCGTAAACCTTCTCCAAAGGTACTTCCATTCCGTCAGCAATCATTGTCTGAACTTCGATGGGAAGATAACCGTAAATGTCCTGAGCCTTCTGCATAACGGGCATTAAGGCACCTTTCTGGCCTTTGTTTTCAGCGATGACTTTCTTAAGTGCTTCCTCTTGCTCTTTTGTACCGGCAAAAGGGACTGTTGTTTTCTTAGAACTCATCCTAAAAAACCTCCTTGATATTTTTTTAACGATGGCTTATTAGTTTTAGCCATAATAACTAAATCAGTTTATCACAAAGATTGACAAAAATCTATCATTATTTACTTTTTTTCAAATAAAAATCCCGACAATTTTGTTTGCCGGGAATTATGTAAATCAAATAGATTGTTCTTTAATTGTCGCATCCGATAATCGACCGACTAAATCCACTCGTAATCTCCGCCAGTCGCCGCAAGTGACAGAAGACCGTCCATTTTCTCGACTTCTTCTTCGCCTTCGATAACCTGAAGAAGAACGGCATTTTCTTTGCTGTCTTCCATTACTTCATCCGGACCTATTTCCATATCCGGCTCCTCACCGCAATACGGACACACAATTCGTGCACCCACTTTGATATCCAAAAATCTCTCGCCGCAATCTTCGCACTCATAAAATCCGCAAATCTGCGTACCGTCAGGCACATAAAACATCAAACTCTACTCCTTTTATGTCATTTTGTAAAAATATTAATCAGTTTGCCGAAGTTGTAGCCGCCAAAGTTGTAGAAGCGCTGATACAAATTATCATGGCAACTTCTGCGGCAATAACAGCGGAAACACTGCTTCGAATCGCAGAGTTCAACGAAACCGAATTTTCTCCGCCATATACTTCTCCTACAATCATGGCAGCAAATAAAAGTCTCTGTTTTTTGTTCATGGTCCAATCACCGAATCCCTTATGAGACTTAATATATGCTTCTGTTTCGATAATTTCGCTTACAAGGACATCAGGATTCTCTTCGATGTCAATGAGAGTTCCGAGTGAAGCAAACTCATTGTATTCCGTTCCATATCTAACCTTATGTTCCTTAAATGTATTATAAAGTTTAACAACCTTGTCACATTTAGTTTTCATGTCTCCGTCGGTAAGTGCCAAAACTTCACTGAGGCCCTGAATCTCATTTGCACCGACACGAAGTTTTACATCGTCTTTAAGGTATGTGTAACACTGTTCCATTTCCTCGATTATGGTATCAACCGACTTATCCGTCATTGCAAGAAGCGTCGCAAAAACAATATCTTCAGATGAAGTAAGTATCGGGTGTTTTTTCGACATTTTTTTATACAATTGCTTTAACTTATCAGCAATTTCATCCTTCTCGCCTGCTTTTTTTGCATCGCAAACCGATATTGCGGCCTGAACCATATATCCGCTGTCCGAAAAAGCTGTCTTTGATATTTTGTCATAAACCGATTTCAATTCGGAAATATACTTTTCAGGATCATCTTCCAAAGACATCTTGCAAAGTACAACAGGCTCTGCCATTGATCTGAGTCCAGAAAATACACCGGCATACTTTTTAAGAATATCCTTACACTCCTTTAACCTCTCAACATCAACTTTCTTATCTGCACTCGTAAGTGCCGTCGAAGCCGCAATGTTAATCAGTCCGCTATCCCACTTGAAAGCATTTTTCATCTCGGTACCGTTGTAAATAAATAAATCACATTTTTCTTTCACATCATTTCTCATAATTTTGCACCTTTCTTTCATTCTTCGCATTTATTCAAATATAAATCTATCATTATCTAAACGGCGCAAGTGCACGCATAAGCAAAATCATCATGCCGAAAACAATCGCCATCGGAGCGACTCCGATTACCAAAACAACCGTACTCAGAATCAAACATATAAGTCTTGTTCTTCTTGCTTTACGCTTCTCATTTTCCAGAGCTTCCCGAGCTTGTTTTTCTTCGTATTCCCTTACCGAATCCGCCATCTCATCATGAACTTCCATGAACTGATTGTATTTTTCACTTTTTAATACCTTTCGAAAGAATATCTGAACAGCGAGAAATATCAAATAAGTTAAGATATATACAGGCAGTGACACACTATAAACAATAATCAACTCTTTATTGTGAAAACAAATTATTGCTATCTCCGTAAATAACATGACTGTCGCAGGAACAGCCATAATAATAAGCGCTATTAAGTTACCCTTTTTATACTTTTCCAACGTCACTTTATTTTCTCCTTTCTTCGGCATTGAAATTCCGAATCACATTAGCAACATATGTATCGAGTATGCCTACCTGTTATCCCAATTTATCAGTGTTTTGATTTGTTCTTTTTATTTTTACAATCTCATTTTCTGATTCAACATTCTATAGTTTTTATATTCTTTCCGCAACCTGTTTCAGAGAACTTTATACAATCGTTTAAGGCGTAAGTTAATATATATCAATTTATTTAGTTATATCGTCAGCGTTTCGAACATATCTTCCATTTCGCTGACTTTTATTCCTCCGACAAGCCGCGCCTTCTTTTATTTTCTTAGGCAATACGCCAAATACGGAATCACAAGAAACATCAACGCCACACATCCGACAATCATCGGTGCAAACAACGACAAAACAATAATTTTTCCTTCTTCCAAGAACCCAACACACATCGTGCTTAAAATTCCGATAACAGTCACAACCATTATCAAAACAAAACTTTTCTTGATTCTGTAAATTGCAACTTGTACTTTCTCGACAGGAATATAATTATAAATTTTCGATTCCGGAATAAATTTCAATTCAATTGTGATGGCCACAATCATCAACACGCAAACCCACCATGTTACAGACGAATAATCGTAAAGCCATGACATCAAAACATTTGCCGCAACCATAATCCAGAAAATACAATCATATAAGATTTGTGTATCATTCTGTTTTCTGCTTTCTTTAACAAAATCTTCTATTCTTTTGCTTTGTTCTTTGTCTTCTTTTATCAGTCTCATTTTCTAAATTAAACCTTCCGTAAAATGATCAACACCTTGTGCCCAATCTCAAAAAAGCCGCTCGATATCGGGGCTTTCAACAAACTCGGATAATTGACCTTCCTGCATCAGGGCAACATAATCCGTCTGTTTTTCCACATCCGACATAATATGACTGCTCATCAAAACGCCTGCTGTTTCGTCTTCAATAAGTTTCCGCAAAATATCAAAAAACTCTTTTCTGAAAACCGGATCCATTCCGGCCGTAGCCTCATCGATAAGATACAGCGAAGGGTGGTGAGCAATCGCAAAAGCCAGCTGAAATTTCATTTTTTCGCCTCTTGAATAATTCCCGTAGGGAACGCTTCTTCGAACATTCATCTGCCCCATTTTTTCCTTAAAAACATCCATATCGAATGATTTATACATTTTACCGAGCAAAATCGCATTTTCATCCCCGGATTTTTTTTCAACGAATTTCATATCTTCCGATATAAAGCCGACGTTATTCATGGTTTCAAAAAAATGTTTTTTCGCATCCAATCCGCAAACTTTGATCGAGCCATCGTACTTTGAATACTCTTTCATCACATAATTAAAAAGTGTTGTCTTTCCTGCTCCGTTTTCACCGCAAATTGCGTAAATATAACCGGGTTCCAGCGAAAGCGTTATATTATGTAAACTAAATTTGCGACTTTTCCCGGATACATTTTCGAATTTTAAAATTTCATTTTTTAATATATCTTCCATCGTGTCTTTCATTACTCCATGTTTTATCCGACTGTCTCTTGTCACCTATGCATTATTTTTAGGTTCACTATTTTTCCTCATAAAGCAATTTTGCCATTTCCGCAAAATCCTCAAAGTCGAGTCCGGCTTGTCGCGCTTCTTCTATAACTTCGGAAAGTCTTTTTTCCACCATAACAAGTTGCTTTTCCTTCAGATAGTCGGTATTGTACTCGCAAACATAAAATCCCTTACCTGTAACCGAGCGTATAAGTCCTTCTTTTTCAAGTTCCTCATAGGCTCTTTTGGTGGTAATAACGCTTACCCCCAGTTCTGCCGCAAGGGTTCGTATTGATGGCAACGCTTCGCCTTCTTTAAGTTCATTTGTCACTATCAAATTTTTCATCTGATTTACGATTTGCTCGTATATCGCAAGTGTTCCCTGGGGATAAATTTTAATTAACATATTTCGCCCTCATCCAAAATTTCTATCAAAAAAGTCCATCAAGCATTCGATTCATTTTTTTTCACTTCTTTAAAAGCGATTGCTCTTTCTTTTAATATCCCAATACTTCCAATTGTCCCTATTATCGTACATGGTAAAATCAGTAAAACATAAACAATCGCACAAATCAAAAGCAATGCATTTCCGCCTTTTGCACCATCGATTATGGGAAGTTGCAAAAAAGCAGTCAAAATTGCCGCAATTCCCGCAACATATGCGACCATTTGATATAAATGAATCTTTTCATCCCGTGAATCGCAATGTGTCCATAAGCATGTGCAAACCGACAAATCGCTAAGAAGCAAAAGAATAAATCCAATCGGCTTTATATCCTTATAAAACAACATATCCGCAACCATAAAACACGCCGCAACCATCATTTCAAAAACAATTTTAAAAATGTATTTTTTTATACTTAATTTGCATCTGTCTGATTTTGAAAGCGGGCATAAATAAACCATTTTCTCAAGCAGGCAATAATTTGCCAAATTCGAATAAATCATGAGATACAATGGCAACATCACGCTAAGTACCAGAAAAATATCTTCCACCGACCCATCGCGAGCGCACATGGCAATCATCATAACCAATCCGAACCAGAATGCGGAAATCGAAATCCCCCATCCTCCCGCGCGTCTTGTTGTCTGCAGGATGCATCCCGGTTTAAATATTCTTATGTAATCAACAATTACGGTTTTAAACATATACATTTTCCTTTGTGTAAAAATACATAAATTCCTCTATAGAAGGACTTGTTACTGTAATGTCCGAATCTTTGTAAAGCTCGCCGGAATCGTAAACAAGCGCTTTCGATGAGTATTTTCCATTTTCTGATGAAATCAAAATTTTCTTCGAAATATTTTTTATTTTGTACGCTTCCCCGGTGACAATTTTGTATCTGTCTCTGAACGTTTCGATATCTCCGTCAAAAACGAGTTTTCCTTTATCCACGAACAGAAGATAATCTGCTATTCTGTCCAAATCATCAGTCTGATGCGACGAAATCACGATACTTTTATCTCCGTCTTTTATGAATTCTTTCAATATTTCAAAAAATATGTTTCTGAATTTCGGATCAAAATTGGCCGTCGGTTCATCAAGAATAAGAAGTTTTGGATTATGCGAAAGTGCAAACGCAAATTCAAATTTCAGTTTTTGGCCCCTGGAAAGTTGCCTGTATTTCTTTTTTTCGTCAAGTTCAAATTCTTCAAGGTAATGTCCGAGCAGTTCATAATCAAATTTTTCAAAATATGCCCCATAATATTTTGCGTTGTTTTTCAAAGACGAATATGTTTCAAACATTTCCTCCGAAAAAACAGTTCCCGTCATTTCATGAATCGCTCTTTCCATATTTTCAAAAGAATTTCCGTCAATTAATATCTCTCCGGAGTCCGGCGTGTAGATTCCCGTCAGCAGATTCAAAATCGAAGTTTTTCCTGCTCCGTTTCGCCCTGCCAATCCGCAGATATATCCTTTCGGAATCTCAAAAGATACGTTATCTATTGTGAAGTTTCCAAGTCTTTTTGTGACTTTATTCATTGAAATCATTGTTTTACTCCCAACATTCAAATCACTTGATTTTTTGTTTGAGTGATTATGTTACTTTCGATAAAAAATCTATAATTTCTTCGCCAATCGACGCTGTGTATATTGATATATACACTATATATACAGTTTTGTCAATTACTTGTTATGACACTTTTTTTGTATGGATAATTAAGCGAAGGCAAAAATAGAGATATTGCGGTCTGATTTCTTGATATACAAACTTTTTTCACGGCGATGTCAGTATTTACTGATATATCCATCTACTGACGCCTTCCAGAATCTCCCCGTCAGCGTTTTCAACATATCTTCCATTTCGCTGACGCCCTCCAAAATTCTCCCGTCAGCGTTTCGATGAAATCTTCCATTTCGCTGACTTTTGGCCTCCCACCGACACTTTTAATATCATAATAACATCCAATTTCGTCCATGCTTGTTAAAAGAATATCTATCGCTCCAAAGCCTTGAAATAAAACTTTTCGCTTGGTATAATTAGAAGGTATTCAGGGGTTATATTGATTTGTCAATGGCACATTCGTGTCGTTCTTTTTGTATATTTTCCCCACTAAAACAAAATCAAATATTTAAAAATGAGAGAGGTTACCATGACTGTAAACGATATTATTGAAATTCTTGATGCTAAGGCCCTTGCGGGAAAAGATCATCTTACAAACGAAGTTAAAACCGCCTGCGGTTCCGATATGATGAGCGACGTTCTTGCTTTTGCAAAAACATCCTGCGTTCTCATGACCGGACTTTGTAATCCTCAGGTAATCAGAACCGCCGAAATGATGGATATCGTAGCCATTATTTTTGTCAGAGGCAAAATTCCCGATGAAAATATGATCAAGATGGCAAACGAAATGGGACTTCCTCTTCTTTCCACTCCTCACAGAATGTTTTCCGCGTGCGGAATGCTTTACGAAAAAGGACTGCGAGGAGGTATAATTGATGGCTGAAATTATTGAACTTAACTACATCATTTCAAACGAAGATTTTACAAGAGCCGGCGAGGCTTCAAGTGATGTCAAAAAGAAACTTAAGCAGCTCGGTGTATCGCCCGAAGCAATAAGAAAAGTTGCAATCGCACTATATGAAGGCGAAATCAATATGGTAATTCACGCATACGGCGGCAAGATAAAAGTAACCATTTCAGAAGAAGCAATCACAATGATTCTCGCCGATAAAGGTCCCGGTATCGCAGATATTGAAAAAGCAATGCAAGCCGGATACTCAACGGCACCCGACAAAGTTCGATCACTCGGATTCGGAGCCGGCATGGGACTTCCGAACATGAAGAAAAACTCCGATTCAATGGACATTCAGACCGAAATCGGTGTAGGAACAACGGTTACGATGGTTATTAACCTTTAATCAGAAAAAATTCAGGGGATAGCAAAAACGGAGGACTTACAAGTATGGATCACTACGGTAATTCCGTTTATTTATTGGAAAATTTATGTAAGGGTTGCACAAACTGCATTAACAGATGCCCGACACAGGCAATTCGTGTTCGTGCCAATAAAGCCGTTATTACACCGGGCCAGTGCATCGACTGCGGCGAATGCATTAGAATTTGTCCTTATCACGCAAAAAAAGCAAAAAGAGATTTTATTGATTCCATCGACAATTACAAATATACGGTTGCCCTTCCGGCGCCCAGTCTTTACGCGCAGTTTAATCATCTTGAAGATGTTAACATTCTTCTGACTGCTTTAAAGGACATCGGTTTCGACGACGTATTCGAAGTAAGCGCAGCAGCCGAAATCGTTTCGGAAGAATCGAGAAAATACATCGCAGAGCACAAAGAGCAATGGCCTTTGATTTCAACAGCCTGTCCCACGGTAGTGCGACTTGTTCAGGTCAGATTTCCCAATCTTTGCGAAAAGCTTTTGCCTATAATCACACCGGCTGAGCTTGCCGGAGAACTTGCCAGGAAAAGAGCCGTAGAAAAAACAGGCTTTGCCCCGGAGGAAATCGGAATTTTCTTCCTTTCTCCCTGTGCAAGCAAAGTTACGGCTGTAAGACATCCTGTCGGAATGGAAAAAAGTAACATCGATCAGGTTTTGGCAATAAAAGACATTTACCCCGTTCTCCTTTCCGTAATGCCAAAGTACGCAGACCAGCCGGAAGACCTTTCCATCTCCGGTAAAATCGGTATCAGTTGGGGTGTAACAGGCGGTGAAGCAGGCGGACTTCTCTCCGACTCATTCGTTGCAGCCGACGGAATCGAGAATGTAATTCACGTTCTTGAAGACCTCGAAGACGACAAATTTGCACAAGACCTTGAATTTATTGAATTGAATGCCTGCCACGGCGGATGTGTCGGCGGTGTTATGACTGTCGAAAATCCTTTTGCAGCAAAGGCTAAAATGCAACACCTAAGAAAATATCTTCCCGTTGCAGCAACACGTTCGGACAATTACGGAAACAGCCTTAACGTTTCATGGACCAAGGAAGTTGAGTATCAGCCGGTATTTGAACTTGCGGACAATCTAAAAGAATCCATGGAAAAACTGGCTCAGATTGAAGAACTCATGAAAGAATTTCCGGGCCTTGATTGCGGATGTTGCGGCGCACCCACATGCAAAGCCCTTGCCGAAGACATCGTAAAAGGCGTAGCCAAAAAGCAGGACTGCATTCACGTACTTCGTCAATACATCCACAAACTTTCCGAAGACATTTCTGAACTTAGTGACAGTATTCAGATTTAATTAGGAAATCCTTTTATATCTCAAATTTGAACTCACCTATATTACACTCACCGGAGGACACAATGACTGTAAAAGATTTACTTGAATTTAAAGATTTTGAACTTGTATCGGAAGCATCCGACAATAAAATAACTAAAGTATTTTGTTGCGACCTTCTTTCGGTTGCAATGGGCAAAGCACCTGCAGGGTGTGCATGGGTTACGGTTATGGCCAACGTTAATACTTTGGCTGTTGCCTCGCTTACAGACACCGCTGTAATAATTCTTGCCGAAGGCGCTATATTTGATGATACTCTTGTAAACAAAGCCAAGGAGGAAGGCATCTGCGTATTCAAAACAAATTTACCGATTTTTGAAGCTTCATGCCTGATTAACGACAAATTATGATTCCTCTTCATTACGATCTGCACATTCACTCCTGCCTGTCGCCCTGCGGCGATGACGAATCGACCCCTGGCAATATTGTCGGAATGAGTGTGGTGAAAGAACTTAATGTAATCGCTCTTACGGACCACAATACTTGTAAAAACTGCGCTGCAGCCATGGCCATCGGAAAAGAATACGGAATTACCGTTATACCGGGCATGGAACTTACAACGCAGGAAGAAGTTCATGTGGTCTGTCTTTTTTATACCCTCGAAGACGCCATGCGCTTCGACTCTTTTATCGAGCCGAGAATTCTCCCCATAAAAAACGACCCGAAGGTTTTCGGAAACCAATATATATGCAACGAAAACGACGAAGTTATCGAAGAGTTTCCGACGCTTCTCATTTCTGCCACCGACATTTCGTTTGACAAAGTCGATGAATTAATGACAGAATACAATGGTGTTATGATTCCGGCACATATCGACAAGAATTCTTTTTCTATTTCTTCAAACTTAGGTTTTGTACCGCCCGACAGTACATTCCACTGCTTTGAACTTGCCGACATGAAGAATCTTCACAGCATGCAAAAAATGAACCCGATGTTAGGTAAATGCAACGTTATTACAGATTCCGACGCACATTATTTTGAAAAGATAAACGAGGCGGTAAATACTATTTACGCAGATTCCGATTCAATCAAAGATGTTTTGAACGCGCTCATACGACCAAAATATTAAAATAAGTCTCTTGAAAGTGAGCAAGAAGAAAACTCTTTTTCATATATTTAAGTACCTCACATAAGGAACAAAATTTAATTCATTCAATATCGGAGGATTATGAGGAATCAAAACATACTCCTGCAGATACTCTTGAATCGAAAAATATACGGAGAACAACATGAAAAACGTACTGATAACGGGAGCAAGCGGTGCAATCGGCTCCGCAATAGCCCTTGAATTTGCAAAATCAAAATATAATCTTTTTCTCGTTTGCGGAAAAAGAATAGACGAGCTTGACGATTATGCCGACAAGCTTTCTTCTTTGTACGATATCGAAGTATTTACTGATTCTATTGATTTTTCAGATACGGAACGTGCCGTAAAGAATTTAAAAGAATTTATCGGAAACACCACCATTGACGTTCTCGTAAACAATGCAGGTGTTTCATATGTAGGTCTTTTCCAAGATATGAACGTTCAAACCTGGAACAACATCATCAATGTTAATCTCGGAAGCGTTTATGCCACATGCAACGTCATCGTTCCCGAAATGATTAAAGCCCAATCCGGAACCATCATCAACGTATCTTCCGTTTGGGGCAACGCCGGCGCATCCTGCGAAGTCGCATACTCTGCAACAAAAGGCGCAGTTAACGCTTTTACAAAAGCTTTGGCCAAGGAACTTGCACTTTCCGGAATTTCCGTCAATGCCATAGCTCCCGGATATATCGATACACCTATGAATTCACATCTTTCCGACGAGGAAATCGCAGACCTTTGTGAGGAAATTCCCGCCGGTCGTGCAGGCACTCCCGAAGAAATCGCCAAAGCGATAATCAAAATAACCGAAATGCCAAAATACTTCACCGGTCAAATTGTAACCATCGACGGTGGCTGGACTTGATTTACAACATATCTTCCGTTTTTGAAGTTTCTGCTGTAAATTCCTACTGCTTTACTATTCAATTTACAACATATCTTTTATTTTCGCGAATTTTGCTGTAATCCCCTGCTGCTTCGCTATTAAATTTACAACACATCTTCCGTTTTTGAAGTTTCTGCTGTAATTTTCAAATTCTTCTTTATAAAGAGTTCTTTTCAATCGACGAAATTCTATCAGAAAGAGTCGGATGCGAGTGTTCAAGTTTCACAACAAAAGGATGGGGATTTAAATTCGAAAGCGAGTCCCCACTTAATTTCTTAAGTGAAGAAATAAGCGCTTCCCCATATCCTTCTTTTGCTGCAAAGGCATCGGCCTCATATTCAAATTTTCTTGAAATCGCATTTGAAACAAGATCAAACAATCTGCTCACGGGCCAGCTTATCATGGTAAGTGCCGTAAAGGCGAAGAAATAGTTCACTTCTTCGAAGCCGAATGCACGGCAAATCTCGGGAATATTCAAAATCACTCCCAAAGCGCCAATAAGAATTATAATTCTAAAAAACGAAAACCAAATTGTTTTCACAGTATGCTTATATTTCGCATGTCCGAACTCATGCGCAAAAACCGCCGTAATCTGTTCGACAGAATAATTGTTCACAAGATTGTCATCAAGAGAAATTGTCTTTTTCTTGGAAAGTCCGGTGCAAAAAGCATTGGCTCTCGTGGTTCTTTTGGACGCATCCATCACGTAAATGTCTTTGACTTTGACATTGTATTTTTCGCAAAGGCCCAGAAGCGATGAACGAAGTTCGCCCTCTTCAAGAGGCGTGAACTTATTAAAAATCTTTAATATCTGTAGTGAAAAAAGAGCAATTCCGACATTAAAAAGAATCACCGCAACGATGGTAAAAAGGATTCCCAAGTTGCCGAATTTTTCAAAAAGAAACATAACGGCAAAAAACAGAACAAAAGACAAAACAACAGAAATCGCAAAAGACTTAATCTGGTCAACAACAAATGTCTTGCGCGTCGTTTTGTTAAACCCGTACTTCTCTTCTATCTTGAAATTCTGATAATACTCAAAAGGAATAGATATAGGCAGAGTTATCGCCGTAAAAATTAGAATAAAAAACAAATAACTAACATACACATTAAAATTAAGCATTCCGAACACCTTCGAATGCAAATTAAACAAAAGAAAACAAAAGGTAAGCCCTGCCGTAACAATGGTTTCGACAGCGCTAAGCTTCTTGCAATCATTCCTGTAATTAATCCATTTATTGTATTTTTCTTTGTCATATACATCCGCCACATTTGAAGGAAGCGGCTTTTTGACATACGAATCATTTAATTTTACGAGAATAAAATCAAATACATTTTCCAGTACAAAAGAAATCAGTAAAAGTAGTTTAATCATGTTATGCCTTTTTTATTCATCTTTATGAAATTTATTTATTATTGAGTCGATAATCTTTCCGGGTAAGCCGAAAACAAAGCCGATAATATTGCCGACTGTTTTCTCCACAATTCGTTTGATAGCACCGACAGCTATAAGAAGCACTATCAACGGTAACAAAAACGACCCCAATATCAAAAGAACAAATAACGTAATCATAAGTCCTCCAATGCATCATTCAACATCAAAGTTTTATCCAATACAAACTTTCCGTTTTGAAGTATAATAACGCTTTCCCCATTTTCAGAAACCGCTTCCAAAAGTCCCAGTTCATCATACGGAATTGTAATATCGGTATGACAATAAGTATACTCCTCGCCGTTTCTTTTTGCCATCATCTCTTTGCCATCAGGGTTAAATACTCTTACATTCTCTTCGTTTGAATAACATGTATCTCCGAAAGCAAAGTGAGGTCCCATTTTTTCTGCAATAAGAATCGGCATTTTTTCAAAAATATCATATTTTTTGGCCAATCTGTAGGCAAATGTGTTGGTGCCTATGGCAAATTCTCCCATAGGAAGAGTCTTATGGTGGAACAATAGGTTTTCTTCGACAAACTCTTTGTTTTTCTTCTCATCATCATAATTAGTACAATTATATTCCGCAATTTTGCCGTCTTTAATCAAAAGGTCTATGTTCTTAAATTTCAAATCATTTAAGAATACTTCTTTTACGTGAAGACGTCCGTTTGTTTCATTCATCATAGGTGAAGTAAACACTTCTCCGAGCGGAATATTTACATCCGCAAGACAGTTTTCAAAAGAAGTTTCCTTTTCGGGATTTTCCACATCATAAAGACGAATTTTCAAATCAGTCCTATTTCCGTTCATTCCTTTGACATGAACATATTGGGCTTTGTCAAGAACATCTATTATTTGTTGCTGAACCTCGCAGTACAAATCCACCTTCAGTGTGTTAACTTTAATGATTTCGTCCAAAATCTCATCAAAACAATCTCCTATAGCAGGTGTAGGCCACGCAATAATTGTAAAAGAGCGTTCCTCTCTGTTAATATATTTATTCATAATTTCGGAAGATTTTACTCGAAAATCCCTGATTATATTCTGTTTTTCCTTACCATATCTTACGGCATGCCCGCATAAGGAAGGATTAAAAGATTCTTCTCCGAACACCTCCATGCACGCCGGTCCCGCCCATTTGCAGGCTTCATCTTTATATTGTTCATAGGCAGCTGTAATTCCCTCCAATCTTCTTGTAACAAGCTGACCGTCAAGAACGAGCGCCATATCCTCTTTATGGTCCTCATCATATTGAGGATTTGCCAATCCGCCGTAATAACCCGGCTTATTGATTCCGAAACGTGAAAAAATATCGTTTCCGGCTCTGTATATAATCGGTTCAAGGCCCATTTTTCTAAATTGACCTATTGCTTTAGCCGCAACCCTGTCGTATCCCAATCTGAATCTTATGTTTACCGTAGTCTTTTGGGACATATCTTTTTGGGCTGCTTCAAAACCTCTTTTAAAGCCTTCTGTATACGTTTTGCTCATAAGTTCAATCGTATCTTCGGATAGATTTGCAATCGCAGCAAAAGTTTTTTCTTCATTTTCGGACACATATTCGCCGTAAGCATAAAGGTTTCTGACATCATTAATATCGATGTTTTCAAGGATGCGCGTCGCATAATCCTTCTGACCCGAAAGCTGAAGTCCGACTCTTTTGATTGATTCGTCTTCTGTATAGTCAAAAACATAGTAATATAACGTCTCTTTTAAATCGTCCGTCGATACTAAAACTTTGTCTTCTTCGGCATTTTTAACACTTATGTAAACCTCCAGAAACAATTCTGTCCTAATTACTATTTCTTCCAAGTCTCCTTCAAAAACATACTGAATCATACCGCGGATTTCAGCATAAAGAACGCTAAGGTAAATGCCGACCTCGCCTAATTCTTCAAAAGCCTTATCAGGATTCGCATAAGAATTCTTATAATTATCGCCAACCAGCTCTTTGTACAAAAAATCGTTTCTCTCTCGAAGCTGTTTCAAGCTTTTTTGTCCGATTGCACCGTTCTTCTGTATGTCTTCGTAAATGTCAAACAGCCCCGAAATAAAGCATTGTGCGTTTGAAAAAAAGGGACCGTATATTCCGAGTCCCTCGATTTCATTTTGAATTTCTTTTATTCTTTCTCTGCAAAGTTCGTATCTTTCAAGCATTGTAAACCTCTTATAAAGCCATTAATCCGATGCCGTAAACATACATCAGATAAAAAATATTAATCATCGAAATCAAAAGTCCGATATGCGACAGAACATGAAAAACATTCTTTTGAAAATATGTTCTTATTGAAAAACCTATCGCAGTAAACGAAAAAATCGCACACAAAAGCGACGTGGTACCCGCACTTTGTTTGATATCTCCTCCCGCACTGTACGACATAAAAAATAGAACAATGAGAGCGACCAGAGAAACCAAAGACAAAACCGCACTCATAACCGAAAGAGGCGGAATCTTTTTGTCTGTAAATTTGTAATTTGCGTTAGGTAATTTAATCATACTTTATTTTGCACCGTACTGTTCGTAATATTTATCGATAGCATTCATGATTTCGTCGTTGATGACAACCTCACCGTTAATTTCCTTATTGTATAACGCTTCTTTTACATCCGCCATCGATACTATCGCAGCTGTTTCGATTCCGTAAGTTTCCTTAATTTCATCAAGCGCAGTTTTATCAGTATTGAGACCTTTTTCCATTCTGTTAAGGCTAACCATAAGTCCGACTATTTCTACGTCGGCCTGAGCCTTGATAATGGGAAACGTTTCTTCTATCGACTTTCCGCTCGTAGTAACGTCTTCAATGATAACAACTTTATCGCCGTCCTGAAGTTTGGATCCGAGAAGAATTCCGACATCGCCGTGATCCTTAACTTCTTTTCTGTTTGAGCAATATCTGATTTCTTTGCCATAAAGTTCGCTATACGCAATTGTCGTAGCGACACTCAACGGAATGCCTTTGTATGCCGGTCCGAAAAGGACATCAAAATCATCTCCGTATGTATTGTGAATGGCCTTTGCATAGTACTCTCCGAGTTTTTTGAGCTGTGCTCCGGTAACATAAGCACCGGCATTCATAAAAAACGGTGATTTTCTTCCGCTTTTCAATGTAAAATCACCAAATTTCAAAACCTTGCTTTCGACCATAAATTCGATAAATTCCTGTTTATATGCATCCATTACGATACCCTCCGATTATTTATTCAACCAATTTTATCACAGAAACCGTCAAAAAAAAAGGCAATCGACAAATTCCTACAAAATATGTATAATTATGTAAACAAACTCAGAGAGGTTTCCCATGGAAGAATTTACAAACTTAGAAAATCCCGCTCCAAAGAAAAGGAGAAAAAAATCAAATGCCGGATTAATCATTCTAATGATTTTTCTTTGTATCGTTACATTAGGTTCTCTTGCCTTGACATACGTAACCCTCAAGATGTATGAAGACAAGTTGAACGAAGATGCTCTCAAAGAATCTGAAGCAATATATGAGGTTACATACACACAGGAAGAAGTCGATGCTCTCGTTGCAAAGGCTCACGAAGAAGAATTGGCAATAGCAGAATCAAAAGTTAAAGCTAAAATCAAGGATGTTGCCGAGAAAAACAACGGTGTTCTTTCCATACTCAGAGATTTGTATCCCGAATACTTTGTTTATTACGAAAACAACAGATATGTGTTCATGGATTTGGACCCCTCTTTTAATGAACCCAATTTTGAGAATGAGAATCTTATCGGCAACGAAGGTTTTATCGATTATAAAGTTGACGGAGAAGTTCTTTCCGTAAAAGGAATCGATGTTTCCAAATTCCAGGGTGACATCGATTGGCAAAAAGTAGCCGACAGCGGTGTAAAATACGTCATGATTCGTCTCGGTTTGAGAGGTTACGAAACAGGCAAGATTGTCACTGACGAAAACTTTAAGCAGAATGTTGAAGGTGCTCTCGACGCAGGGCTTGAAGTCGGATGCTACTTCTTCACCCAGGCAATAACCGAAGCAGAAGCAAGAGAAGAAGCAGAATATGTACTCGAAGAAATAAAAGATTATAATATCACTTTCCCGATTGCGATAGATGTAGAAGATTTGTACAACGACAGCGCAAGAAGTGCCGGTCAATCCAAAGAAAGCCGTACCGCATGTGCCAAGGCATTTATGGATACAATTCTCGCATCAGGTCATCGAAGTGCAATCTACGGCAATTTAAACACTTATTCAAAACTGATAGAGCTTAACGATATGAAAGATTACGAAATCTGGTTTGCTCAATATGATTCGTCGATCTATTTTCCTTACGAAATCACCATGTGGCAGTACTCCGATAAAGGAATTGTCGACGGTATTGAAGGCGATGTGGATTTAAACATTACCTTTCCCAAGCAATAAATCTGTGATATAATATTTTGATACGCTAAATGAAGGAGATAAATAAAGTGAACTACGTACAACCGGAATCAAAACATGCCAAATGCGCTTACAGAGCCCTTACTCTGTCCGGAATATCATTTTTTGCGGCAATACTCAATACATTATTTTTGCCGTTCATTCTGTCTCCTATCGCATTGATTTTTTCACATCTATCTAAAGGTCGTTTAAAAAGTAAGCATATAGCTGCGCAAGCTGCAACGGTTATTTCGATTCTTGCGCTTATCGTGAATATAGTAATGATAGGATTTAATTTTTACAGATTTCAGTATGACGAAAGTTTCAAAAATGAACTTAACGAGGCAAGTCAGGCTTTGTACGGAATATCTTTCGAACAATACGAAAAAGATTTGCTCAGTTCATTGGGTCTGGAGTATGAAAATGAATAAAATGAGGTAAAGCCTATGAATTTGACAGATTATTCATTGAATAACGCAACCTACTCACCGTATCAATACGGAATGAACACAAACATTTCAGGTACATCAAATGTTTCCGGCACGGATACATCGGTTTCTCAGGATGAGTCTGTCAAAAATACCGGCAAAACAGGCAAGCCAAAGGAATGTCAAACTTGTAAAAACCGCAAATATAAAGATGGTTCGAACGAGATGGTATCCTTCAAGTCTGCAGCACACATTTCTCCTACCGCAGCAGCCGGCAGAGTACGTGCCCATGAAGGAGAACACGTTTCAAACGCTTATGCCAAAGCCGCGACTGATGGCGGAAAAGTACTTCAAGCAAGCGTATCAATAAAAACTTCTGTTTGTCCCGAATGTGGCAGAGTATATGTATCCGGTGGTGAAACCCATACAAAAATCATGTATTCAAACGAAGAACAACCATACCAAAAACAACTAAAAGCAATCCAGGAAGATGCTTTAAAAGGAAATAATATAGATGTCAAAGGCTAATTATATATCATTAACAAATAAAGAAATTCGCAGTTATTCCAGAGAACGTCTTCTCGGCAACATGACAGTTCCGGTATTTGCAACAATACTTATTGCATTTGCCAAATACCTTTTTAATTTCTGCCGTGAGTTCGGTATTCTCGGAGGAAGTATCCCCGCCGTTATTTTTTATCTTGTTCTCACAATTGTGGTTTCAACCTTCTGGGGAATTTTCAAATACGGTCTTTACAGATTTTACATTACTCTTGTAACAAAAAAAGAAGCAAGATTCACATGCCTTTTCGATGGTTTCCGCAATTCAACGGAAACGGTTCTTACAGTTTCTCTTGTTCTTTCTTTGGTTAATTTTATATGCTTTTTGCCTTATTACTTATACAGTTTTTTCTTTGCTCCGAATACGGTAATGGGAATCCTTATTAGTATTGCGGCTTTTGCAATCTGCACATTGCTGTACGACTTGGTATCGATTGTATTCGTTCCCATTTACTTTTTGATTTGCGATCATCCGGGAATGCCTTTTCCGATACTTATAATACTTAACTTCTCAATGATGTCATTTAAGAAATGGTTTAAGTTTCTTCGTCTTCAGATATCATTTATTCCCTTGCTGCTTTTGAGTTTTCTTTCATTCGGAATCGGATTCTTATGGGTTCTTCCCTATGTATTCACTTCCTACACATATTTCTATGAAGATTTGTGTGAAGAGTACTGCGCTTCCAAAGCTGAAAACAAAGAAGCTTCAAACGATTAATTTCCAAGGTTTTTCCACTTCAAATATGCATTTATAAAAGGATCTATATCACCGTCGAGCACTGCACCCGCATTGCTCGATTCTTCGTTTGTTCTCGTATCCTTAACCATTGTGTACGGTTGAAGTACATAAGAACGAATCTGGCTTCCGAACGCATTGTCCAAAACTTCGCCTCTTATGTCGTCAAGTTTGGCAGCGTTTGCTTCCTCCATCAAAATAAGCAGTTTCGCCTTCAACATAGCCATTGCCTTATCCTTATTTTGGAACTGGCTTCTTTCATTCTGACAGGCAACAACAACCCCTGTGGGAATATGCGTAATTCTGACAGCTGAAGATGTCTTATTTATATGCTGTCCGCCCGCGCCCGAAGAACGATACGTATCTATCTTCAAATCATCGGGATTAATCTCAACCGTATTGTTTTCGTCAAGTTCCGGCATCACATCAAGAGAAGCAAACGAAGTCTGTCTTTTGCCCTGTGCATTGAAAGGCGAAATTCTTACAAGACGATGAACTCCTTTTTCGCTCTTTAAGTATCCGTATGCATTCATTCCGTTAACCTGCCAGGTTACCGATTTGATTCCCGCTTCATCGCCTTCCAGATAATCGAGCACTTCTATTTCAAAGCCCTTTTTTTGAGCCCATTTTGTATACATTCTGTACAAAATGCTTACCCAATCGCAACTCTCTGTTCCTCCGGCACCGGCATTCAATCGCAAAATCGCATTATTTTTGTCATGTTCTCCGGAAAGAAGAGACGATATTCTTATTGTTTCAAGTTTGTTTTTAAAGTCATTGAAATCCTGCTCGATTTCTTCTGCCATTTCATCGTCATCAGAAGACATCTCTATTAAATCAAGGATATCATCATACTGTTGCTCAAGTTCTTTGATATCATCGATAGTCTGCTTGTATACTTTACATTCTGTGCTGAGTTTATTTGCTCTTTCAACATCGTTCCAGAATGTCGGTTCCTGCATTTCTCTTTCTATTTCAATTACTCTTTCAGCTTTGGCATCGAGATCCAACGAAGCCTTTACTTCACTAAGCGGCTCCTTAAGTGTCTGAATCTCCATTTTAATATTGTCTAAAATAACCACGTTTTTTCCCTCTCATTATTTATCGCTGTCTCTTACCCAAACTCTCGTCTTTAATGCAGCATCCTTCACCTTTCCTGAATCACCGTTAGGTTTAGGTTTTGCCTGAGAAAGAGATTCTTTCGGTTTGGGTGTCGGTGTGGCAGCCGGTGTTGTTCTCTCGAATGTTCTTTCGGTTTTTGTATTCGCAGTATTTTTCAAGCCGGACATGCCGCCAACCTGGGTCTTTTGCGTGACCGAAGTCTTTGTTTTGACGTTTGTATTCTTCGCTACTGCAGCCTTTACGATTTCCGAATCGGGATTTTTCTTTACATCTTTTGGTTCTTTGGTAACGTTTTGTGTAACATTCGCCGTTTCTTTCTTTATCATTTCTGCTTCTTCTTTTCTCTTTTGCTCAGCCTTCAGTGCCTTATTCTTCGCACGTTTTGCCGATTGCTTGTCAAGAAAAGCAAAAGAAAGATGAAATCTTCTCACAGCTATATCTATAAGGAATACAATCATTGAAATAAGAAGCAACGGTACCCAAAGATTAAATCTGGCTTTAACAAATTCCGGTTTATGTTCAAATACCTCTGAAGCTTCTTCGACAAATACACCGCCTACGCTCGCAATAAATTCGTCAAGCAATGTATTTTGAGGATAAAATCTGTATTCGAGCGAATATTGCATAATTGCAGCCGTATTGATGGAACTGTATATTTCATCCTTTTCTTTCTGCTGAACGTTTATTGTATATATTCCGGTATCCTTAGTGTCTATTGTAGTCTCATATTCTCCGGGTTTTAACGGATTAAGAACAACTTCTTCGACATCTCCGTTTTCATTGTATACATATGCCACAACTTCGGTATCTGCCGAATAAAGATCGGTATTGTATATTATTGTAGCCTTGCTTCCGTTTTGCTCAATTTCCGTATATGTTCCTTCGGCACCGTTATCTTCTGAAATATATTTGATAATATTATTCCAAAGTTCCATCGTGCCTTCCCAATTCGAATAATTGGACGACCAGTTACCCGAAACATCTGATGTCCACGCGAAGGTTTTGCCAAGTCCGTATTGCCAATATGCCAATACAGGATCACCCTGGAATGACTCCAAAAGTTCAATCGATCTTTCCTTCGGTGTAGTCGCAACATATCCCAAAAGCGAAGGCATTCCGTCTGAAGCAACATTTCTGATCAATGCATCATTGCTTGTAACGGTAGGAACAAACTCTTCATTTACCAGATATGTGTTGGAAGCCAAGAATACTTCTTGCGCAAATATTCTCGGAAGGTCTGAATCAAGATCCGCGTAAAATACTCTTCCGTTTCCTTCTAACGCAAGTCTCTCAAGAAGCGTATTATTGCATCCGTCTCCGACAGCAACCGTAGACAATGTAATTCCCGCATCATTGATTATTTCCAAAAGTTCGTCATAATCTTCGTTATAATCCTCTCCGTCTGTAAGAAGAATGATATGCTTTATCATCGCATCGGTTTTGTTAATGTCTCTTACCGCCGTTTCAAGTGCAGGATAAATGTTAGTTCCGCCACCGTCATTAATCGTATAAATTTGGCTTTGTATTTCTTGCGGATTATTCACGTTTGTAAAAGGAACAACTCTCGAATAAGTATCATCAAAAGCAATAACTTCAACCTGATCCTTTTCTCTCAAAAAGTCAATTGCTGCTGCGGCAGATTCCTTGGCAAGGTCAAGGCATGTGATAACACCGTTTCCCATACTCATGGAGCCGGAATGGTCGATAACCATTGCCATTGCCATTGAAGGTATTTCATTCTCACCGCTTAAATCCATATATACGGGAGACACATCCTCAATAATCGTTCCCTTATATCCTCCGAGAGCATATGAATTGCTGCCGCCGGTAATTATAAATCCGCCTCCGTTATTCTTGACATAATTTTCAAGCAATTCAGGAAATCCTTCTCTCACATCAGGCAAAAAGACATCACAAAATACAACTCCAGCATATTCCATCAAATCAGGCATCGTAAGAGGAACTGTTGCGGGAGAAACCACATTGTACGGTACTCCCAAAGCATCAAGCATCTTTCTGTAATTGTATGAATTTCCGTCATCGCCCTCCACTATAAGAAGCGGCAACTGCATTTGAATATCAGTATACGCAGAAAATTCATTATTAACCGAAATTGTATCTTCGACAGGCTCAATTACAACCTTATATGTCTTAAGTCCTTCATCCGATTGAGTATCTTTAAAAATAAACTGGTTTGTACCTTTTTGAAGATAAACATCTTCCTGTGCTTTCAAAGTTCTTCCGGAATACAATTTAACAACAGCCTGTGTTGCAACATTACTTTCCACTTCCACTTCAATATTGAAGTTTTCATCTATAGCAACATTGGTCGGAATCTTAAGGTCAGCAACATACACTTCATTTGAAATATTCTCATCAAGTTTTTTTACTTCAAAAATACAACCGCTCGAAATTACGTCAGCCGCAGCACTCTTAAGCGCACCTTCATTTTCGTTACCGTCGGTAACAAGCACTATTCTTCCTGCCGAATCGTCCGGAAGCTGTGCCAGCGCAAGTTTTACGGCATCTTCAAGATTGGTTGCGCTTGTATCGACTTCCGTCTGGAATTGAGTGAAAATGGGATTTTCCGTAACAAACTGCTCCAGTTGATTGTTTCCGCCGAATGCAATGATTCCGATATTGTCATTTCTCTTCTTATCCTTTAAAGACTCATTGACAAAGTTAATCAAATCATTCTTTTTATCTCTTACAGAATCTGAAACATCCAAAAGATATATTGTTGTGGTACTGTTTCCGGTAAGCTTAATATTCAGTCCCGAAAGCGTCAAAATAAGCGCAAGAAAAAGGAGCATTCTTACGAACAATCTTCCAAATTTTACACCTTTTTCACGCGTAAACATAAATTTTTGAGTAATAAGTAAAAACACAGCAGCCGCCGGTATCAATAAAAGATACCACGGATTATCAAACGAAACTGCCATAATTCGATTTCACCTCTTTATCTTCTGAGTCCCGCGATCCATTCAATCATAAGAAGAATCAATGCGAAAATAATTATAAAATTCCTTATGTTCAACACACCCTTAACTTCGGTAACGACTTTTTCGTCACTGGAAACACTCAAAGAAGGATGTGTCAATATATTGCTTTCCGAAGACGGATAATTAACAACAAACGGATTTTTTACTTCTTCACCTTTAACCGTCTGAACCAAATTATATTCTCCGTATTGGTCCGTACCTGTAAAATTGCATCTGAAATCCGATAATTGTACTTCTTCGCCGTCAGGTTTGATAACGCGTGGGAAATCCTCATCTACAACCGCATTTATTCCCACTGCATCTCCGCCCTGAACGGAATACTCTGCCAGCGAGCCGCCTGACACACATTCATTGACAAGATTATATATAAGAACAGGGAACTCCATGTAGAGAGGAAGTTCGGAATTATGAAGATCAAATCCCACCATGGCATACGTTCTTCCTTCGTTTTCCCCGATAAAAGCCACGTCTCTCGTTCCCGTAACTGCTCCCTCTGCGTCATATTCATTACAGGTAAGAAAGCTCTCGGCATAATCCGGTGTCCTGTAAGTATACGTTTGAGCGACACCGAACTCCAAAGCATCAAGATATCTTGTAACTTTTGATTCCGAGCCGGAGACATAAGTATTGTTTACATACTTATCCATTCTGGCAATTTCATCGCAATCCGCGTTAAAAATAATAATATTACCGCTTGAAGGAAGATTAATTGGAACCATTCCGTCAAAAACATAAAGATCGTATCCCTGCTTTTCAAAATCTGTAACGGAATAGACATCATCCGTTTTGGTAACCTTGACATTCTCGATAAGATTTAATGCTTTTTCAAGGTATACGTTTGCATTTGTAACAAGAAGAACTTTGCTAATCTGCTCTTCTTTCAGAACATCGTAGGCAATATTATCGGCTTCACATCCGTCCTTACCCGAAATCTGAGCAAAAAATACATCTGCATCAACAGAAATATTGTCAAAATACACAATTTTGCTTTCCCCTGCCGAAACCGTTGTTTCCTTTACGTCAATAAGATTCTCACCCTGATAAATTGCAACGTCTCTTGACGCGTCTTCTTTACCGTAATTATTTACCTTAACAAGAATAGTAAGTTTGCCATCCTTATCATATCCGTGACTTACATATTCGATTCCCAAATTTTCTATTGCAGAATATACGTCAACAACCGTTGCATCAAGATTTTTGACGTCTACATCCGAATCCGTAACAACAAGTACTTCAAGACCTTTTCCTTCGGTATTAAGAGCATCTGCCATCTGCACACCTTCCGAAGTATTGCCGGCATAGGACGAACATTCGATATTTTTGATTTGGTCAATTATATTCGCCTTGTCTTGCGATTTGCTCGAAAGAAGCATCGCGGAACGATCCGATGTAATAAGGGTAATTTCAGTGCCGCTCTTTAATCCTCTTACATAGCTGACAGCTTCTTCTTTGGCTTTGTCAAGTCTTGTCATGTTGTCATCGTAATCACTCGACATACTTGCAGAGGTGTCTATAATAATGCAGGCTTTTCCCGCAGAAACAAGTCCGGACAAAAAATACGGACTCATCAAAGCCACAATAAGAACTATCAATGTAAATATCTGCAAAAACAGCAGCCAGTTCTTTTTTAATTTTTCCCAAGGCGTGTTGGCCATGTCGTTTCTGACCATTTCTCTCCACAAATAAAGAGAAGCGACTTTTTCATCTTTCGCCTTCTGTTTAAGAAGGTACATAATGATGATAATCGGTACAAGTACTACCAGAAACACAGGCCATAAAAATGTAAATTTCATTTATTTTTCCTAAACCTTTTTAGCAAGTTTGGCAAGCGACGAGAAAAACAGACTGTCGCAAGTATCGGAAGAATTGACTCTTATGTAGGTAACTGCATACTTTTTGCAAAGCACCTCGATATTATCCAAAAACGAGTTGAGAGAATTCTTGTACGTTTTCAAAGCTCCGGCATTAAATGACACTCTCAAATTTCCTTCCGATTCGCAATCAACAAGATTTAACATTCCTTCATATCTGGGATTCATTTCCTCTTCAGATAAAACCTGAATAAGAACAACATCCTGTTTTTTATATTTCAGATACTTAATCATTTCTTCAAGATTGTCGTTATATCCGTCGGTTATAAGGAACGAAAGTCCTCGTTGCTTAATATCTCTTTCTTTAATATTTTCAAAAAGGTCAGCATCCCCTGAAAAAGGAGCTTCCTCCAAAAACTTTATGCATCTTACAAATGCCTGCATACCTGAGTATCCGCCGGCCGTAACAAGCTTTCCTTCGCGTTCGGCGTTGATGTAAAGTCTGTCTCCGTTTTCAAGAACTATGTAGCTTAACGCTCCGGCAATTCTTTTGGCGCATACTTCTTTTGATTTTTCACCGAATTTCATAGATTCGCTGGTATCGAGAAATATTTGAAAAACACCTTCTTTTTCTTCCATAAAAAGTTTTACGAAAAGTCTGTCAAATCTGCCGTAGGCATTCCAATCGATTCTTCTTATATCATCACCTATCATGTATTCGCGAAAGTCTGAGAATTCAACGCTGTTTCCTTTCGAATTACTCTTTCTTCCTCCTGCCTGACCCGATGCGATATTAAGGGCGATACTCATTCTGAGTGTATGAAGTTTTTCATAAAATTCGCTGTCAAAAATCTGTTCCATAACAATCCTTATTCTTTGGAAATTCCGGCAATTATCTTCTTTACTATCTGATCCGATGTAATTCCTTCCGCAAGAGCCTCAAAAGAAAGAGTTACTCTGTGACGAAGCGCGGGAAGAGCAACACTTTCGATATCTTCAAACGAAACATTGTATCTTCCTTCCAATAAAGCCTTTGCTTTGGCCGTTCTGAAAATGGCCTGAGCGGCTCTGGGAGATGCTCCGCACGAAATGTATTTCTTTGCAATCTCATTTGCACCGGGAACTTCAGGATGCGTTCCGATAACGAGACGAAGAGCAAATGCTTCAACCTCTTCAGCCATGGGAACATCATTTATCAAAGTTCTGATATTAAGAATATCTTCTCCCGATAAAATGGGATTTAACTCACATTTTGTATTCGTAACGGTAATATCCATTATTTTTTTGAGTTCGGCAAATGTAGGGAAATCCACCTGAATCTTAAATAAAAATCTGTCGAGCTGAGCTTCGGGCAACGGATATGTACCTTCGTTTTCTATCGGGTTCTGAGTTGCAAGAACCATAAAAGGTTCAGGCAAAGCATATGTATTCGTTCCTACTGTGACCGTATGCTCCTGCATGGCTTCGAGAAGAGCCGACTGAGTCTTCGGTGTCGCACGGTTAATTTCGTCCGCAAGAAGAAGATTTGCAAAAACCGGTCCGGGCTGAAATTCAAATTCATTTTTACCCTCTTTTTTTACTATAATGTCGGTACCTGTAACGTCGGCCGGCATCAAGTCGGGAGTAAACTGAATTCTTGAGAAATCAAGACTGCACACTTGCGAAAGAGCCTTAACGAGTTGTGTTTTTCCGAGTCCCGGAACACCTTCCAAAAGAACGTTACCGCCGGCTACCATTGCAAGAAGAACCTGCCTGATTACCTCTTTCTGTCCGATAATAGCTTTACCTATTTCGCTTTCGACAGAATTCATCTTGTCGATCATTGCTTTTAATTCCTGTTCATTAACTGCCATTCCTTTATCTCCTACTATTTTAATTCAAATTTGAAAAATATTCTTTAACCATATCCTTCATGGAATCAGGTATCTGACTTTGGTTCATGTTGTCATATGCCTGTCTGGTATAATCACCTATAACCTGTTCGTACTGAACGTTTTCTCCTGCCCAAACCTGTGCATTCTGAGAAGGAGTCAACTGACTTGAACCCTGGCTGTTCGCCTGACCTGTCATAAACTGATTCGGTCCCGAATTTTGATCCGATACCATTACACGTTCTCCACCGCCTTGAAAAGCAGATTCCTGTCCGATTTTACTTCCGGTATCCCATCCTCCGCCTTGGCCGCCCTGTTGTCCGCCTTGACTGCCTTGCTGTCCGCCTTGACTGTTTTGACCACCCTGCTGGGCGCCTTGTTGACCGCCCTGTTGGCCACCTTGTCCGCCCTGTTGACCGCCTTGCTGTCCTTCTTGTCCGCCCTGACCGCCCTGTTGACCGCCTTGGCCTCCTTGTTGTCCGCCCTGTTGGCCGTCTTGACCGCCTTGCTGTCCGTCTTGACCGCCTTGCTGTCCGTCCTGACCGCCTTGCTGTCCGTCCTGTCCGCCTTGCTGTCCGTCCTGACCGCCTTGTTGTCCGTCCTGTCCGCCTTGTTGTCCGTCCTGACCGCCTTGCTGGCCGCCCTGCTGTCCATCCTGACCGCC
Organism: Lachnospiraceae bacterium; assembly: GCA_045628965.1. Classification (GTDB taxonomy): domain Bacteria; phylum Bacillota; class Clostridia; order Lachnospirales; family Lachnospiraceae; genus UBA3766. The sequence goes on along the minus strand of JAZQQI010000036.1, from coordinate 22,147 downwards.
CTGTTGGCCTTGCTGACCACCGCTTTGCTGGCCACCTTGTTGTCCATCCTGTCCGCCTTGCTGACCACCGCTTTGCTGTCCGCCTTGTTGTCCATCCTGACCGCCTTGCTGACCACCGCTTTGCTGACCGCCTTGTTGTCCATTCTGTCCGCCTTGCTGACCGCCGCTTTGCTGACCGCCCTGTTGTCCGTCCTGACCGCCCTGCTGTCCCTGCTGGTTACCCTGTTGGGTTTGCTGTCCTTGCTGACCGCCCTGCTGTTGTGTTCCGAATTGAGGACCTACAGGACTTTGAATATACGGCTGAAGCGATTGCTGTGCCTGAGCAATTGTATCATTGGAAAGTTGACCGTCATTTTCCAACTCCTGTTGCATCTCTTGCGCCAGTCTTTCCATTTCCTCGTCTTGATTTTTCTCTGCAAGTTCGTCCAATCTGTCGGCGATTTCTTCCTGATCTTTAATTGACAAATTTCCGTTTCTTGCTTCATTCAACGCATTCTCAATGGCCATGGCCTCCTGCTTTGCATTGTTCGGAGCTTCTTCGCCGATAGAAGTATACATTTTATTTTCAAAACGTTCTTTTATTTTATCGATTTCATTAACGTTTTCAGCTTCTTTAAGTTCCTGTTTTGCCTCATCAAGATATTCCTCAAGTTTGGTAATTTCCTCATCCGAAAGTTCTCTGGTATCAATCATTTCCGCCACCAGATCTTCCAGTTCTTCTTCCGCTTCCGAAATTTCCTGTTTTAAAATATGATTTTCTTCAGCTATATCTTTGCTTTTAGCGGGAATCATAGCCGTCGATAATACAAAAAGAAAAGAAAGAAACGCAAATAAAAACATCTTCCATTTTATGTTAAAAGGAAAAGTTTTTTTGAGTGAAATCTGTTTCGTCGCCTCTATTGCATCCTCTTTTTGAAGATTCGAAAAAACATCGTTTTTTCCTTTAAGTTCCATTGCCGTAAGCACTCTTTCTTTGTAACCTGCAGAATCGAGTTTTATTGCGGCCTGTTTTAATGTCGGATATTTATTTACGGTAATTATTACGCCTGCAATCAAAACAACCAAAAATGCAGCGCTGCCAAATATTTTAGCCCCGTAAAATGGCACAAACAACGCAATCAGCTGAAATAATCCCCATACGCAAAATCCAAGCGTAATCACAAACAGAAGGGACTTGTAAAAAGTAACTTTGCAAATTCTGTTTCTTGTCTTTTTTATCAATTTTTCAATTTTCAAATCGTTCTCAGACATATTTACGCCTTTCGATTTCCCGTGTTATTAGCTTTTTTAACCTTGCGAGATTTCTTCTTTACGGGATTAATACATCTTGCAGAAAGTCTCAAAAGTATAAAACTCAATAAAACTTCATGAATTATTCCCCATACCGACCATAACTTCAACAATATATTCTTTTCCGTAAAATGAGGAAGAATCTCTCCCAAAACATAATTCATTCCCGAAAGATTGGTTTCGTCACTGAAATAACTGCTCGGTATCGCCAATCCGCTAAACTTTCCTATCAAGTCAAATATAATGGTTGCGGGATTGGCTACGCCCAAAAGAGCAAATATATCGCTGTACAACAAATGCTCCGACATAGTTCCCGTATTCATATAAATCCAATCATTAATTGATTCAATAACAAGAATAATTGCTATCGGAACAATTACTGTAATAGCCATATACATAAATAATGAAACATACGACAGAATTACAGCCAAAACCGTATTTTTTGTAAGCGACGAATAGAAGACACCAAAAGCGGCAACCATTCCCGCATAAACTATCAACGCCAATATGATAATAATCACTCCGATAAGGGATGTTCCTCCGTAAATAAAGACGATGGAAAGCAACGGAAGTGTCGATACTATAATCAATCCAAGAAGCACCATTACCGAACTGTATTTTCCTTTTATTATCTCCCACGGTGTCATTCTTGTCGTAAGAAGCACATCAAGAGTCTGTCTTTCCTTTTCAAGCGAGACGGTTCCCGAAGTTACTGCCGGAGTCAGAAAAGAAATAATGGCGAATTCGATTCCGACCATAGCAATAAAATACCAGGTCATTACTCTGTATGAAACCATACTTTTCAATCCTGCAACTGCAATTCCCAAGAAAAAGCAGCCCATAACCGGGAAAAGCAAAAGATTGACAAGAATTATTATTAAAATAGCCTTCGGTTTTTTGATATCTACCGTCATTTCTTTGTACAAAACAGCATTTCTTTTATTTTTTTTCATTTTTTCACCCGTTTGATTTATTTTTTATTTCCTACAACCTGCATGAACAGATTCTCAAGAGAACCTTCCTGTCTGTAGAAGGATAAAACATTGATTCCGTTTTTCACAAGTGACGCAAGCATTTCGCCTTCATCATCCGAAGAACCTGTAAATACGATATTCATTATATTTCCCTGCGCCGTAACTTTTTGCACATAGGGATTTTCCTGTAAAACATTGAAAGTCATATCAATCTGATCTTCGCGAACGGTTATATTAAGTGGGGATGACATTGCCGCAGCTCTGTGAATCTCATCAATCGTTCCCTGCAAAACCAAATGACCCTTGTCGATAATTCCCACAGAAGTACACATTTCCGCTAACTCCGGTAAAATGTGCGAACTGATTACTATCGTTTTGCCCATAGCCGAAAGGTTTTTTAATATTTCCTTTAATTCGTATCTGGCTTTGGGATCCAAACCGCTGGCCGGTTCATCCAAAAACAGTATCTGCGGATTATGTACAAGTCCTCTTGCAAGACAAAGTCTTTGTTTCATACCGCGGCTTAGACCGTTTACGTCCGTATCTCTCTTTGCCGTCAGATTAACCAAATCCAAAAGTTCATCGCAAAGTTTGTCCGCTTCCGTTCCGTAAATATTATAAGCAGATGCGTAAAACATCAAATATTCCTTGGCTGTCAAAGATTTGTATACTCCGAAATAGTCCGGAACATATCCGACTTTCTCAGCTAATTTTCTGTGATTGCCGATCATTTCCTCGCCATCGATAAGTACCTGCCCTCCGTCTGCCGAAAGAAGACCTACGCATATTCTCATGGTTGTCGTTTTGCCGGCTCCGTTCGCTCCGACAAAACCAAACAATTCACCGTCTTCTATAGTAAGCGAAAAGTCGTTGAGTGCCAAAAAACGCCCGTATCTTTTATACAAATGTTTAATCTCTATCAATGTCTTTCTCCTTAATTAACGTTAAGATTATCCAAATTCTCATACAATACAACAACTTCGTATTTACGTTCTTTAATGAACTTGTTTTCCGTAACATCTTCACCTATTTTGCCTTTCGGGAAGCCAACTGCATATACGGTATTTTCTTCCAGGTCCGTACCCGACATCAAAGCGCTGTATATTGCTTTTCTCTTAACAAAATCGCGATTGCTCGGAATCAATTCTCCGATTAGCAAAGTCGAAATTTCTGTTAACACATTATATTTCGAGTAATAATCGGTCAGATTATAGTCATTATAATAATATGGTGTACCTAAATTATCACCGTCATACTCTCTTCCCTGATTAAGTAAAACCGATTCACCTGCTTTTACCGAATCATAATAATAGACAGATGCATCATTGGCATCATTGTGAATAATCATTACGTCCTCAAGATCCGTTGCGTAATTGTTTGTAAACTTAATCGTATCTTCATTGGGAGTAATAATCGAAGGGCTTGCTTCCAACGACAATTCAGCACCTCCTCGTGTCAGGTACGTTGTCAAAGCCTTAAATTCCGTTGAAGAAAGAGGTACATCATTATTAACTATACTTTCCATGCCCTCTCTTCCTTCATAATACACAATCGCATATTGATCGTAATCAATTTCATCGGAGTAATAATACATTCCGTTACCAAGCATGGTATCGATTGTCAGATTCTTTTTAAAATCAATCGTGTATTGTTTCTTTTTGGGTGCAACAACCGCAATATACTGCGTTTCTTTTGTTACTGCTCCGACAGGATTAATTACTGCAACCGAATTTATATTCATTGTAAGAAGTCTTGTCGAAAACGATGTACAGAAAACAAGAAGCAACATTACACATGATGCAACGGGATAAACAACCCACAATTTTCTCGTCTTTTTCTTTTTGGCCAAAATGATATAAATAATCAGGTCAAAAAGCAAAAATCCGGCAATATAAATCATGTACAAAAGCATCGGAGGAATTGGTGCAGAACCCATTGTTCTCAAAAGTTCCTCTTCTCCGTAATTAAGATACCTTCCGTTGTTATATCCGTAAACTTTCGAATAATCATAATCTTCGTTAATGATATCGGCGCCGATTATTTTTTCAACGTTGTTTCTGAAAAATGTTCCGGCATAAGAAGCTTTCGGAATAGGATTCTTGGTAAAATCAACTCCGAACACTGCAAGATAGCCGTCTCCGATTTTTTGAACCTGTCCAAGCGTATAATCTCCGGATAAAGTATCACCAATAATATCATTGGCATTTTCGCCGTTAACCGATACCTCTCTTACGTCAACAGCCATGGAATCACAATCTTCTGCAAAGTTTGCTGTTCCCCAAATATCGGTTCTTACATCCACTCCGTTATAGTAATAGTAATACCTTCCGTAAATATGATGATTGCAGAAATCTTCGTAATCTTCGCCAAAATACAAATCGAAAACTTCACGACGTTCCTGGCTGTCGGTAAAGCCTTTGTCATAAAGATATCTGTTTAAATCGACATTAAGAAGAATAAAGTACTCCTGCATGCAATACTCATCTACTTCATCCCAATTTTTCATATCATCATAAAATATCTGGAAATCGGGATCCTGCATGTCTACGGTACCGTAAAGGTCATCATAATATTTATAGTGAAACTCGTTTGAAAGAGGATCCGTATATCCTGCACTTTCGTCAAAAAGATACCAATATGAAGGATTTATATAATTGCCGAATCTGTCGACCAAATTACCATTTTCATCCTGGTGTACTCCGGCCGTTTCCAACTCGTATCCCTGCGGCCAGTCCCAATCGTAATACTTATAACCGTAAAAATCATCAAGTTCCACACTCGATGAATTATTGTAAGTCGAATATGAGTATGAATAGTTGTTTGTAATGTTGTGAATATCATCAATATAAAGATAATCTTCTCCGCCGACACCGAGCGTCGTCGTCTTAGTCTCCATATCACCGAGCGAGATATCGATAAAAGTATTCTTAAATCCAGATGTTGTCTTCTGTGCTGTCGAGCCGGTTCCTATCATTAAAAGACCGCCGTCGGCCGTCCACGAAGCCAATGCATCAATTTGTTCATCTGTCAAAAGGTCCGTAGAATAATCGGAAATTACGATAACATCATACATATCAAGCGATCTGCCTTTATCGCAAAGCGTATCCTTTGTTATTTCCGTTACTCCGGTTAAAAACTCTTCATCTGCCAGGAAATGCTGTCTGTCCATATAGGATACTGCCGAGAAATCATCCGTAATAACACCGACTCTTACCGTTTTTTTATCTTTCAGAACCGAAACGGCCTGTTTTTCTTCAAAAACGACATTATCTTTATTATCCGCCATACGTACATTTACAAACGGACAGTTTACACAAAGTCCGGCATTAAAAAGTACGGTCTTTTTCTCGCCCACTCCCAGAGAAATGTCTTTAACATACATGACATTTTGATTTCCCTCGTTTGGAATAATGAGCTGTATTTTTCCTTCAAAAACGGATGTTCCGGTATTTGTCACGGTAACGTAAAAAGGGGCACCGTATCCAACCAAAAGCTGGTTGTTAATGCCCGCATTCAAAGAAAATTCAAAAGTATAATTGTTGTCTTTAGCCTTGACTGTAGGTGCCAAAAAAGAAACCGCAATAAAAAGTGCGGCTGCAGCACTCCCCAGTCTGGCGAAAATCTTTCTTTTTTTCATCAGTTCCTCCAAAATAAATCCTCTTTTGCAGAGAATATTATATATAATTTATCAGTTGTTGACAATAACCGTATAGTTACCTTCTGCATCGATACCGATTGTAACCGTATACTCGCCATCCTTTGCAAGTTCTTCTTCATTGTCAACAATTGCTTCTATTATCCCATCTTCTTCTGACAAAATAACGTCCTCATTTGCAGAAATATCACCTGTTATTTTAATTTTTGCAACATTTATACCGTCTTCATTTTGCCAAATATCGATTACGGATATTATGACATTCTCTGCAACTACAGTATCTTTTTCTTCATTTTCGGATTCACTTACAGAATCATCCGTTTTTACAGATTCTTCAATACCGTTTTCCAATTCGATATCTTTTGTATTCGAAGCATCCGTTTCAAAGGCTTCGTAAGTATTTTCGCTTACCGCATCGATATATTCCGATTCCGTGGTTTCGCAACATGCCTCCTCCGCATCCGCCGAATCATAAACGACATCATTGCAAAAAGTTGCGGAAAAGGCCTGACCGGAATCCGCTTTGGTACTATTTTGTGTTATTCCCAATATTGCAAGAGGAATCACTACACAAATTCCGGCTGCTGCCATAGGTACAACGGCAAATAACCAAGGTTTAATCTTCTTTTTCTTTTTGTCGACTTTTTTTGAATAATCGTCCTTCTGTATTGTATCCGTCGCTTCTTTGTCCGAACAATTTGTATTATTCTTGTTTTGGATGTCGGGAAGAGAAGCTTCTATCCTGCTCCAAAGATCGGGCAAATCATTCAAAACGGCATTTTTATATTCTGTTTCCAAACTTTTACTCATAGCCCAACCTCCTTAATTTTTTAATAGCTTCCTGATACCGCCAGGTTATGGTTCCTATCGGAGTTCCCAGTGCATCGGATATTTCCTGAAATGTCATCTCCGAAAGTATCTTCATGCTCACGACCTGTTTTTCCTTTTCGGACAACGAATCAAGAGCCTCTGTTATCGTCATATCGCCTATCACCTTATCCTCAACTTTGTCGGTGGAAACCGGCTCTATTCCTTCCTCAACAAAGTCATCAACCAGCGACATTCTGGAATTTTTTCTCACAAAATCTATCGCCATATTTTTCGCAATCGTGCCAAGAAATGCTTTGTGCGAATCCTTCAATTCCATTTGCGGAGCCATCGTATATATTTTCACAAAAAATTCCTGTGTGATATCTTCTGCATTTTCACGCTGATTAACCACACCGTAAACGATAGAATAAACATATCCGAGATATTCGTCATAAATATCTTTTAACCCGGATTTATCACCATTCTTGATTCTTTGTATGCAGTTAACAAAACAATCCTGAGTCAAGTTTCCTCCTTGCTCCTATAAAATACACGAAATCATCCGTGCAGTTTATGGGACTTTTTTTATTTTTTCTTCCAAACACGGCTTAAAGGCTTATAAAGCCACATGCATAAAAATGATACCGACACTGATTTCAAAACATTAATCGGAACCGAAGCAAACAAAGCGTATCCCGTCATTCCTTTTATCAAGGGATTTGCAGCACTTCCCATTCCGATTAAAGCTTCTTCGTTGCCCCCCATAAACATCTTCAAAAATGTCGGCAAAAGATAGAATCTGTTCAATACAAATCCAAACACAACCATCACAAATCCACCGATTATGCAGGCGATACATGCGTTCTTTTTGGTCTTTTTGATAAGATAAAATATCGTTGCAGGCAAAACAAACGAACAACTAATCATAAAATTGGCAAGTTCGCCGACAAATGCGGTAGTCGTAGGTCTAAGAATCGACTTAATGAAAACCTTGCAAAATTCAATCATTACCGCAGCAACCGGACCGAAGGCAAAGCCGCCTATGAGTGCCGGTAAATCCCCGAATTCAAGTTTGTGGCTCGTCGGGATTCCCGGAATCGGAATTTCAAAAGTCATCAAAAGTCCTGCAATGGCTGCCAGCATTCCAATGACTGCAATTTTTCTTGTAGTCAGTATCTTTTCCTCATCCTTGTTATTCTTTTTTATAATCCATTCGGAAAGATACGCCAAAATTATAATCCCCGCAAATATTCCCAGGAATTCAAATACAAACAAAACATTTCCTTTTATGGCATCAATCAATTGTGTAATATTATTCATACTGTTTTCCTTTCATGCGCACAACGTATCATTCTACACTATTTCATTAAATATGTAAAAGATATTCTATTGCGAAAGGAAATCACGCACTTCTAAAAGCGATTCAAAGATGCGATAAGCTTTTCGATGCATTTCATCGTCAGGCTTTAACATATCGGGCACCATGAAAGGAACGCATCCCGCCGAGTATGCCGCACGTATGCCGTTGAATGAATCTTCGATAACGTAAGCTTCTTTTGGCGAAACACCGAGTTTCTCTGCTGCCTTCAGAAAGATTTCGGGGTCCGGTTTTGACTTTGAAACCATATCGCCGCCTATTACCTCATCAAAATACTTGTAAATGCCTGCTGCCTTTAACTGGTTTGTCACCGTTTCGATTCTTGTGGAGGACGCAAGTGCCGTTTTGTACCCGTTCGTCTTTAAATACTCAAGAATTTCGAAAACGCCCTCTTTCATGGGAAGTCTTCCGTTATCATATCTCGAATGATATATTTGGGAACTTATCTGCACATAATAGTTATAGTCAAAATCCTCTCCGTATTCTTCCTTCATTATCCTTTCGGTCTCGGCATGATTTACCCCTATGCATCTAATCATAACCTCATCCATGTTGGCGAGATTATATTCTTTGGCTATCTCACTCCAAATTTCGCAAACCAAGACTTCGGAGTCGAAAATGACACCGTCCATGTCAAAAATAACTGTTTTTATCCTGTTTCCTTCCATATATATTGATTACCCACAAAAAGTATGGTTTCCTTTCCTATTTAATCACTTTTCTGATTGCCTTGTCTGTTGCGGCAGGGTAAAACTTTCGTATTCTGTCTGCCAGACGTTCAAAAGACTTTGTCGGAGCATCCTTATACTTCGAAGTCACATAATCATACCCAAAAAGGCACTCCGGTGTCGAGTACTCCGCAACATCCCATCCGAAAGGCTCTCCGTTTTTGCTCACACGCTTTTTGAAATCCGAATTGCAAAGGTATCCTTGCATCATAAGATTCGTTATGGCTCCGTCATATCCTTTTTCTCCGTCTTTTCCGAATCCCGATTGTTCTTTTAAGACATTGGACATAATGCGTGTGTCTGCTTTGTCATCCATAAAATTAAGCATGATTTTTTTGTGTTTATGGGGCGCCTTTCCGTCATCGTAAAGTGCATCAAAATCATATCCGTCACGCCTGTAATTGACAAAATCAGGCACGAACTCTTTGGACACGAATCCTGCCTTCTTGTTAAAATACTTTCCGTATATTACATTGTGCTTTCTTGCGATAATCGCGCGCCACTCCCAAGGGTCTTTGTCTATATTGCCGCTCCACCAAAACGCAGGGTCTGTATGTTCCTCCAAAGAAAACCCATCAATTTCATTCTTAAAAAGCGGAAGAAATCCAATTTCATCGATATACTTTTCAGCCTGCTCCACCTTTGTAAAGCATCCGGGGTCCTTCGAATCAAGCCCAAACAATGTCCAGTTGCCGTCAATTACTTCCATATTAACCCTTCCCTTTCAAGATAACTCAAAAAAGCTTCGCAGCCTTCCACCACATCACGGTAAGTAGCATCAAAATTATCGGTATACCACGGGTCTGCAATGGACCTTCCCGGTCTTTCGGTAAAGTCCAAGAGAAGCCTAATCTTCCCCTCTGTGTCAGGGCCCGTAATTCTCGTTGTATTCCGAATATTCATGCTGTCCGCGCAAAGAAGGTAATCATACTGAAGATAATCCTTCTTTGTTACCTGTATCGCACGCTTGCCCGAAAAATTCGTATATGGAGTCTTCCCTATCCCTTTCTCCCGAAGAATCGCCTGCGCGGGCGGATATATCGGATTACCGACAGGCCCCCATATCTCTTCCGTGCTTGTGGCCGCGGAAGCTATCTCAAATTGTTCTTTAATGCCCCGTTTCTCAACCATATCCTTTAATACAAATTCAGAAATCGGTGAACGACAGATATTGCCGTGGCATATAAACAGTACTTTTACCATTCCTTGTTTTTTCCTCGTTTTCCTTGTATTTACAGGCTTTGCGCCATTTTTGTGTCAGATAAACACATTGCATTTCTTGTCATATTTTGGCAAGATTTCGCATATTTTGACCGTCTCAATGTGTAAATTTCGTGTAAATTTGAAAATCCGTACACATTGAAAAATCACGCATTTACGCATATTCTGCCCATTTCTTCCTTAGCATCTTCGAAGCCAATATGTGTATAAGTATTAAGCGTCACACTGATATCGGAATGTCCCATGATATATTGAAGTGTCTTTGGATTCATTCCGGACTTGGCCATCTTGCTGCAAAAAGTATGTCTGCATACATGCGGCGTAATCTTTGGAAGCTGTAACTTATAAATACTGTTGTACTTTTCCAATACATGCTGGAAGTATTTCTCCCAGTGAAGAGCGACCATAGGTTTTCCTTCTTTATCAAAATACAGAAACCCTACATAGCCATCAATAATAGGCTCACTTGATAATTTGGGACGATTCTTGATAATACGTCTAAAGCATTCCGCAACTTCATTCGTCATAGGAATCTGTCTGGTTCCGCACGTTGTCTTGGTATCCTCAATCACATATTGCATATTTCTTTTACGTTGAAGCTGATGGTCTACATTAATTTTCATATTTTTGAAATCAATGTCCGACATCGTAAGCCCGACAAACTCTGAGATACGAAGACCTGTATTGAACAAAATATAAAAGCCTTCGTAATACTTTGAAAAGTGATTGTCATTCTTGATAAACTCAAGAAACCTGCGTTCATCTGCCCTGGATATTGCTTCTCTGGTAACGCTGTCATTGACCACTACCGTTGCAAGCTCGAAACTAAAAGGATTCTTTCTGATCAAATCATCATCAACCGCCATCTGAAATGCAGGTCTTACCACTCCGCGAACCGAATGAATCGTGCTATATCCGCGACCATCCTTCTGAAGCTTAATAAGCCATGCTTTGGCATCGGATATTCTTACTTTATCAATCCTTAAATTGCCAAACGGCTCTTTCTTAATGATATTGATAACAAATCTGTAATTTGCCATCGTGTTGTCTCGTACGCCGGTCTTAAGGGATATATACTTCTCTACCAGGTCAATAACTCTTATATTATCTGCTCTGAGAGCAACACCTGAGAATACTTTCTCATGGATTTTTTGTTCTTTTTCCCTTAATGAAAGCTCATCCTTCTTTCCTACCGGTAATTTGTCAGTCTTTTCAAGCTTCCAACTGTAGATGCATACCGTTTCATCGTTAGCATCAGTATATCTGTACATGTATCGTCCGTCTTTTCGTTGACTTTCTCCAAAGTGAAGAACACGACCTTTCTTGTCTCGTCTTTTATCACTCATAAACTTACTCCTTTCATAATCGCAATTTACAAAAAGAGAAAGCAACGATACGATATTCCAATAATACCAAATCACTGCTTTCTCTGCCATACACTTTCGGTTAAAAATCATATAAATTGTGTCAAATTGAACTCGTTTCATCCAGATACTTTGCGAATTTCTCACGTTTGAATCTGACATGAGAACCTATCTCTAACAGAAAATCTGCCCCCACATTATCGCCCGCAATCTGTCTGAGCCTCTTTTCACCTACACCAAAATATTCAGCCGCTTCCGCGATACTCAATGAATACTTCTTCCATGCAGGTATCATATTTTTATTATTATCTTCCATTAATTTCATCCTTTCTTGGAAACAAAGTCCGGCAACAAATGCTCCAAACCTGTTTATCCATAATTTTTAATATTTATAAAAACTCTCAAAAGCCTAAGTATTAAGCCATTCCGGCGGAAGTTCTGCTTGAATAAATTCCGAAAACTCTGTTTTATCATCTTTGTTTCCATAGTTTGTTTCCAATCGTTCCCAACCGCGCTGCTTCCCATAAATTTTAGAAATATGTCTTGGGTTCTCGAATTGTTTCCAATCCTCAAGTTGATTCATAATCTCGCCAATCTGCCTGGATTCAGCATTTCTTGGAGTGCCGGACATATCAAGAGCTTCGTTATATAACATCCTGGTGCATACAAGAGCACCGTTATAATTATCAAGCCATTCCGCTATAAGTCCCATCCATGTATCTTCCTGCATAAAAGGTCTTTGATATTCAACAAGATTTTGTTCCATTTCTTTGGGAAGTTTTAATTTGCAATCGTCCGACCTGTATATTTCCATAGCTTCAGCCCACATTTGATTAATATAATCACGCGAGGAATCTTCATCTTCCAAAATATGAATCTCCGCTGAAGCCGCGTTGCACATAATCGGAAGGAATCTTCTATTTCCGGACCTATCAAGTGGCAAAAAATTCTTGGTATTTGAAGTTCCCGCAAAAACACATTGCCTTGGTATGTCTTCGGCTCTGGTTCCATATGGTCTTCGGTATGAATCATACTGTTTACTGAGAAAAGCCTTCGTAGCTTCGTTATACTTGGTATTAATAACTGCATACATCTCAGCAATTTCACATATCCAATGACCTTCAAGATGTTCATAAACCTTATCTTCATCAAGTCTCTTAATATCATCCGTAAACCATGCATCAAATCTTGCAAGGAATCGAATAAAAGACGATTTACCGGCTCCCTGACCCCCAACAAGGCATAACATATATTCAAACTTGCAACCAGGCTTAAATACTCTTGATATTGCTCCAAGCATGAATAACTTCATACTTTCATATGTATAATCATCAATTTCCGCTCCCAGGAAGTGGTGAAGCGCATATCTGATTCGATTTGTTCCATCCCATCGCAAAGAATTAAGATAATCCTTAACCGGATGATATTCATTCTCGGCAGCCACTATACGAAGAGCATCTCTAAGACGCTTTTCACTTGTATAGCCATATATATTCTCAAAATAGTACTTCAGATGAATTTCATCTCTGTCCACTATCTCAATTCCTGTTCTGCTCCATGGCATACGCCCGGTTAGTTCGATGCGACTTCTGAAAAGATTCTCTCTGATATGACCGCCAAGAATAGGATCAAGTCTCAATATAATGACTGCATTATCAATTGTTGCATAAGGCCTGTGTCTTTCATCCAGCTTAAGATACTCTAGAACTTCTTCGGCTGTATTCATCTTTGTATCTTCCAATGATTTTCCTTGCCTCCCTCTCAAGCCTGCTAAATTCTGTTTTCAGAACATCATCCATCGCATCAAAGACAACATAATCATACAGATAGCAAACATAATCATAATCTTGAATAGCCATGGTATATAGTGAATCACACATATCCAGTTCCGGAATGTCCGGCGCGTACTCACTCTTAATTTCTCGAAGTGTTTCAAGAAGATCTCCGAGCATACGAGTCAATGCCTTCTTCTTTTCTGCAAATATTTCATGCTCACTTTTTACTCTTGTAAGCGGTCTTGGCTCTTTTTTGTCATATTCTGCCGAAATTCCAAAATCAGAAGCCAATTTCTCGGCTGCTTCTTTAGGACTGATTGAAAAAAGTTTTGATACGAAATCTATTACATCTCCCTTTTCCTGGCAGGCGAAACAATAATATCGCTTATCTACTTTCATACTTGGCGAACGGTCATTATGAAACGGACAACAACACATTCCGTTTCGAATAACTTTAATTCCATAAAAAGAAGCCGCCTCCTTGACTGAGACAGCTTCCTTCACTGATTTAAAATCAATCATTATTCAGTTTCCTACCTTTCCATTCCTTTACTTAAATCTCTGTCTGCTCTAACTCTGCCTTCAGACTCCTTAATCTTTTTCTTGTTCTCTTCAAGTATAGCCCTGATACTTGGCCTTACTTCTTTCTTGATTTCTTCCTTAAGTACATCCTTTTTACTGGGACTTAAGAACAGATTCTTAACGGATTCGATGATATTCTTAATTGCTTTTTTCATCTTTTCTTCCAAAGAATCAAATACTTCAACACAAAATTCTCGTTTGGATCTTCTAATATTTGAATTCTCGGATATTTTCGATTTGAAGTTATCAATGACTTCCATATCCTTCTTATGGACCTCACGAGCTATATCTTCGGTAATTGAATCTACCGCTTTCTTGTAAGCAGCGTCAGTTACCGAGTCTACAAGTTTTTCCATGTCTCCGACCCTCTCAGTCAATGAAGACAATTCGGATTCTTTCGTTTTAATATCCTGATTGGTATTCATAAGTTCAATATTAAGCTTATGAAGTTCCGCCTTTCTGCTCTCAAGTTTCTCTTGTTGTTGCTTAAGAATATAATCTTGTTTCTCAAGATATTGGCGACCGCCATGAACCGGATCTTTATCAAGTTCCAATTTATATTTATCCGTAATATCCATAAGTATCTGTCTGCACTCTTTATCAAATTGCATCTTTCGATTATTTGTACGACTTCTTTTTTCATTCGGATTCGGCAATTCAAACCCCATAGTTTCAAGTGCCTTTTCCTGCTTAACTGTCTTTAATCCATATTCATCAAGACAATCAAAAACATGTCTTTCATGAATATGCGGAGTGCCTTCGTCGACATGCAATGCCCAATCTAAAATATGAAAATGCTCTCCGAACCGTTTATCAAGTTCTTCAAAATATTCCATTGCTATAACAAGCAAATCTTCCCCTGAAATGTGTTCGTCAATATCTCCGATTTGAAGGATTGTCTCTTCCGGGCAAGTCTTAGGATTTTTTAAAACATCTTCCATACTCCGTATTCTTTCGTAATGTCTCGAAAGTTCATGCCGGGCATTTTGAGCATCAAGTGCATCCGAATATTCCACGGTATAATATATCTTTTCGATTTCCTCAAAACTTGCAAAATCCGTTGGCGGAGATTCACCTTCGGATGTATCAATTTCGCTTCCGATTCGATATCCTTGATAGAGATCCCAGTAAACATTCATGCCACTCCTATCAGTATCAATATGCTCACTGTTACCGATATCAAATCTTCTATCATTGTGCTTGGGATTATATACTCCGTTCTTCCCGACACGACCATTATGCTTGGATAATTTCATGTAGTTTTTCCTCTCTTCTTGGGTGTTTTTAATTTAGCCCGAAGGGCTATTCATTCCTATCCGTTACGGATAGTACCCAGTACTCTATGTCGCAACGACATAGACTGGGCCAAAGATTGCCATCTCTGGACTCAGCCAAGGCACTTCGTCCTTGACCAGATGAAAGCTTCCGCCCTCAACCTGATAAAAGAGTTTCACCCTTTTAAATTCTGACCAAAGATTGCGTCTTTGGATTCTGCTTACGGAACATAAACCAATATGTTTTCGAAGGGAACATTTTGGTTTAAATTCCGGATATTCGCCGCCGCTTTATCTAAGGATTCCGACAGGCTACTCTTGTCAGCGCTTTGTCGTTATCTCATATCTTGGCCGGCTCATATCATTGCCGACTTCCCCGATACGGTTACCCCTCGTACGGTCATTCAATTGTCAAAGTTATCTGCTTACGAGAATAATTTTGACAATTTTTTTGACCTCATCCCGTATATCCAAGAAGTAGGAATTCGGCTTAAAAAATGAAAATTTCCACGCTCTTGGAATTTTCATTTCCAAAAAGAAAGATGCACATTAAAAACATTTATCTTACGATTAGTTTTAAAACCAAAGTTAAAGGCCCTGTAAAAGTGGATTATTATGAGAATTTTTCGCAAACAAATCCACTCCGAAACTATAGAATAATATTATGCAGTTATCATATAATAGAAACGAAAGCAGCTTAGTTTACGCTTCCTTTTGAAATGAGAATATGGAATGACTGAGGGATAAATTAAAGATGAAATGTAATCTTACTATCGCAGAAAAACTTAAAGATTTACGAATAGAAAAAGGGCTTAGCCTTGAAGAACTTGAAGCCCGGATTGGGCTTTCCAAATCAACTCTTGGAAATTACGAAACGAATGATTATAAAGATATCTCTCACACGAGCATTATAAAGCTCGCTCAGTTTTATAATGTTTCGACCGATTATTTACTCGGTCTTACGGAAAATAAGGAACCCGTCAATGCAGAAATTGCATCTTGGGGATTTGATGATGAAGTGATACGGATTCTGCAATCCGGCAGAATAAATAGCAGGCTTCTCGGTGAGGTCATTAAGGACAATAACTTCATTAATCTAATGACTGACTTAGAGATTTACGTTGATAATCTTGCAAGCTTGCAAATACGAAATCTTAATTCTTATGTATCATCAATCAGAGAAACCATAAAAGAAAAAAACGATATCTCCGATGAAGATCATTATCTCACCACTCTCTCCGCTTCGGTAATTGATGAAGACAAATATTTCTCCAATATCCTTTCCGACGATATTGTCGATATCGCTACAACAATAAGAGAAGCTCACAAAAATGATCTAGAAACCGGCGAAGATAGTAATCCGCTCCGGGAAACCCTTGAACTTATTGAAGAATTTAAAAACGCGCCTGATGCAACTCAGGCGCAGTTGGCTGTATTCGGAAATATGCTCAAAATCAACTTTTCCAAGATGGATCCGTATGAATTCAAGACTTTTACCGATATTTTATTTAAGTACTCCAAGCTATATAGGAAAGGTGGAACCGGAAGGGGGAAGAAAAAATAATTAGTTTCGCACTTCTTTCTTATATATACAAGTTAAACAACTTATGTTTTACTTCGCTTTCTCATTAAGGAATATCTGAACTCTGCTTTGAATAATCTCTGATACCTGTTCAAATGTTTTCTGTCCCTGCAGATATGGCTCAGATTCCTCTTCGATTATATTTTGAATTTCCGAAACATATTCTCTTTTTTTAGTTGTATTCTCAATCAATTCCAATGTCTTTTTAACATCTTCATCACTCGCCTTGGTTATTCCGAAACTTCCTACATTGGGTTCGCTATAATAATCTTTATACAATGCTGTCTTATTTACACCTTCGTCTTCATATTCTTCAATCGTGGAATTCATAATATAATCATCAAAATTCGGCTTATAGGACGGAAATCTTACTGCCTTAGAAGAATCATAACTTTTCACATAATACTTAATAAAATCCCATGCAGCTTCTTTATTATCGGATTGTGAATTCATTGCAACTGATTTTATTGCACTTATTGCTGAACCATATCCATAATCGGTCGGATAGCCGATGAATTCGACCTCTTCACCATAAAACTTTGATTGCATTGCCACATCTTCTGCGCTGTCAATAATTGACAAAGTAAAAAGAATATCCCGGTTTTGTATTGAACTGTAAATTCCGCTCTGAATCATTGGTCCCTTATACTCCTTTGACAATTCCAGCAAATGTTTGAATCCATCAACTTTAAAATTGCAAGACGAATCTTCCCAATTGATGTAACTGTCAAGTTCCATTGCCGTAAGAGATCGAAGAGACGTTTCATCTGACCCGCCAAGCCCAAATATTGCGTTAACATCTTTTCCGTTTGCCCTTAATATCTCTTCAAGTTCGACAAGATTTGTTCCATGTTTTCCATTAACTACACTTTTTCCTCCCCACATGGTAAATATATTAAAAGAGGGCGCCAACGTATACAATTTGCCATCTTCTTCATAAGCTGACAATAGACTTTGAACAATATCATTTCTTCCCAGTTCAGAATCTTTATCCATATAATCATACAGATTTTCCAGCGCTCCAACCTTAGCCAAAATCTCATAATCTATTCCATCTGTAAATAATAAATCCGGAGCCTCTCCTTGTACTATATCAAGTTTTAATCTGTTGTATCCGTCAATTAGATTATTGCCATCCGAATAAACAACCGGTTTGATTTCTATATCGCCTTTTCTGTTATATTCGGCTATTATCTCGTTATCCTCAACAGATAGATTCATAGCACCTATTGTAATAGTATTTGAATGGGATTCGCCTTTTTGAATCCTTGTTATTTCCGTCTTGGATAAACCATGATAGTTATCGATTATTTCGATAATATCATCCTTTACTCGCATATTTAGTATTTCATCTTCAAACAAACCTGAACTGGAAAGATGAAAAAGAATCAAGTCTGTTTTCTTTTCGTAATCAAATTTGTGTAAATCACCATCCTTTGTAAAAAAGAATCCATCCTCGGATGAAACAGAATTATTATATATATTCGAAAAGATATTGACTTCCATATCAATTCGCTTTTTTTCAAATTTTTCACCTGTAGGAGAATTAATTCTTCTTTCGTAATATCCTTCTTCATCACTCGCGAAGAATATCGGCCTTCCGCAACTATCAATTATGATATTTATTAAACTTTCGCCATAACAATCCAATACTTCATCATAACCAATAACCTTCTTATCTTTATCAAGTATGTATATTCTTTGAATACTGGCATACACATTCTCCTCACCTTGATTCGTGACTTCCAAACTGGGAACGCTCATTTGATACCAAAGGTATGAAATGCCATCATTGTCACAGAAAAAACCTCTAATTTCAGCAAATTCATCAAGATTATCTAATGAAAAGTCTTCATATTTTTTTATTTCTCCGTTACTTTTAACTTCCCAAAACGCGTCGCATTCGCTCTGTTTCCCGAATATATATACTGTCCCTACTTTATTTGCAGATATCGATGAAATGAAATCCACATCATCGATTTTTATCTCTCTTTCTTGGCACAAATCCGAAAGATTATACTGTTGTATTATCGCTTTATTTCCGTCTTGATAATAACCATACAAAGAGTCATCACAAAAAACTGCACCATCAAGCAAAACAGGCAAACTTTCATGTATAGTGAGCCAATCGGTCTGTTTTTCCGCAAAAACAATTAAATTAGTATCTGCTCCGTTTTCCCATGAGTTATCAATTATTGCACCATCTGGATTGTTATTACATCCAACTAAACAAATGCTAATGATTAACGCTATAGCTAAGATTTTTTTCATTTTTTTCATTTTTTTCATTCTTTTCATTCTTTTCATTCTTTTAGTAATAAAACTCAGGCATATATTAGTAGCCTGAGTTTTATATATACATTAATAATGCTCTCTTACTGTGTATGTATTACTGACATATCCATCTTTGTTTCCCCAAAGAGCATGACTCCAATTTCCAAGATTGATTAGTTCTGGAAATCTTCTTGTGTTCGGTATAATTATTATAGCGCATCCATTTCACTTTTCAGGCAATTGTATATCATATCATAATCACTTTTATTTAAGGTATTATTCTCATTTGAATAACCGAAAGGAATTGATATATATTTTTCTTTTTCCTCCTTCTCAAGCAAACATATAATTCTGCCTGAGTTCTCTCTATAATAATCTGAAGAAATAGCTTGTTCTATTATTTCATAGATGTCTAAAGCAATAACATCCAAATCATCGGTAGAGGATACTTCGAATACTACGGCATTTCCGGCCAAAGCATTCTCTTTTATATAACGGTATTTTGTCTGAACATTTCCTTTTCTTAATTCTTCCTCGAAGTACCATTTTGTCAATTGATCAGAAATATCAAGTTGCATCGTGTAAGGATTAGTAATACTCACTTTTATTTGAGGATATTTTTCCGGAATTACAAATAAAGAATTATTTTCTTCATATACGATTGAAAACGTCATTCCATATATATCTTGCAGCAATTCATCCATTTTATACTCAGGAGTAACCTTTTTTCTGAAGAATGGATTTAACGGCTTATATATTCCAATCGGAATATCCTGTTCATCAAATAAGCTGCAAGAATAAACCTTTAAATATTTTTCGTAAATAAGGGCTTCTTTTTCTCTCTCAAAGATTCCTTCATATCCAATCAATCCAGATTCAATAATAAACGATATTATTAACAGACTTTCAATGTACCAGAGACTAGGCTTTTTACCTAAAGCCTTTTTATTATGAATAATGATATACAACGAAATTATAATCCCAACAAACAAAATAACGACAAACAAAATCTTTATTACTAATGTAATATTAAACAGAAATGCTCTGTATTCAATCCCATAGAACGATAGAGCTTTAGGAATAAAAAGTAAAAAAAAGTAGCAACAAATAGAGATTAAGCAAATTTTTATTATTTTTTTTGCATCGTCATTCATTATATATTCCTCAGAATAATCAAAAAAATTGTATTTTTAGTTATTTATTCATATTCATATTTTATTTTTTTGATAGAATCCATATTATCGTTTTCTATCCATTCTTCGATTACATTACCTTTTGTATCATATTGATACTCATGAACAACAGAAAATTCTGGGACAGATACTATTTTTTTGACCATTAAACTATTATTTTCATAATAATATCTTTCTGTAAATCCGTTACTTCCATTTTTTTCAATCACTCGGTTTAAGTTATCATACCTATATGAATATACGAGCGGTTGTTCTTCATCTATGCCGATTATTTCTTTTGACAATAATGTATTATTATATTCATAATCGTGTATTTCGGTAATTCTTCCACGAGAAAATACTTGTTTTTCTAGAAGAAGATTTCCGTCTGAATTATATGAATAGGTTATTCTCATATCTTCATCATAAGAGTTGTCTGAATCAATATTTGTTGCATCGGATAAACTAAACATTGTTTCACTAATTAATTTATCAGCTTTATATTCATATATCGTATAAAACTCAAGAATTTCATTTATATATCTGTTTTTCTCTATTAAATTGCCTTTTTCATCTAAGATATATTGAGTCTTATCCTCCAAGGAAGCTCCCGAAGAATCGTACGTGAACTCCCAAATCAGATTATCTTCATCCGAATAATTATACTCCGTTATCAAATCTAATACTGTTCCATCAGAAAGAATTATATCATCATACTTGATTATTTTTTTTATTCTAGCATTATTTTCTTCATTTGACAGTAAGTCGTTATCTTCCGAACCGCTTTCTAGTTCTTCATCGTTCGACTGCAATATATCTATATTATCTGATTCTATTATTGTTTCAGTTGGTTTTTCTATATTATAATTCGTTTTATCATTACATCCGGTAATAATAAAACAAATAATAATAATTGATAAGATATCTATTGCTCTATTCATTAACAGACTCCTTTTTATCAAAGTTTTTTCCGAATATCCTGATAGTTAAGAACACTTCCGAATAAAGATTACCCAATGCTTCCAATAAGCAAAAACTGACTTCCCATTAGAGAACTCGTAAAAAAATCTAAATCCACAAAAGCATTGGTATTGTATGCATTTTGATAATAATTGTCGGTTCCAATTCCCGTTTCAAGATACCAAACAGCAAGCCAATTCTTATGTGTCGAACCAGAAGTCGATCCTTTGCAAAGAATAAATCTATCCTTAGGTGCTTGTGAAATGGGGTTGCCACTATTATCGTAAAGATCCGCATTTCTTCTTAATTTGAATACGAAGTACCAGGTGTGTTAGAACGTTCTGGCAAACTTATACTTGCTTTGGGATCTTTAGGAGCTAATACCTTTATTTCTTCTACATAATAATCGACATCTTCCAACTTGTAAAGACTCATGGAAGAATACTCAAAAGATCTGATTTCATCAGTATTTTTATTGTATTTCATTGGAATAAAATCGCCTAATTAATATACGTAATTATCAGTTTTGCTACCAAAAGGATTTTCACGGTACGAAGGTCCCATAAACAATTCCCCTTTTTTAATTGTTAAAATTAGCAATTGAAGTAATATAAACTTATAATAAAAATAAATCCGAACAACGTCCGATTATTAACAAAAAAAGCACAAATATTAAAAAAACGAATGTCAACTTTCCGAAAGCTTTTTGTGCATACTTTATATAGCAATATCCGCCAATTCTATTTTGTTAAGATAATATTAAGAATCTCGTTCACTTACAAATTCAAAACAGTAAAAGAAAAAGACCAATCTTTCGATTGATCTTGAATCTTCTACGCTACCAATTGCCTAATAGTGACGCCAAAACATGACGCTTACCTCGATAACGGCACTTACATAGGACTTACTGTTGGTGTATATATGTTAGCACACACCTCGAACTATGTCAATAACTGCTCTTTTTTTTGGTCGTGTAAATTTACTGTAGGAATTTAATAGACAGAGTGTCCCTAAGATCTGTTTCAGAATTAAAGATTTCTCCATCATTATATTCTTTTTATTTCTTTTTACAAACCCCAGATATGATTTTTCAATGCCGCTATCTTTT
>JAZQQI010000035.1:0-85365 GCA_045628965.1 Lachnospiraceae bacterium | reverse complement strand
ACTTATAATGTTGGCAAGCTCTCTGAAAACTTCCTCATTAATACGAATGTTTTTAATACTGTTTTTTCTCATTTTGTTCCTTTCCCCTAAAACTATCTGGGAACCTCAACCATGATGTAAGCTTCAACGATATCGAACTCCTGCATTGAGTCAAAGCCGTCAAATACGAGACCGCATTCGAAGCCTGCCTTAACTTCCTTAACGTCATCCTTGAATCTCTTTAAGGAGCCGAGTTTTCCTTCGAAAATCTGCTCGCCCTCTCTTGTAATTCTTACTAAGCATCCTCTCTTAACAATACCGTCAAGAACATATGAACCTGCAATGTTACCGATGGCATTAGCCTTGAATATCTGTCTAACCTCACAATGACCGATAACCTTCTCTTCGAATACGGGATCGAGAAGTCCCTTCATTGCAGCTTCGACATCTTCGATTGCCTGGTAAATTACGCTGTAAAGACGTACATCAACGCCTTCTCTTTCACTTGTTTCCTTAGCCTGATTGTCGATACGTACGTTAAAGCCAATAATAATTGCATCAGATGCAGATGCAAGGGTAACGTCTGATTCGTTAATAGCACCTACGCCGCCATGGATAACTTTAACAACAACCTCTTCGTTGGAAATCTTTTCAAGGCTCTGCTTAACGGCTTCAACCGAACCCTGAACGTCGGCTTTAACGATAATGTTAAGGCTCTTAAGGTTATCTTCCTTAATCTTTGAATATACGTCATCAAGACTCATCTTGCCCTTAGTATCTTCAATCTTCTTAATCTTATGTTCAGCGATAAATGTATCAGCAAAGTGCTTTGCATCCTTATCGTTTTCATGAGCGATAAATACGTCACCTGCGGAAGGAGCCTGGTTAAGACCGAGAATCTCGACAGGTGTGGAAGGAGTTGCAACTTTTACATTTTCCTTCTTATCGTTAATCATGGCACGAACCTTACCGTGTGCCTCGCCTGCGGAAATGAAATCGCCGACCTTAAGTGTACCCTTCTGAACAAGTACCGTAGCAACAGGTCCTCTTCCTTTATCAAGTTTAGCCTCGATAACGATACCTCTCGCCTTTCTGTTGGGATTGGACTTAAGTTCGAGAATCTCTGCGGAAATAAGAATGTTTTCCAAAAGATTGTCGATACCGAGACCCTTTTTAGCAGAAACGGGAACAAAAATCGTATCGCCGCCCCATGCTTCGGGATTAAGTCCGTGGTCTGACGAAAGTTCCGTCATAAGCTGTGTAATCTGAGGATAATATGTCATATCCTTTGTTGTATCATCAAAATCGTATCCGATTTTATCAACTTTGTTTACTGCAACGATAATGGGAACGCCTGCTGCCTTCGCATGGCTTATAGCCTCAACAGTCTGGGGCATAACGCCGTCGTCTGCCGCAACAACAAGTACTGCGATATCGGTACTTGTGGCACCTCTCATACGCATAGCCGTAAATGCCTCATGTCCGGGCGTATCAAGGAATGTAATGTTCTTATCGTTAATCTTAACCTGATAAGCACCGATATGCTGTGTGATACCGCCTGCTTCCCTATCAATAACGTGTGTGTTTCTGATGGCATCAAGAAGTGAAGTTTTACCGTGATCGACGTGACCCATAACACAAATAACGGGAGGTCTGTCAATCAGTGTCTCTTCATTCTCTTCTTCTTCCTTAAGAAGCTCCTCGATAACATCAACCTTTTCTTCCTTCTCACAAAGGATATCGTATTCCATAGCAATTTCTTCAGCTTTTTCAAAACTGATTTCCGTATTAACCGTTACGATTTCTCCTGCAAGGAAAAGCTTCTTAACGATTGTACTGGGCTGAAGTTTCATCTTATCGGCAAGATCTCTTATTGTAAGAACTTCCGGAAGAACAAGTACTTTGATGTCCTCTTCTACTGTCTCAACCTTCTTTTCAGGCTTGATGAAAGCTCCTACTTTTCTTCCCTTCTGTCCTGCACCGTCCTCAAACTTATCGTCATAGGAATTCTTCTTTTTATCCTTTTCCTGAGAAGTTCTTCTCTTTGTATCGTCTTTTCTCTTATCGGGACCCGCGCCCTGAGAAGAAGAATCAAACTTCGGAGAAGACTTCTTTGCAAAACGATTGTCTCTTGAATCGGAATCCTTGTCCTTATCAAACATGTCTTTTCCGAATCCGCCCTGATTACCGCCGAACTTATTGAATCCGCCGCCTCTTTGATCTCTTTGAGGACGGTTTCCGTCTCTTTGTCCGTCACGATTATACTGACCGTTTCTATCTCTTTGTCCCTGACCGTCACGATTAAACTGAGGTTTTCCTTCACCGCCGTTGTTTCTCTGTGCCGGTCTTTCAGAACGGTTGTCTCTTTGTCCGTCGCGTCCTTCTCTGTTAAAGTTTCTGTTTTCGCGTCCTTCTTCTTTAACTCTTATTTCTTTTGCCTGGCTCTTTTCAGGAGAACTTTGAACAGCCAAAACCTCTTCTTTTCTTTCCTGAACTTTAACTTCTTCCTGACTCTTTGAAACAGGCTTATTTTGAACCTGATTCTGTCTTTCGGGAACAAAATTAACCGTCGGTGTCTGAGAAGGCGGTGTAGTAGGCTTTATCAGTCTTGTAGGTGCCGGATTCACATTCTTTGTCTGTCCCTGATTTCTGTTGGGCTGAGGCTGATTTGGTCTTTTCTGAGTCGTAGACTGATTGCTTACAAACTGAGGATTAATCTTGAAATTAAATTTCGATGTCTTTTTCTCAGCATTCTGTGCATTATTTGAAGACTGAGCATTACCTGAAGGTTGCTGAGCCTTTGCAGGCTGCGTTTTATTTGCTTCCTTTTCCTGCTTTGATTCAATCTTTTCGGGAGCCTTTTCCTTCTTAACCTCTTCTTTATTTGTAAAAGCCTTTTTCACCATATCCGTTTCTTCATCGGACAGATTTTTCGTAGCAGCTTTGCATTCTATTCCCTTTTGATTGACAAAAGATATTATTTCTTTGCTTTCTATGCCTAATTCTTTACTTAGTTCACTGATTTTCATTCAACTACCTCCGATTGATTACCCAATGCTTTCATTATTCCGTTCGCGAAGCCCTCGTCAAGGACTGCAACAGCGGCTCTTTCTTCCGTTCCGATACTTTTTCCAAGACTCTCCTTGTCCGAATAAAAACAAATTGGAACATGTCTGTAGGAACACATATCTTTGTAATTTTTTCTTGTGTTATCCGATGCATCCGTCGCAACAACCACAAGTTTAGCTTTTCCTTTTTTTACCTCGGTCTCCACGCAGAACTCACCGCCCTTAAGCTTTCCGGCTTTTTTGGCAAGTCCCAAAAGAGACAAAACTTTGTCACTCTTCAACAAATAACTCCTTAATCACTGATTCATAAAATTCATTGGGTACGGTTTCCTTAAACGCTCTGTCAAGACCCCGTGTTTTTTTTAGTCTCTCAAAGCATTCTCTGTTTCTGCAGCAATAAGCCCCTCTTCCGTTAAGTTTGCCTGTCAGATCGAGCACGTACTCTCCTTCGGGAGTTTTCACTATTCTTACCAATTCTCTTTTTTCTTTGCTCTCTCTGCACGATATGCATGTGCGAAGGGGAATTTTTTTATTCTGCATCTTTTCCTTCAACCTCTTCAATCTCTTCCGAATACTCGTACTGTTCTTCCGAATATTCATCGTTATATTCAAACTCATCCGCTTCAGTAGAGAAACCGAACGCTTCTCTTGCCTGTGATTCGGATTTTATATCAATCTTAAAGCCGGTAAGTCTTGCTGCAAGGCGCGCATTCTGGCCTTCCTTGCCGATTGCCAAAGAAAGCTGTGAATCGGGTACGATTACCATTGCTTCCTTAGCCTTGGGATCTTCCTCATTTACGGCTACAGCAATAACCTGAGCGGGTGACAACGCATTCTGAATAAGTTCGTTTGCATCCTCACTCCAGTTAATGATGTCAATCTTCTCTCCGCCAAGTTCATCGACAATAGCATTTACTCTTGCACCGTTAAGACCTACACATGCGCCTACGGGATCGACATTCTCATCCTTTGACCATACAGCCATCTTTGTACGGCTGCCGGGTTCTCTTGCGATACTCTTTATTTCTACAACGCCTTCCTTGATTTCTGATACTTCTGCTTCGAAAAGTCTCTTTACAAAACCGGGATGTGTACGTGATACAAGGATTCTCGGTCCCTTGGGCGTGTTCTTTACCTCTGTAATATATACTTTGATTCTGTCAGTGGGACGATAATGTTCCCCTTTCACCTGTTCGCTTTCGTTAAGCATGGCATCTGCCTTGCCAAGGTTAATGGAAATATTCTTTCCCTGATATCTCTGAACAACGCCGACTACGATATTGTTCTGTTTTGAGAAGTACTGGTCAAATACAACATTTCTTTCCTCTTCTCTTATCTTTTGCAAAATAACGCTCTTTGCATGCTGTGTTGCAATTCTTCCGAATTCCTTTGACTGAAGTTCAAATCTTACAACATCTCCGACTTCTGCCTTCTTCGCAACCTTCTTTGCTTCCTCAAGCGAGACCTCCAAAACGGAATCCGTCACATCTTCCTGTGTTTCAACTACAGTTTTTTCCTGATACAGATGATATTCTCCCGTTTCTCTGTCTATTTCAACTATGCAGTTATCATCGTTTCCGAAATGTTCTTTTGCAGCCTTCTTTAAAGAATTTTCTATTGCTTCAAACAACGTTTCCTTGCTGATTTCCTTTTCCTTCTCGAGTTCAGAGATAGCTCTCAGTAATTCCTCGCTGTCTTTAACCTTTGCTTCCTTTGCCATTTAATTTTCCTCCTTATTCCAAATCCAAAGTTAATTTAATTATCGCAATATCTTTTCTTACAAAAACAATATCTTTATCATTAACGGTAACCGTAACCGTGTTTTGATCGAATTCCTTCAAAATGCCGGTAAACTCCTTGCATTTTTCAACAGGTTTAAAAAGTTTCACATCAACCGACATCCCGATTGATTTCTCAAAATGCACATCTTTTTTGAGTTGCCTTCCGAGTCCCGGGGACGATACTTCAAAAATGTACGTTTCATCAATGTAATCTTCACTGTCAAGAATTTCATTGAACGCTCTCGATACTTTTTCGCAGTCGTTTATATCAACTCCGCCTTCCTTATCGATGTAGACCCTTAAATACCAATCGCTTCCCTCTTTTTCGAAATCTATGTCGTAAAGTTCGACACCGCACTCGTTAAGAATCGGAAGAATCAGTTCTTTGGTTCGCACTTCGTAATTCTCGTGTTTTCCCATAACATCCTCCTAAACATAAAGAAGCGGGTTTTGTCAACCCACTTCTTTTAGCAATCATCTTATGTAAAATTTATGATACTTTAAAACATATCCCTTGTCAATAAAAAATGCGAATTATTCAGCCAATTCTTCATGTTTTTTCATAAGATAGTCTACCGTAAGCTTTGCGGATTCGCCCACGCACTGCCATGCAGTCTCCTTAACCTCTTTTCTGCCGATTCTGAATTCGTCGTTACTCATCAGATTATCGATAACCCCCTTCATATTGCCGAATTCTTCTTCGGAAAGTTTAACTCCCAATTTCGGAAGGACCTCGAATCTCCACAACGGCTCGTCAATCCAGGATGCATCATATGGATCGAGATTCATGGACGTATCAGCATAAATAAGCGGTTTGTCGAATACAAGGCAGTAATCAAAGATAATACCCGAAAAATCGGTAATCATTACATCAGCTTTACTCAGAATGTCAAAATTATCATTGTCCGCATTCCATGAAAATTTATCATTGTCCGGATATTTTTCTTTAAGATTTTCGAGAAGCTTCTGATCCGATATTGCCATCTGAGGATGAGGTCTTACGGCAATGTTGTATCCTGTTTCTATCAAAGCATCTATTATCTTTTCTCCGTATCTGTTTAAAATCGAACTCGGACCCCAGGAAGGTGCAAGAAGAATCAAAGTTTCCTCATTCTTTGCAGTAGTTTTGTTTTCCGCTTTCTTTTTCAACTCATCCATGTAAGTTGAGCCCGTAACGACTGTCTCTTTTCGAGAGAGGTGCCTCAAATCTTCAAGTTTTCTTATATTTTCCTCCTGAAAAGCCCCTGTAAGAAGCACCGCATCATAGTAATCCATTCCGAACATTCTGTATCCGAGACCTTCGTCTACCGCATGGAAAATATGAACGTAAAAATCGGTATTTTTTGACCTTTTCCACTGTAAAACATCAAGCCCGGGTGTCGTAGAAAGACAAATCTTTGCTTTCATCATGTTTAGTCTCGCATATGCTTTGTTGCCTTCTCCGATAAATTCGCATTTGACATAATCGTATTTTTCCGAAAGGGCAGGATCGTCGGGCGACGCCGTATAGTAATAAACCTGCGTTTTCCTTTTTTCAAATTCGTCGCATATGGGTTTAAACACGTTCCAATATCTTTTGGAATCGCTGAAAATCACATAATCCAGTTTGCCCGCATTCTTATTTGCGTCCTTAGCTTTTCCGCCCGATACCGCAAACCTTATCTTTACGATGAGTGCTCTTACAAAAAACACACCCGCAGACAAAACACCTATTAAAATTGTAAACAACATGCTTCCCGTACCGGGATCGATATATAGTAACATACCTGTGTCTCCTCGCATCAGTTATTCCTGTTCATACAAAATGTGCCAATTGTCTCTGTCCTTGACATCTCCCGGCGTAAACGTCATCCAAGGGAAGTCGCTTGTATCAAACACCGTACCGTTATTGTCATGAACCGAATACAATCTTGAAGTTGTAATCTTTTGATCCTGATTCTTTTTAATATCGTCATTTATTTCATTTCCCGTAAAAGGATTCACGGGATTTTCGATTATTCCTTCCATTGCCAGCAAAGATACATCCGCATTTGTCATAAAATCATCGCAAATGTTAAGATTTGCCTCATCAGAATGTCTGATATTCTCCTTTTCGGAAATCGGATTATCCGCAAAATCTTTTACCATAAAAAGCGGATTGAACGTTTCGATGTAAGTCTCTTCATCGAGTTGCGAACCCTCCATCTGATTAACGGGCCATCCGTGATCGGAGACGATTATTATTCTTGTATTATCGTATGCCCCTTCCTTTTTGAGGAACTCAAAATATTCACCGAGAAGTCTGAACGATGCAACATTCACATGATAAAGCATGACATTGTCGTAATTGTCCATTTTAAGCTTTTTGCCTTCGTAAACAAAACTGTCTTCATACTCTTTGTCAAAAGGAAATGCCGTGAGGTTGTTTCCCAATTCATAATTTGGCATTTCAAGATATGTAGGACTGTGTGTCATAAGACTGTAAAGGATTAAAAGTTCATTCTTTCCTTCATTTTCAACATAAGTATAAGTATCGAGATTGTCAAGAAGCGCATAGCTTTCGGCGCAATCTTTAAAGCCCATGTCACCTTCCGACGGCTTGCCGAGATAATTGCCGTTATCATAAATCGAATTCTGCAAAAGCACGGGTGCAGTTCTGAAAAGACTGTAAAAAACGGTATGTTTTTTCTGTGCAACAAGCTCATTCTCGTCATGATAAGCATAATCGGCGTATTTGTTTCTTGTAACATAACCTGTTACGTTATCGTATCCGTCAAAAACCGAAACATCGGGTAATTCCTTATAATTTGCATACGGCGGGTCAAGAAAGCTTACTTCATAACCATTGTCAGAAAACAGCGAAGGCATCAAAAGAATCGCTTCGTTATTTTTGTCCTCCAATAAAACGTCATCCCTTTTATTCATCTCATCCGGAGTGTATTCGTAGCCTCCGAGAAGCGACGGCATGGCAAAATTGGTACATCCTCCGTAGGAAATAGTGTTTGGATAGTAAACAAAATCTTCAAACTCCTCGGCAATGTCGGGTCTTTCCATGAAAACATACGGAACATATTCGCTTATCGCACGGTCAAGAATAAAAACCATTACATTCTGTCCGTCTCCGCTCACAGGAACCGTCGGCACAATCGTCGAATCCTTTTTTGCGACATAATATCCTTCATCCTTAAGAGTTTTATGCGTTTTGTAAATACTGACACAGCCGGGTATTACGGCAGTCGCAATCAAAGCTATCAAAACATATTTTGAAATCTCGGGGAATTTTTTCAATACAAAAATCAAAACCGCCGATACCGCAACGACGACAAGAAGATTTATAAGTTTCTGCAAATCGTTGTAAACCGGAGCTTCTATAAATTTCAGATGACAGTCCATCGTACCGAATTTTCCGAAGAAAACGTAATAATCAAGAACGCTCACTCCCGCAAAAAGCCACATTCCGTACGCAAAAAACTTTTTTACGGAATCTGTCGATATCGCATAGAACACGCCTATCCAAAGAAGAACAAATCCGACATAAAATGAGAAACTGTATCCTACAAGAGAAAGCGGCGTATTTTTGACAAGCGTACCGAATTCAACCGGAGAACTTAATATAAGCTGCGCGGGAATATTAAATCCGAGAAATACCGTCACAAAAACAGAAGCAAGAATAAAAATGACATTTAATTTCTTTTTTTCGTCTTTTTTGAGACTTAAAGCATCCTTAAACCTGCCTACAATTCCCGCTGCATATTTGTCCGCAATCGACAAAAGAATGGGAATATAAGAAGCCATCGCAACAAGCGCAAACAAAAAGAGCTGTCTTCTCACGGTAAGCCTTCCCGAAATGAGAAGGAAGACAAAAAGCAAGGTTCCGAACAGTGCGGAAATTACATTAATCGCAAGTCTTTTTCTCTTTACGATTTTGAAGAAAACATTCTTAAGAAGTGAAAAAAGGTTATTGCATGTCCAATAAAGAACAAGTCCCGAAGGGCTTTGGTAAAGCACTATCAAAAACAAAACGGCCATCGCATATAACTGAATCTTATCTTTGGCCTTAAACCCTTTCGTATAAATAACACCTGAAAGAATATTGATGACAGTCATCAGAACGGGAAGAAGATTTAAAGACAATCCGCCTATCCGAAGAATTTTGTCGGGTGCACCGAGGTCTGAAATCATCAAAAAACCGACACCGTCAAGAATGTCGAGATTTGAAAGAAAATGATATGCTGCTATAAAAAACGGAATTTGAAAAAGTAATGACAATGAGCCGGTAATCGCATAAAAAGGCTTATAGCCTTCAATTCTGTAATATGCCGTCTGCATCATGTATCTTTCATCGCCTTTGAAAGTCTTTTTGATATGCTTAAGCCAACGCTCCATGGACTTAACCTTTTCGCGTTCCTGTTCCTGCATATCGTCGGCTCTTTTGTAAAGAGGAAGAATCAAAAGATTGATTACAAGACTTACAAACATAATAGAAACAGCCGGTTTATCCGGAAATATGTTGTTCATAAAATAGAAAATGAACTCAACAATACTCTCCACCGGCATGATAAATATATTATACAGAATTTCAAACACCTGATTTCCCTTGCAAACCGTCAGGAAACAACTCTGTCTTTTCCTTCGGATTTTCCTTTATACAAATTTTCATCGGCTATTTCGATAAGCTTATCAATCGAGTAACCCGGAATGGACTCCGACACGCCGAAAGTCATCGTTACGTTTATTTCCGCCTTGCCCGAAACAATCGGAGTCTCTTTTATCAGTTGTCGCATTCTCTGCGCAACATCTACGGTAATACGTTTGTTTCCGTTAATTACAATCAAAAATTCCTCTCCGCCCCATCTTGACACAAAATCATCGTCTCGAGTCGATTTTTTGAGAGCCCCTGCAACCATCTTCAAAACCTCATCACCGACATCATGACCGTATGTATCGTTAACTCGCTTAAAATTATCGATGTCGCCCATAATTATTCCGAAAATGGTACCCTGCTTATTAAGTTCATTAAGCTTATCTTCAAGCTTTTGATTCATAAAACGTCTGTTGTAAAGTTCGGTAAGCGGGTCAAGATTTGCAATCTCGTCAAGCTCGGTATTAATCGAAGACATTATCTCGCTTTTATGAGTATAATCCCATTGAAGAAATATCAAAAACTCGCAAGCCGCAACAAACGCCATCACAATATTTAATACCGAAAAAATTATCATCTCGGTACTATCCATCTTTCTGATGGGTTCGCAATACATATCAGTAAAAAATACCGTTATCGTGGCCAAAACAAGCACGCTTGCATAAATCACCGTATACTTTTCCTTTTGGCGGAATTCTTCCCACGTAAGAACAAAATAAGAAACTCCGCAAATTAAACTGAAGTAATAGAATACAAAGCCGGGTTTGCTGCCGACAAATATTGTCGTCAAAATGCCGTTCAATATTACTTCCGCAACGGTAATGTTTATAATCATCTTAAATTTTTTCTTGTCAACAAGTATTTTGAAAGCAAAATACATAACGCAAACAACTGCATTATAAAGACCTAAATCTCTGCTGTCAAACACAAAAAACAATAATGAAAACAAAAGGTGGAGAATTCCAACTTCCTGAATTACGATAGACAATTTAAATGTCGAATCGAAAAAAACATCCCCGTTTTTTATCGAATCGATATAATGTTTCATTCTTTTCATACAGCTCCCGATTCAAAACAGACGCCGTGCCAATCCGAAGATACAATATAGAGAAGCACTTGTATTCATTTCTCCCTTTTACCACTATCTATTGTATATCATCGTTATTTATTTGTCACTATAATTTTGTGGGATTTTATAACAAAATATGTTATATTAGTCATAGACGGCGTCTTGGAGGATTATTTGATGTCAGATATCAAAAACAATCTTAAAACAAAAGAGATATACGAACATACAAACAGCGATTATCCTTTGGGACTTTATTTTGTTAAGCCTGAAAGTTCTTTTTTAAGTAACATTCCCTGGCATTGGCACGATGAACTCGAAATTGACATCGTACGCGAAGGTTCCGCCGAATACTATATCGGCGAAGATATACTGTCTGTACAAAGCGGAAACGCCATATTAATCAAAAGTAACGTCTTCCACACAATTCGGGCAAAAGACGACGGTTGTACAATTATTTCTCTCATCTTTTCTCCGTCGATTCTTTTTGTATGCTCCGATTCTTCCATCGGAAACACGTATTTAAACACTCTCGATTCATACACGGACAAAGCCATCCTATTTGACAAGAGCGACAAAAACGGTCGTGCCGTAATTTCTTATCTCGAGGACATTATCGAATTAAACCTTAACAAATCCTTCGGCTACGAGCTTTTAACCAAATCGGCTCTTTGCCAATTGTGGTTTCTTTTGATAAAAGATTTGCCTCATTCCGAGCAAATCGAGAAAAAAGAATCAAAAGAAACGCGCCTTTCTCTCGACGAAGAGCGAATAAAAGATGCCTTGTCTTTTATTCAGGAAAACTATGCCGACAACATATCCCTCGACGATATTGCCACATCCATCCACATCTCCAAAAGCGAATGTTGCCGTCTTTTCAAACGAGTCATCAACACCACTCCCTTTGAATATCTGATGCGTTACAGAATTCTCAGCGCCTGCGACATAATGATTCAAAGTCAAAGAAACGACGAATCGATTTCTTATCTTGCAGGCAGCGTCGGTTTTAACAGCGCCAGCTATTTCAACAAACTCTTTAAAGAATACATCGGTTGCACGCCTTCGGAATTCAAAAAGAATTCAAAAACCGAACGACGAGACAAACTCTCACCGTTCGGCATGTCGTTTTCGCATATTTAGTTTTCGTTTTTGTATTCCACAAATCTGTCTTTTCCGAGAGATTTGGCTTTATAAAGCGCTTCATCGGCTTTTCCGAAAAGCGAATCGAAATCAGTTCCGTCTTTCGGATAAAAAGCAACTCCTATCGAGCACGAAATTCTTATTTCTTTTCCGTCCTTGACATAAGGCTTTCTGATTGCCTCATTAAGCTGCCCTGCTCTCATCGCGGTCACTTCTTTCGTGGTATTCTTCATAAACACCATGAACTCATCGCCGCCGAATCTGCCCTTAAAATCACTGTCCCTGAAAGTCCTTTTTATAACATTTCCGAGATACTTTATTACTTCGTCTCCAACGGCATGACCGTAATTGTCGTTAACGGCTTTGAAATTGTCGCTGTCTATCATAAGTAAAGCATGTTTTGAATCGTCGCTTGTTTCTTTCAAATAATTCTCAACCGATTCAATAATCGTCGACTTATTCAACAGTCCGGTCATTGCATCCAGTCTTGCTTTATCAGAAAGTGCCGCCTGTTTGAGTCTTTCTTCGGTTGACTGTTTGTACAAGTCCCTGTTCATTCTGTTTACTTCCTGCTGGGAAACAACCATTTCCGTCACATCAAAAAGCAAACCGTAAACATTCTGCGTGCCGTCGTTTTCTATTACAAGACGTCCCTGAAAAAGCAGATATTTTTCATCATCAAGAATACTTTTAACTCTGAAATTCGCTTCACAGACATCCGCAAAGTTAAACTGTTCCTCGATAAGTTCTTTTACCCTTTTTCTGTCTTCCTTATAAATAAACATTTCAAAAGAATTGTAATATTTTTCAAGGAAATCCTTTTCGCTTTGTCCGAACAAATTCAAAAGACCGTCGGACACAAATGAAAATTTGTAGGTATTCCTTTCGAATACGAAAAAGGCCCCCGGTATTCTGTTCATCAAATCAAACGAATCATTAATCATTTTATTCTTTTCCCCCGTATTTTAATCAATATCCGTTTTGTTCGTTAAGTTTTGCCAGCTTTGCCGCCTGATCCGCCGCGATGCATGCATCGATTATTTCATCAATGTCACCGTTCATTATTTTATCAAGTTTGTATAATGTCAAATTAATTCGGTGATCCGTAACCCTTCCCTGCGGGAAGTTGTAAGTTCTTATTTTTTCGGATCTGTCACCCGTTCCTATCTGACTCTTTCTCAGTTCGGCTTCCGCATCGTGAGCTTTTTGCTGTTCCAAATCATATAACTTTGCACGAAGCAGGGCAAAAGCTTTTGCCTTATTCTGAATCTGCGATTTTTCGGTCTGCGAATAAATAACAATTCCCGTAGGATAATGAGTTAGTCTTACGGCAGAGTCTGTTGTATTTACGCACTGTCCGCCGCATCCCGAAGCTCTCATGACGTCAATTCTTATATCGGCTTCATTAATCTCTACTTCGACATCTTCAACTTCCGGCATAACCGCAACCGTTGCGGTGGATGTATGAATTCTTCCTCCGGACTCCGTCTCGGGAACACGTTGTACTCTGTGAACGCCCGACTCATACTTTAATTTCGAATATGCGCCGTTTCCGGTAATCATAAATTCGACTTCCTTCATTCCGCCTATACCTATTTCGTCAAAATTGACCGTTTCGACTTTCCAATGCTGACTTTCGGCATAATGAACGTAAAGTCTGTAAAGTTCTGCGGCAAAAAGTGCGGCTTCATCACCGCCCGCACCTGCTCTTATTTCTACGATAACGTTCTTGTCATCATTGGGGTCCTTGGGCAAAAGAAGAATTTTGAGTTTCTGCTCAAGTTCTTCGATGCTCTTTTTGGCATCGGCCAATTCTTCTTTGAGCATCTCCCTCATTTCCTCATCGCTTTCCGCCTCAAGCATTTCAAGCGAATCCTTAACGGTATCGTTCGCCTTTTTATACTCTTTGTAAGCTTCAACGATGGGAGTTAAATCGCTTTGCTCTTTCATAAGTTCGCGGAATCGCTTTTGATTGTCCGTAACATTGGGGGACTGAAGTTCTCCCATTATTTCTTCGAATCTGATTAGCAAATCCTCCAGTTTGTCAAACATGTTTTTATCCTCCGTAAACGGCAGACACCACTCTGTCGTTGCCGCATAAATCCTTTGTAACTTTTATATCGGTATATCCCTCATTTTTTAAAACAAAAGGAACCGTCTCGCCTTGGTCATATCCTATTTCAAAAAGGATTGTTCCGTTTTTCTTCAAATGCTTTTTGGCCTCATACGATATAATTCTGTAAAACTTAAGACCGTCATCTCCTCCGTCCAGGGCGATTCTCGGTTCATAATCTTTCACCTGTTCTTCGAGAGAATTTATGACTTTACTTTCTATATAGGGCGGATTCGATACTATGATATCGAAAAGACCTGTTATATTTTCGAACATATCGCTTTTTACAAATTCCGCATCTACTTTCAATCTGTCGGCATTTAATCTTGCAACCGAAAGCGCATCATCGCTTATGTCAGTACCGACTCCCGATATGTCTTTTTTCATTTTGAGAATCGTAAGAAGAATGCATCCCGAACCGGTACACACATCCAGAATCTTATCTCCCGCCTTTGTCGCTTCAAGAGCCTTTTCGACAAGATTTTCAGTATCGAAGCGGGGAATGAGAACTCCTTTTTTTACATAAAAATCAAATCCGTAAAAATTGGTTTCTCCGACAATATACTGAACCGGTTCACCATTTTTCCTTTTTTGCAAAAAAGCATCAAAGCTTTCGAAAACATCATCTGAAATTTCGGTATCCGTGTAAAGCAGAAAGCTTTTTCTGTCTATTCCGAAAGCTTTTTCAAGAAGAATGGTAACTTCCGCTTCCTTCTCTTCGGTATTAAGTTGTGACATTCCGTATTCGTAAAGTTCTTTAAACGTCATCGTTATCAAGTCCGAGGCTCTTAAAGAGCGCGTCGAATTCATCGTCAATCTTCTTACTGAAGGCATCCGTATCCTTAATATTCAAACGGCCTCTTTCGTCGAAGATATTCTCGTAATCTTCTTCCTCTTCGTCATCAAACATATCTGTATCATCTTCATCGTAATTGTAAATCCTCGATGTCATACCGCCTTCGGGAATTACTTCCACGATACTGATTTTATCCGGCATGGGAATACTTACTATGTTCTTGTTGAATTTAGGTCCGTCATAATCTTCCGATTCTTCATAGTATCCGCTTAAATCTATTTCACCTGTAGCACTTTCATCAACGGGTTCAAAAGACATTGTGTCCATCGGAACCTCTTCGTCATCGGGATCGAATCCGTAATCATCGGAAAAATCGAGTTTGATCGGCTGTGTTTTTTGAAGTGCCAATCCCGCTTCCGAAGGTTTGCCGTTATTCACTGTATTTGTCTCAAAAGTATCTGTCTCTTCATCGTATTCTTCAAAAGCATCCGATTCATCGGTTGTCTGCTCTTCGTTTGACTCTTCAAAAGAATCCTCTTTCAAAAAACTTTCCTCATTCATTGATTCATCAAGTATTTCTTCAGATTCTTCGTATATTTCTTCGTTTATCGGTTCATTCAATACTTCTTCGTATATTTCCTCGTTTACCGGTTCATTCGATACTTCCTCGTATATTTCTTCGTTCACGGAATCATCCGAAACTTCTTCGTATTCGTCAATAAAGCCATCCGATAACTCTTCCACCTGCGTATTTTCAAGTGTGCCTTCATACAAATCTTCTTCGTATAATTCATTCTCGTAAAGATTTTCCTTAAGAATTTCTTCTTTTTCTGAAGACTTTTCAATTTGCTCCGTTTTTTTATTCTTTTTGGGCTTTTGGGGTCTCACTGCCTCATTATTCTCAGGTTCAATAACCGCTTTAACATCTTTTTTCTTTTTTCTTACTTTTCCGTTTGTTTTAACTTCCTTCTTGGGTGAAATTTTAACTTTATCTTCTTCTTTTATCTCAAGTCCCAAATCTTCCGGAAGAACATCCTCGGGAAACTTCTCGAGAAGAAACGATTTCCAGTCGAAAACGGCATCAATCGCATTGATTGCGACAAGAATCATCTCATCATCCGGTTCCTTGGTCGTTATTAACTGAAGCGCGCAACCGGGTGCCGCAAGAATTCGCGTAAACAGGTTGTTGAATCTTCCGATAATCCAAAGAACCTCATAAGAAATTCCTGCAATCACGGGAATTACGGCAACTCTCAAAAGCAATTTAAGCGGTACCGATTCAATATTAAAGAAAAAAACAAATACTATAATTGTAATAATCGCAACAATCAGTATAAAATTGGTTCCGCATCTGCCGTGAAGTCTCGAAGCTTCTCTGACATTGTCTACCGTCAACTTCTTGCCGTGCTCTATGCAGTTTATACACTTATGCTCTGCTCCGTGATACATGAAAGTTCTTCTTGTGTCCTTGACAAAAGACATCAAAAGAGCATAACTGACAAACAAAAGTATTCTTATAAGGCCTTCGATTATGCTGATAACCGATGCGTTAATAATTACCTTTTCCAAAAAAATCGATGCAACAAAAGGTAAAACGACAAAAAATCCCAAGCAGATAACCAGTGCCAGAATCATGGTAAATGCGGATACTATTGCATCCGTATGTTTACCGAAAAGTTTAGTTAAGAATTTATCGAAACCTGTCGGTTCCGTGGTGTCCGTACCATAAAATTCAGCGGAATATTCAAGGGCTTCCGTACCGAGTTTCAAAGATTCAGCGAACGCAAAAATACCCCTGACAAAAGGTATCTTTTCGATAAATTTGTCAGGATTTCCCGCAACGTCTTTTACAACGGTTTCCATCGTCCCGTCGGATTTGCGAACAACGATTGAATACTTGTTCTTGTTTCGCATCATAATGCCTTCAAGAACCGCCTGTCCGCCTATCCCGCTGTAATAAGCTTTCTTCTTATTATTGCCCATAACGACTCCAAAATATAAAAGGTTGAGATAAATCATTTACCTCAACCTCTCTAACCACAATTATTTGCTTTCCACACCGTACTTCTTATTAAACTTATCAATACGGCCACGAGCCTGTGTAGCTTTCTGCTGTCCTGTGTAGAAAGAGTGGCACTTTGAACAAACTTCTACGTGAATATCTTTCTTTGTAGAACCTGTTACAAAAGTGTTTCCACAGTTGCAGGTTACTGTTGCCTGATAGTACTCAGGATGGATTCCTTCTCTCATTTCGTCTCACCTCTCTATATTGAATTCCATAAATTTCACAAAATGCTTGCTTATTATAGCATGACAACTTTGCCTTTGCAAGTATTTTTTTTAATACCATTTTATCTTCATCATCATGTTGACAAATTCATCATTATTCTTTGATTTTGAAAACAAATCAACAACTCTGTCGACGGCATCGTCGGGTTTGAGTCCG
Source organism: Lachnospiraceae bacterium (assembly GCA_045628965.1). Classification (GTDB taxonomy): domain Bacteria; phylum Bacillota; class Clostridia; order Lachnospirales; family Lachnospiraceae; genus UBA3766. The sequence goes on along the minus strand of JAZQQI010000035.1, from coordinate 68,355 downwards.
TTGAAACCTCTCCGCATCGAGTTGATTGCCGAAAGTTCGGTTTCATTAAGAAGCAGGTGTTCGTTTCTTGTACCGGACTTCGGAATGTCGATTGCCGGGAATACTCTCTTTTCCGAAAGTTTTCTGTCAAGAACAAGTTCCATATTTCCGGTACCCTTAAACTCTTCATAAACCACATCATCCATTTTAGAACCTGTGTCTACCAATGCCGTGGCAAGAATCGTAAGGCTTCCGCCTTCTCTCATGTTTCGCGCAGCTCCGAAAAACTTCTTCGGCATATGCAATGCGGCAGGATCCAAACCGCCCGAAAGAGTTCTTCCCGAAGGAGGAATAACCTGATTATATGCACGGGTAAGTCTTGTTATCGAATCAAGAAGAATAATAACATCCCTCTTACTTTCAACAAGACGTTTTGCACGTTCTATAACCATCTCCGCAACTCTTTTATGATGCTCGGGTGTTTCATCAAAAGTTGAATAAATTACTTCAACATTCGGTCCTTTAATCGCTTCCTTAATATCTGTAACTTCCTCCGGTCTTTCGTCGATAAGGAGGATAATCATATGCATATCCTTATTGCTGTAAAGAACACTTCTCGCTATATCCTTAAGAAGAGTGGTTTTTCCGGCTTTCGGCTGAGATACTATCATACCTCTCTGGCCTTTGCCGACGGGCGAAATCAAATCGACTATTCTCATTGAAACCGGAGCTCCGGGAATGTCGAGTCTGATTTTTTCATTCGGAAAAATCGGTGTCATTTCCTCGAATTTGCATCTTTTTTGAATCACATCGGGAGCAAGTCCGTTTATTTTGCTTATAAAAAGAAGCGCCGAAAATTTTTCTTTTTCGCCCTTAACCTTTGTATTTCCTGTAACGATATCTCCCGTCCTTAATCCGAATTTTCTTATCTGTCCCGGAGAAATATAAACATCGCTCTCTCCCGGAAGGAAATTATCGCTTCTTATGAATCCGAATCCGTCGGGCATTACTTCAACTATACCCGAAACAGTATTATGACTGTCAAGATTGGGATCATAATCAAGATCATTGTTTTCCTTTGAAGGCGTGTTATTTTCTTCCGCGCCTGTCTTTTTTTCGTCCGTCTCTTTTTGTACGACCGTATTTGGCGTAGCAGGTTTTACCTCTGCCGCAGCAGCCTTTGCTTCTTTTTCGGCATTCATCTTTTCTTCTGCCTTAACACAAATGTCGATAAGCTGTTCCTTCGACATCGACGAATATCCTTTAACTCCTATCGTCTTAACAAGATCTTTGAGGACAGGAAGTTTCAGTGTTTCATACTTTTCTCGCATAAATACTCCTTTTATAAAAATAAATAATACAAATAAATATTCTAAAAAATAAAAAATATCAAAATAAACCAGGGAATTTTTTTGAATGTTAATGAACTTTAACTTAAGTATCTACTATTATACATCATCTTTTGTACTTTTCAATCAAAAACTTGTAAAATAAATGTGAATAAAGTATAATTACTCTGTATTGAAAAATCACAAAAATAGGGGTATTGATATGAGACTTATTACACGTTCAGATTTTGACGGATTGGCATGCGGCGCATTATTAAAGGAAGCCGGTATCATCGACAGTTGGAAATTTGCTCATCCCAAGGATTTGCAAGACGGACTTGTTGAAGTTACCGAAAACGACTGTCTCGCAAACGTGCCTTTCGTTGAAGGTTGCGGATTGTGGTTCGATCATCATTCGAGCGAACACGAAAGAATGGAACTTGAGGGCAAATATAAAGGTGAAAGCCGCGTTACACCTTCATGTGCCAGAATTATTTACGAATATTACGGCGGAAAAGAACGTTTTTCCCATTTCGATGATATGATGGAAGCCGTTGACAAAGTAGATTCCGGAAATCTTACCATTGATGACATTCAGAATCCCAAGGGTTGGGTACTCGTAGGATTCCTTATGGATCCCAGAACGGGACTCGGTCGTTGGCGTAACTTTACAATTTCAAACTATCAGTTGATGGAGAAACTTATCGAAGCTTGTCGTACAATGAATACCGAAGAGATTCTTAATCTTCCGGATGTCAAAGAAAGAATAGATGTTTACTTCGAACAGGAAGCATTGTTTAAAGAAATGGTTACAGCTCACACAAGAGTGGAAGGCGACCTTATAATTTCGGATTTAAGAGGTGTCGATCCTATTTATTCGGGTAACCGTTTCATGATTTACTCAATGTATCCCAATCAGAACATATCTATGTGGATTGTAAACGGCAAAGGTGGCCTCGGTTGCTCTTGCGCAGTCGGATACAGCATCTTAAACAGAACTTCCAATGTTGATGTAGGTTCGCTGATGCTCAAATACGGCGGCGGAGGACATAAAGCCGTAGGAACATGTCAGTTTGCAGACGAAGTAATGGATAAGAACATTGAGCTTCTTATTAATGATATCGTAAACTACAATTAGTTCTTGTATTTTTAACAACCAACAAAAATAACCCTTCCCAAATGAATTTCGGGAAGGGTTTTTATTTGCAATCAAAAGGCATTGACCAAATCAATTGATTAATGCCCTTTGAATATTTTATCATTATTTAGAATAAACAATAATCTTTTGTCCTTCTCTGATCGAATCGGCATCGGTAATCGATGGATTCAATCTGAGAATCTCATCAAGAGTTGTCTTATAAGCATTAGCTATTCCAAGCAGCGTATCTCCTTGCTTGACGGTATACTCAACTGTTCCGGCATTTGATATAGGACCGGCTTCTCCAAAATGTCCGAGAAGCCATGCAGGTCCGTACCAAGGAATGCTTTCATCTATATAGGCCTCTGCTGTACCTGCAGGAATGAATACGGAATGCTCTTCTCCTTCATAAACAAAGTTAAAACGAATTGCTACCGAAGGATAATTAACAAGTTCCTTGAAAACCCATATAGGAAGTGAATCTCCCTTATCCCATTCTACCACTCCCGAAGAAGCAACACGAATATCAACAATGAGATCTTCATAATAAACGGGTTCGGGTTCAGGCTCCGGTTCCGGAGCAGGATCGGGATTAGGATTATTATCCGGGTCCTTATCCTTATATATCAGTGAATAATGTGAAAACTTATCTGTTTCAAAATAAAGCATTCCCGTTTCAGGATTATATTCAGCTTCCAAAACTTCCGCTACACCGTCATGAATTCGTACAATTTTGTATGAACGACCATCTTTTTGGAGTTCCGAAGGAATACTTATTCCGATTTTAATCTTACCGTTCGGAACGTCAGTTACCTTATCGGCTTCGTTTCCTTCTATCTGCTTCCACAACGAAACGTCGATGGAAACACCAACATTAAATCCTTCCGGAAGCGACTCTTCCACAAGTTGCGTTTCCTCTTCCGAAACATCATTCTTTTCATTAATATCTACCCAAACATAGATGTTCTTTCCGGCATCCAGTTCGTTTGTATCTTCTTCGTCAAGCAAAAGCAAATACAAATCACTTGATGAATTCTCTATTCCTCCGTTACCGAAATTTTCTTCTTTCTTTTCGGGAGGTATAAGCACATCTCCGTCAGGTTCGGGAGCTGTTACGGTAATTTTAACCGAATCACTGGCAAGCGAATCAGCCGTCGCCTTAATTCTTACAAAGTAATTTCCCGCAGGGAGATTATTAATCTGCGTATCCGTAATTGTCGTCCATTCCGTAGTTCCCTCAGCCTGATATTCCATTGTTGCATCAACGCCAGTAATCTTATTTACTCCGCCTTCAACACCGGTAGGCGCATCGGGTTTGGTCGGGTCGGGACTTGTAACCGTAATATTTACCGAATCACTCGCAAAATACTTTCCGTTTTGCTTAATTCTTACTTCATATTCCCCGGCCTGTACTTCATCGATTTCTGAACTGTCGATAGATGTCCAATCACTATCTCCAAAAAGACGGTATTCCATCGTTGAATCAACGCCTGTAATCTTATTCTCTCCGCCTTCAACACCGGTAGGTTCTAAATATTTCCATCCGGCATACAATGTAATATCCGAAGACGGAACAGCATAAAAATCATACAGAGTCATGCAGTCCGAATCGGAATACCACGCTACAAAAGCCATAGTTGCTGCAGTCGGGTCAGTAGGCTCTGTAACCTTTTCGCCAATCTTCAAATATTCACTCGTTGGTGCTGTCACACCCGAAACACCGTTTACATTGAATGTAACCATATTCTTCTTTAACATTTCAAGTTTCTTATCTGATGTATATTCAATGTAATAAAGTGTCGTATTATCAGGTACGAAATAATCTAAACATCCGTCAGCTTCGTTTGTAAAAATCGAAGGATTATCCATTGTCACACCGATTAACATTCCCGATGTAGGCGCATTTGCTCCGCTTGCCAATGTAATAATACTTCCGTCTGCCAGCTGAACATTTACATAATTGTAGTTATCTGTTATTCTGGCATTTTTGCCAAGCAATATGCTTCCGCCGTCTGCTACCGATACAGTACTGCACCATGTCGGATACCACGAACTCATAAAATTGCCATTTTTATTATTTGATATTTCTCCACCCATCATACTAAAGCTGCCTTGTACATAAACAGCATCAACTCCGGGGATGTTGTTTCCGGAATTGTCGGTAATTTTACCGCCGGTCATGTTAAGGGTACTTCCGGAACAAATATAAACCGCACCTGCATCAGTAGCTGAACATCCGCTTATTTTGCCACCACTCATATTGAAGGTACCTGAGCTTAAGTAAATGCCTCCGCCGTTCTGACTTGCTTTACAACCGCTTATGGAACCGCTTTCCAAATTAAACGTTCCGCTTACCAATACGCCTCCGCCGTTTCCGTTACGGTAGCCGCCGCACAATTTTCCGTTTTGTTCGGTACTGCTGTCTTTAACGGTAAGAGTGGCACCGCTTTCAACACTAATAACATATCCGTTTTCATCAGAATACGATGTCAGTCCGCGGTCAAGCGTGTATCCGTTAAGATCAAGCGTAATATTTTTGCCTGATGCTATAACAAAACCTGTATCTTCATCAATGTCTGCCATAAGGTCTTTTGTCAAAGTAATCGTTTTGGTAGTTGAAGCATCAATTAACAACTGAAGTCCTGCCCATGAATCGGTTCCGGCTTCAGGAGCCACACACAGTATGTCCATATATTCTTTCCAATAATCTGAATTCCGATATGCTTCAAGCGAATTCGCAGGAACATACAATTTTATTTTTTCATTACAATTTTTTAAGAAATAATGCTCCGTATAATTTATAACCGGAGGTGTCAAAGCATTAACATATATTCTTTTAAGGTTTTGACTATTAAAAAACAGGAAATCACCCAAGTCCGTCACACCGCCTGGCAAAGTAAATTCCGTCAAGCTGCTGCAACCTTGAAAAGCACCCTGACCTATTTTTTTTACTGAATCAGGAATACTTACGCTTTTTAAATTTTTGCATAATATAAATGCTCTTTCGCCGATGATTTCCACTCCGTTTGATATAATAACCTCTTCAATATCGCTATTATCATAAAACATAGCTTCGGCTATTTCTTTTACATAATATGTATCTGTACCATCGCTGACAGTGCTGGGAACAGTAAATGAACTGCCAAGACTTCCCGAAGATACTTTGTCAATTTTGACATACTTATTTGTTACATCTGTTACGGTAAACGTCAAATCTTTTCCTGACCAACTTTCACTGCTTGGCTCTGTTCCGTCTGCCTTTGTATAAAACCAGTATCCTACATTTCCGCGACCGGGGTTCTCTCCTATTGCTTTAACGTTAACCGGCATCAACATAACAATCATAAACACTGCCAATAATGTAGCCAATACTTTTCTTATCTTCATGCTAATCCTCCCTTTACCATATATAAATAATGAATTTCTATATTACTTCTAAAAATATTGATTAAGCCCTTAAATTCACACTATATTTGTATTATACCCTCTTTATTTAATGAAACTTTATATATTTTACGCAAACCGTGTTCGATTTTACGCATAATTTTATTTTGTAAAATATTCTTCGCATCAGACTTATTTTCAACACAAAAAAATGACGGTTTCTTTCGAAACCGTCATTTCAGACTTTTATATTTTTATTCAATCTCATTCTGTGCCGCAACAAGATTCTCAACACAGTAAATCTGACGAAGCTTCGGCTTCTCGATTTTTCCTGTCGGGTTTCTTGGAATATCCGCAAAGATAATCTTCTTAGGTCTCTTGTAACGGGGAAGTTTGTGGCAGAATTCCTCAACCTCTTCTTCCGTAAGAGTGAAGCCGGGCTTGATTTCAATAATGGCAGCCGTAACTTCACCGAGACGCTTATCCGGAATACCGATTACAGCAACATCCTTAATGGAATTATGCTGTCTTAAGAAGTCTTCAATCTGAACGGGGTAAATGTTCTCACCGCCGGAAATAACAACGTCTTTCTTTCTGTCAACAAGAAAGATGAATCCGTCTTCGTCTTCTCTTGCCATATCTCCTGTGTAAAGCCATCCGTCAGCAAGTACTTCCGCTGTGGACTTGGGATCGTTATAGTAGCATTCCATTACGCCGGGGCCTTTTACGGCAAGTTCTCCGACTTCACCTTTGGCTACAGTCTGACGTTTCTCGTCAACAATCTTAACTTCCCATCCGTAACCTGCTTTACCGATTGCACCAACCTTGTGGATATTTTCAACTCCGAGGTGAACACAACCCGGTCCGATTGATTCGGACAAACCGTAGTTGGTATCGTACCGGTGATTCGGGAAAATCTTCTTCCATCTTGCGATAAGTGAAGGAGGAACAGGCTGTGCGCCTATATGCATAAGTCTCCAATTGGACAAATCGTAATCATTAAGATTAATCTCGCCTGCATCAATAGCATCAAGAATATCCTGAGCCCAAGGCACAAGGAGCCATACGATTGAACATTTTTCATTGCTTGCGGCTTCGATAATCGTCTTGGGTTTTGTTCCTTTAAGAAGAACGGCTTTTGAACCCGATAAAAGGGAACCGAACCAGTGCATCTTTGCGCCGGTATGATAGAGAGGCGGGATGCAAAGGAATACATCGTCTTTCTGCTGTCCGTGATGATTCTGCTCAACCTTGCAGGAATGCATGAGCGAACGATGCTTATGAAGAATAGCCTTGGGAAATCCTGTTGTACCCGATGAAAAATAAATAGCTGCATAATCATCATCCGTAAGGGGAATCTGAGGATTGATACTTGAGCAGTTAGCTACAAGCGATACATAATCTTCAGCAAACGAAGGGCAGTTCTCTCCAACGTAGAAAAGAAGTCTGTTCTTGCTTATGGATTCAGCAATCTCTTCAACACGACCGATGAATTCGGGTCCGAAAACAAGAATGTCAACCTCTGCAAGATTAAGACAATATTCTATCTCGTCGGGAGCGTATCTGAAGTTCAAAGGAACCGCAATGGCACCGCTCTTTAAAATACCGAAGTAAATGGGAAGCCATTCAAGGCAGTTCATAAGAAGAATTGCAACCTTATCGCCTTTTTTTACTCCTCTTTGAATGAGCATGTTGGCAAATCTGTTGGCCTTTTCTTCAAATACATTCCATGTGATTTCTCTTCTGTAATGAGTTGTAGGATTTGTTTCTATAAGTTCATACTCTTTCCATGTAACTCTTTTTACTTCCGTGATTTCGGGATTGATTTCCACAAGACATACGTCGTTGCCGAATTCACGGGAATTTCTATCCAATAATTCTGTAATAGGCATAATTGTCACCTCTCATAAAAAACTTCATCTCACATTATGCCACTTTAAAGCGATAAAGTAAAGTGAATTTTTCATAATATTTTATCTTTGAATATTTCCCCCGTATGGAAACAAAAGCACCATGGTAGATTTAACACTATTATTTAATACAATAAAAAGCTCTTCTTTCGAAGAGCCTTATTTTAGTATACTTTAATTGTTTCAATAACAAGTTGAGACTTATAATCGACATTTGCTTTTTCAATCTTTCGACGAAGTTCCATTTCATCCTTACACTTGACGGCATTCGTTACGTCGTTAGTCATATAAAAACGAGAAAGTAACTTCTTCTCTGCCAAATATTCGTCTGTCCTTGTATTATGTGCTATATAGTATTCAGCAGCCATATAAATCCCCTCCTCTGTCACAATAATAAAGTCAAATCATTTTATAAGCTAATCCTGAATAATCACCAGTTCCTCAGCAACCGGTTCCAGTTTGGCCCCGCATCTGTTGCAGAAGAAACTTTCGTACGGTAAAACATTTCCGCATCCGTCGCACGTTCTCATTCCCTGAGTCTTTAATTTGCGATTGTTCCAAACTTTGCTGTTGTACTCAAGTTTATTGATAATATCAACTTTACCCTTGTACGCTTCATCAATTCCATCGTTATCTTTGTTTGTTTGATAAAACAACTCGCCAAGTTGAAAAATCATATTTCTCTTTCTGTCTTCAACCTGACGCATAGAATTTTCAATCGCCTTAATTTCCGAAGAACTGGCGTCTTTTTTTGGTGACCATGCCATACTGATTCCCCCTTACCCCTTTTATTAATTTAATTATAATCTCATGAAAAAATAAGTCAATGAACTATACCCAAAAACAAAAATTTTACTTTTTCTTCACAGAATATCCAAATTTGCCTATATATTTTCCAAGTTCTCTATACTCTCCGTGCGAATACACAAGAAGATTGGAAGAATTCAAATCAAATCTTCCGTTTTGATCCATATATTTGTCATCGACATTAACATTTACCACCTCTGCAATAAACATTGTGTGTGATCCAAGGTCTTTTTTCTCCGTAACCTTGCACTCCAAAGAAAGCGGACTTTCCCCGATTGACGGGCATTTGACGCACTTACTCGGAATTGCGGTAAGCTTCATGTCCTTAAATTTGTCGACAATTTTACCGGATTTCACCCCGCAGTAATCAGTCGCATATGCAAGTTCCTTCGTTGTAAGATTAATGACAAATTCTCCCGTTTCCTTGATAATCGCATGAGAATATCTTTCCGGTCTTACCGAAATCGACACCATTACGGGATCGGAACAAATCGTTCCCGCCCACGCCACAGTCACAATATTCGGTTTCTCACCTTCTCTCTGACAACTTACCATTACAACCGGTAACGGATAAAGCATATTTCCGGGTTTCCAATTCTCTCTCATATTTTCCTCACTTTCTTAATTCTATCAACACATTTTCTCAAAAACATTCTACCACCCGCAAAAAGATAAATACAACCTCTATCGCAAAAGAAGGACCTCAATCGGTCCTTCCTTTACTTTATAAATGAATTTATTTCTCACTCAAATTACGCGTTCTTTGCTTCTTCCTTAGGACTAAACGCAAACTTCAAAACAACAAGCGTAATAATCGTCAATACAACTCCGACAAGCAATGAAATTACAGCATTCTTCACCAATCCGGCAACAATATATGTAAGGAACGAAACGCCTGCAACAGTGAGTGCATAAGGAAGCTGCGACGAAACGTGGTTAACGTGTTCAATCTGAGCTCCGGCAGATGCCATAATCGTCGTATCCGAAATAGGTGAACAATGGTCACCGCAAACCGCACCTGCGCAGCATGCCGAAATACCGATAATGAAAAGGTCGCTGTTTTCAGGGAAGATTGCCGTAACAATGGGAATAAGAATTCCGAATGTTCCCCATGATGTTCCTGTGGAGAATGCAAGGAAACAAGCAACAACAAAGATAACTGCGGGAAGGAATAACGAAAGTCCCTCTGCAGCGCCTTCCATCAAATCATGAACAAATACGTCTGCGCCGAGTGTATTGGTCATTGTCTTCAAAGATACCGCAAGGGTAAGAATAAGCATAGCGGGTACCATTGCGATAAATCCTTTGGGAATACATTCCATTGCTTCTTTGAATTTGATTACTCTTCTTAAAAGAAGATAAACAAGAATTATTACCAAAGCGATAAGCGCACCCCAAGGAAGTCCGACGGTTGAATCAGTATCCGCAAAGGAATTGACAAAATTAAAGAGGTGATCTTCGTCTCCGTTAAAGAATCCGCCGATATAAATCATTCCCGCGATACATGTAATAATAAGAACAATTACGGGGAACACCAAATCAATAACTTTTCCTTTGGAAACCACTGCATTCTCTTCTTCTTTAGAAGCAAGTCCTCCGAGATTGCCTTTTAATGCTTCTGCTTCAAACTTGCTCATGGGACCGTAATTAATCTTCAAAACGATAATTCCGATGATGAAAACAAATGTAAGAAGCGAATAATAGTTGTAAGGAATTGCCTTGCAGAAAAGCTGAATTCCGTTTATTTCCGAATCCATATCGTCGGCAACACTGGCAACAGCCGCAGCCCAAGAAGAAATGGGAGCTATCATACAAACGGGAGCCGCCGTGGCATCAATAAGATATGAAAGTTTTGCTCTTGAAATCTTTTTCGAATCGGTAATCGGTCTCATAACCGAACCTACCGTAAGGCAGTTAAAATAGTCGTCTACGAAAATCAAGACACCGAGGACAAAAGTGGCAATTTCAGCACCGACTTTAGTCTTGATATTCTTTTCGGCCCATCTTCCGAAAGCAGCGGAGCCGCCGGCGGAATTAATAAGAGCAACGATAATTCCGAGAATGATAAGGAATAAGAAAATACCTGCATTTCCCGAAATTGCATCGATAAGTCCATCATTTACTATAACGTCAATTGTGGTAACGGGATTAAATCCGGCAACCATCAAAGCGCCGAGTAGAATTCCGAAGAATAATGATGAATATGCTTCTTTTGTAATAAGTGCCAGAATAATGGCAAGAAGCGGCGGAACAAGTGCCCAAAAAGTACCGGATCCAAACATAAAAAATAACCTCCAAAATACATAGAATCAATTTTGACGATTTAGTGCTTTATTTTGTTAAATCGCCACATCTTTATTATTTTATAATATATTGTTTCAATATGAAAGTACGAACATAAAATATTCACATTTATTTTTGAATCTTTACTGCATCTTCGTTTGCAAAACCATTTTAAGCACTTCCATCGTCCTTTCCGTGCTCTTTATATCTAGTTTTTCACGTGTTGTATGAATGTTTAGGATATTCGGACCGATTGAAACGCAGTCAAGGTCGCTTTTTTTAGAAAGAAGTATTCCGCACTCAAGACCCGCATGAACTCCCGTCACAACGGCCTTTTGGCCGGAAACCGCTTCGTAGCATTCGGAAACCGTCTTGGTAAGTAAGGATTTGTCATTATATTCCCATCCGGGGTAATCCCCCGACAAAGCCAGTTCGCAACCGTGATTTGCCAAGATTATACCGAGTCGCTCTTTAAGTATTTCTTTCTTTGACGCAACGCTGCTTCGAAGGCAAAAATCAAGTTTGAAGCCGTCGCTGTCGATTTTCATAACTCCGAGATTAAGACTTGTTTCAACCAAATCTATTCCTTCACACATCGAAACAACACCATCCGGTACAGAGCAAAGAATATCAATGATATTATTGCTTCCGGCACCGATTAACTTATAATTCTTCGGACATTCTACAATAGGTGTTATTACGATATCGATTCTGTCTTCTATTCCTTTGTAATCGTTGTATATTTTTTCATCAAACTTTGAAACCGTTTCAAAAAACATGTTTTCTGCAGCGCCTACTTCGACTATTGCTTTGGAATAATTTGGAATCGCATTGTCTTTTTCTCCACCCTGAATATCAAGAATATGAACACTTCCTATTGATTGTATTTCTCTGAGAAGGCGGCCGAGTACTATACAGGCATTTGCTCTGCCTTCATGAATGGACGTTCCCGAGTGACCGCCCTTTAAACCTTTTATTTCTACGGAATATAATTTTCCTTCAATCTCCTTTTCTCTCTCAACGCGAAGTAGCGCAATTTCTCTTACCCCTCCGGCACACGAAGTAGTAACAACGCCCTCTTCCTCAGAATCTATATTGATTAGGTATTTGCCCTCAATATCGGACATGTCAAGTGCCATAGCACCATCCATTCCTACTTCTTCGTTCACGGTGAATATGCATTCAAGCAAAGGATGCGAAAGCGTATCATCCGAAAGTGCTTCAAGCGCCATAGCCACCGCTATTCCGTCATCGCCTCCGAGTGAAGTGCCTTTGGCAAAAAGGAACCCGTCCTCCTCGCAAAGAGTAAGTCCTTCTTTTTCCATATCAATTTCGCAACCGTCATCTTTTACGGCAACCATATCCATATGCCCCTGAAGAATAATACCGGGGACATTTTCGTAACCTTTTGCCGCTTCCTTTTTAATAATTACGTTTTTGACTTCATCCTGTCTGTACGAAAGATTATGCTCTTTTGCAAAATTCACAAGGTAGTCGCTTATTGCGTCGATATTGTAAGAGCCGTGAGGTATAGCGCATATTTCTTTAAAATAATCAAGTGTCTTTTTCATAATTTCCTCCGATTTGTCATGAAAAATTCATATTAATTTTTACCCGCCTATTGAGGCTTCCGCTTCCAAAATATACGCCGGAATAAATGCTCCGTATGTTTGGTCGCTTGCCACTATTATTCCCAAAAGTCGGCCTTTTTCATCATATACCCCCTCGCCGGACATACCCGGTACGACATTTCCTTCAAAAAGTCCCACTTTCTGTTCCAATCCGATGTCTTCTTCCTTTTTAGTTAGTTTTCCCGTAAGGGATGTTACCTTCTCATCGAATATATTTTCCGAATAATAAACGTCGCTTCCCTCTTTTAATGCAAAATATCCGGCTGCATCGCAGATTTTTGGCACTTTTACCAATCGGTTTATTCCTTCCTTTTCGACTTTAATAAGCGCAGCATCCATATTGTTATAGTAAAAAACAACATCTGTTACCGCGGTAGTGTGATTGCCGAATTCGGCCACGCCCTGCCAATTTTCGAGAAAAAGATGTTTCGATGTCAAAATTATTATCTTTTCGTCATCCTCTTCAAAAATAACTCCGCGCCCGCTTTTATTTCCAACATAAACGGTAACTTCCGAAAAATTCTTATAGCCCGGTTCAGCCGGCAAAAGATTGTCCGCAGCATCTTTTATATAAAGTTCTCCGAATAAAAAAACGAAAATTACGGTCATAAAACAGACCGTAATCTTCAAAATTGTCTTATCATTTTTCATTATTTCAAAAATCCCGAAATGATTTGTTCTTCAGCTTCAGATTCGGTAAGGCCTAAAGTCATAAGTTTAATAATCTGCTCTCCCGCAATTTTACCGATGGCAGCCTCATGAATAAGCGACGCCTCAATATTGTTCGCGGTAATCTCGGGAACTGCACGAACGGATGCATTGTCCATAATGATGGCATCACATTCCGTATGACCGTTAGAGCGGTTGTTTCCGTTGATTCTTGATACGAAAAGTTGCTTTGAATCATTCTTTGCAACAGATCTCGATACAACGTTCGTCTTTGAATTCTCTCCGTCAAGGTCAACGCTGAATTCCGTTTCTGCCCACTGCTTATCGTGAGTCATTATTTTTTCTTTAATGATAAGCGTCGCATCGTCTCCGAGTTTCGCTTTGGTCACACGCTTTGTGGAATCCACGCCCTCAATCTGAACGGTGTCCATTTCCATGTATGCGCCTTCTTTAAGAACGATGTCCGTAACGGGATTCATGATTCTCTCTCCCGTTCCCTCTCCCGAGCCGTAATGCTTTTCAACATATTTAACTTTGGAATTCTTTCCGACAACAAAGGAGTGAATTCCCGAGTGTTCGCTTGCTTCCTTGCCTCCGTTATGGATTCCGCAGCCTGCGATAATGGTAACGTCGCAGTTTTCTCCGATATAAAAGTCGTTATATACGCTTTCCTTAAGTCCCGACTGAGAAATAATAACCGGAATATGAACGCTTTCCTTTACGGTGTTGTCCTTAATGATAATGTCGATGCCGGGCTTATCTTTATCGGTCTTTGTTACTATATCTATATTGGCCGAAACGTTTCTTCCCATCATCTCGCCGTTGGCTCTTATGTTGTATGCTCCTGTTGGAATTTCATGAAGTCCGGCAACCTGTTCCAAAAGATTTTGTTGAATCTTATCCATTATTTTGCGCCTCCTTCCATTTTGTTAAGAAGCGTCGCGCATCCGGGACCGCTTGTCAAAAGACCCGGAAGGACATCGTCTTTCGAACCGATTTGTGAAACCTCTCCGTTTGCAAGCACTATTACCTTATCGGCAATATTGAGAATTCTTTCCTGATGGGAAATAATTATAATGCTGCCGCCGGCCTTTTCATGCATTTTTTCAAAAACTTTAATAAGGCTCTGAAAGCTCCACAAGTCAATGCCTGCCTCTGGCTCATCGAATATGGAAAGTTTCGTGCCTCTTGCCATAATCATGGCAATCTCTATTCTTTTTACTTCGCCGCCCGAAAGCGATGCGTTAACTTCTCTGTTAATATATTCCTTAGCGCAAAGACCTACCTCTGAAAGGTACTCACAGGCTTCCGTTGTCGAAATCTGTTTGCCTGCGGCGAGAGTTATAAGATCCTTTACCGTAATGCCTTTAAATCTTACAGGCTGTTGGAAAGCAAAGCTTATACCCATCTGTGCGCGTTCCGTTATGCTTTTGTCTGTAATGTCCTCGCCGTCGAGATAAATCTTGCCGCTCGTGGGAGTGATTATTCCCGCAATAACTTTTGCAAGCGTAGATTTTCCGCCACCGTTAGGACCCGTTATCGCAACAAATCTTTCGTCAATGGAAAGATTTATATTATTTAAAATTAATTTATTCGAGTCTCCTTCTGCTACTTCATAGGAGACATTTTTCAATTCTAACATATTTCTGTCCCTTCATTTTTATAATGAGGTATATCGTCGGCAATTAATCAGAGGTTACCTGCAAAAGCCTTACGTCTTACCACTTTCAAATTGCGATATACCGTTAATTTTATTAAAAAATCACATCTGCTATGTTATCACATATTTTGGGATAATGCTATACACTTTTATTCCGTAATATGATAAAATACATTTGTATTGATGCGACGTTTATGAGTTATTATTTCTTTGCCGTTGCATATAAAAAAGGGGGGCTTACAGATGCAAAATGAGGAGAATCTCGCACTGATAGAAGAACTTAAGACTCAATTTTCTCCCGAAGAACTTGTAGTTGTTCTCGATAATTATAAGGAATTGATGACCAAGTATTCATGTGCGATTCGCGAAATCAGGACTAAATTCGAAGTTCTCAACGAAGAGCTCTCGATTAAAAACAAAAGAAATCCTATACATGCCATATATTCAAGAATCAAAACAATTCAAAGCATACGTGATAAACTAAACAGAAAGAACCTCGATTTTTCTTTGGACAATATCCAGGACGAAATTCACGATGTTGCCGGTGTTCGAGTTATTTGCCCGTTCGTAGACGACATTTACGAAATTGCCGACATGATTCTTAAACAGGATGATATTAAATTAATCAATTACAAAGATTACATTCGTGCTCCGAAGCCGAACGGTTACAGAAGTTATCATATGATTATCGAAATACCGGTATTTTTCTCGGAACATAAGGAATTTTTAAAGGTTGAAGTTCAGCTGAGAACAATTGCCATGGACTTTTGGGCAAGTCTCGAGCATGAGATGCGATACAAAAAAGATCTTACCGAAGAGATATCGCAAGCAATAAGTGCTCAACTTCTTGATTGCGCGAACACCATTACCGAAATGGATTCCAAAATGCAGGATATCAAAAATCAGATTTATCCAAAATATACTGACAACTCGGATATTTTCAGATAAGTTAAAAGGCAGGTATGAAACCTGCCTTTTTTTAGTATCTTTTAGCATTTTTATTTTCCGAGTACTTACGAAAAAGTTCCTGGCATTCACTTCTCTCATTCTCTTCCAGTGAAAGTATGTCGCTTTTTCCGTTCAAAAATTCATAAAATGTATCATCTCTGAATCCTATTTTGTCAGTATCATCCACCGTACAACCGTAATAAACCTTTGAAATATTTGCCCAAAGAATCCCTCCCAGGCACATCGGGCAAGGTTCCGCAGTAGTATATATTTCACATCCGGACAAATCGTGACTCGAAAGATTCGCACACGCGTCTCTAATTGCTTCCATCTCGCCGTGGCATGTCGGGTCTTTTTTCAATAAAACCCTGTTATGGCCACGTCCGACTATTTTGCCATCTTTGACAATCACCGCACCAAACGGTCCGCCGTGACCTTTTTCGATTCCTTCATACGCTTCTTTCAAAGCTTCATCCATATATTCCATATTCAATATCTCCGTTATTCATAAAAACTGAAATTGTTTCCCTCTTTGCGTTTGCATTCATACATAACAGAATCAGCTTTTTTGTAAACATCGTCAAACTGATAATCGCTCTTCATGTCGGCGAACACGGCGCCCAAACTGACAGTTATTTTTCTTCCCTTCATTTCAGGTATATTAATCTTATCGATTCTTTCAAAGAATCGTTTGATAACCGTCTCCGCTTTTTTGCGACTGTCTATTCCGACTGCATATACGGCAAATTCATCACCTCCGAGTCTCATGATTATATCATGATCTCTGAATGACTTTTTCATACATTCGGCAATGGCAACAAGCGCTTTGTCGCCCACCGTATGACCGAACGAATCGTTAATTGATTTAAAATTATCCGCATCGAGAATGCAAAACATTCCCTTGTTCTGATTATTGAGCATCGTATCGATTTTGGATTCTCCGCTGCCTCTGTTATTTATTCCGGTCAACGCATCCGTTTCGGACAATTCAATAAGCTTGTTTTCCATTTGTTTGTTTCTTGTTATGTCAGTAACGGAAGTAACAACATATTTTCGTTTGTTTTTTAATTCTATGCGTTTTGCACTTGCAAGACAGAATGTTCGCTGCGCGTCTTCGAACTGAGTCCAAAAATAGAATTCAAACGCTCCGCCTTCCCTTGAAATTTTTTCAAAACTTGCCAACGTCTCTTCCTCATTGTCATAATGCACGACATTGTTGAAATCCTGAACGTCAACAACCTTTTTTGACTTTAGTCCGAGTATTTGTTTAAATTTTTGGTTGCAGACAATGACTTCTTTATTTTCATCTGTAACAACAACACCCGTATCCTGCATTTGAAGAAGTTCCGCATAGATGGCGTTTTCATTTTCAAGAGCTTCCTTTATTGCGTTTTCATACTCAATTTCTTTTCTTTTTGTTTCATCAATATTTTGAACCGCATGAATAACCTTTGTCGGAACACCTTTTGAATCCCTCTCGGCTACAATAAAATTCGATACGCAATACCCTTGATTTTTACCGAGAAATTCTTTGGAAATAATACTTTTGTTCTTGAGTCTGTCAGGCAAAGTATAGGTGTCTGCAAACTTTACCATGCACTCCATATACTCAGGATCGGAAACTCCTGCCATAACCTTTCTGATTTGCTCATGCGCCGTATCTTCGGGGCGTACAAAAAATTCAATTTGAGGCGTTGACTGAATCGTATTTTGTTTGTCATATCTTAAATCAAACAAATGAATCGAAACATAACTCTTTGCCAAAGCTTCAAGTGCTCCGTACAATTCCTTCGATTCATCGCGATACCTTGCGGAGTCGTCGATAAGTATTTTTTCTCTTTCCGCAGAAATATTACCGGTAAAAACTGCAACCGAAGAAAGCAGATATCCTATTGCATAGCAGGGAGCATTCGGAAACCAAAGCTGGAAAATACCCGCTCCCATAGGAATCAAAAGAGAAATTATTACCGTGTTGAATCTGTTTCTCTTAAAAGTATCGTCAGCAGTATTCATTCGAATTATCGCTCTGATCAAGCCTACAAGGAAATAAAAATATTGCAAAATAAAGACTACCAGTCTCATATTTCCTGAATGATAAATGAAATTCTGGTCTATATAATAAACGCCGTCATTAAATATCGACAAAATCAAAATTACCATTATTGCAACAAAGGGAATCAATATCAAAAGATAAACTATCTTGCCATCATCGTAATCAAGATAAATAACCGAATAACGATACCAAACATATGCCGTAACCGAAGCCATTGTATGGAAAAAGAATGATGCTGTCCAAAAAACAGGAAAAACATTACCGAAAACTCCCGTTCCGACTATTCCCCAAATCGCGTCTGACGCACAAAATGCAATAGAAAAAATAATAAGAAGATTCGTCGAAAAATATGAAGACGTTTTCTCCTTATTCGTTTTGTGGTACTGAAATAAAAGAAGCAGTACCCCCACAGCAACAAGTGATATTACGGGATATAATGCATTGACCATAGAATTCCTCATTTTCGTTTATTCATTTTATCATTTTCCCCGAAGCCAAAAAAATAATCGGCTTCAAAACCGATTATTATTATAACATCATAA
Organism: Lachnospiraceae bacterium; assembly: GCA_045628965.1. GTDB lineage: Bacteria > Bacillota > Clostridia > Lachnospirales > Lachnospiraceae > UBA3766. Next base: position 50,023 of record JAZQQI010000035.1, on the reverse strand, counting down.
ATAAATTTTTAACATACTTTTTACGTCGTTAATGCATTTAATTTTTATCCGACATATTCATGAAGGGTTTTTCTGACCGAACCTTTTCCTTCAATCATTTTAACAAACATTTTTTCAATTTTGTCGGAAAGTCCGATTGCACACAAATCGTTTGCAAAAATCGATTCATTTGAAAGGACCTGTTTCAGCTGTCCTTTATATGACATAGGATTCCCGAATTCTATTGATGATACTATCTCGGAAAGCGTCTCAAGAAGAGGATCCGAGGATATTTCCATCTTTTCACCGTTATCATTTACGCCAAGCAAATAACGAAACCACGCTGCGATTGCAAGCGGTATAAACACCAAATCTTCGGGATTTCTGTCCGGCAACTGAACATATGCCTTAATTGTTTCGCCGAATCTTATAGGGATTTTCATGCTTGTATCCGTGGCGATTCTCTGGGGCATATCGGGTATATACATATTCGGCAGTCTTTCAGTTATTACTTCATCAATAAAATCTTTCGGGTTGATAATTTTGGGGTCGATTACTACCGGAAGTCCCTCTTTGTATCCGATATTTTCTACAAGTTTCTTAATATCTTCGTCACGTATTTCTTTTGCGATATGGTCATATCCCAAAAGACATCCAAAAACGGCCATCGCAGTGTGAAGCGGATTAAGACATGTCATAACCTTCATTGCCTCAGTCTTTTGAACCGTATCCCTGTCCGTAAAATATACTCCCGCTTTTTCAAGAAGAGGTCTTCCGTTAGGAAATCTGTCTTCAATCACAAGGTACTGCGGAATCTCCGCGTTTACAAAGGCCGCAATATACGTATTTTTGTTTGTAATAATCGGTGCCATGTCCGCGATATCCATTGATGTCAGCATATTTTGAACCTGCAAAGCGGGTCTGGGAGTGATTTTGTCAATCATGCTCCAAGGAAATGAAACCATCTTTTCATCCAAAACGTAATCAACAAATTCTTTTGTAACAAAACCGTTCTTTTCCCACGCTTTTACAATTTCAAGAACCGAATTCTTAAGTTTCTCGCCGTTTCTGGAGCAGTTATCCATACTGCATACGGCTATAGGGGCCTTGCATGCAATAAATCTGTACCACAAAAGAGCCGAAACCACACTCATTGCGTGATGCGGGAACTTAGGACCGTTTTCCATATCTTTTAAGACAATCGGATACAGCTCCCCTTCCATGTTTCTCAAAGAATATCCTTTTTCGGTAATCGTAAAACTCATCATCTGAAGTGAAGGCGAAACTGCATATGCTATAAGTTTGCTTTTCTGTGCTTCATCGTCAAAATCGCCTTTAATGCCTTCCGCAACAGAAGCAATCACTTCCTTTTCACACGTTCCGTCAGCTTTAAGCCCTACGTTAAGTGTCAGGTTATCAAATTTTTTATATATTGTATCCATCATGTCGAAATCGAATGTATCGACAGCAATAATACCTTTTTCGGAAACTTTTTCATTCAAAAGTTTCTGCGCAAGAGCGGCAATAAATCCCCTGAAAATGTTTCCTGCTCCAAAATGAATCCAAACAGGTTCATTTTTTGTTGCTTCTATCATGGCCTCTATATCGTATTCGGGCAATTTGATATATCTGTCATTCCAAGCTTTTCTGTCTTTTAATCCTTCTTTATTTAGGTAAAGCATAATTGAATTCTCCGTACAGTAATAATAATCTCAAAAAGCGTTACAAAGGGACACTCCTCGTTACAGAGGGACACTCCGCGTTACATTAGAACCGTCCCCGGTGTTACCTTTGTACTCTTCCGGAGCCGTCTCCCATAGCAAGCTTCTTAACCTCATCAACTGATACAAAATTAAAATCGCCTTCTATTGAATGCTTAAGGCAGCTTGCAGCAACGGCAAATTCTATCGTTTCTTTGGTGTCGTATCCGTTCATCAAAGAGTAAATTAGTCCTGCACCGAAGGAGTCTCCGCCTCCTACTCGGTCCACGATATGAACATCATACTTTTTGCTGAAGTAATAATCATTTCCGTCATAAAGCATAGCGGCCCACCTATTGTCATTAGCCGAAATTGACTCGCGAAGCGTAATCGCAACATAAGAGAATCCGAATCTCTCCGTTAATTTCGAAGCGACCGACTTATATCCTTCTTTATCTATGCTTCCTTTGGTAACATCGCTGTTTTCGGCTTTAATGCCGAAGACGTCGTTTGCGTCCTCTTCGTTTGCTATACAAACATCCACATATTTGCAAAGCTTCTCCATTGTCTTGCCGGCTTTTTCCTTACTCCAAAGTTTGTTTCTGTAATTAAGATCGCAGCTGATAACAATGCCCTTCTTTTTGGCTGCTTTGCAGGCTTCTTCCGTAATTTCAGCCAATTCATCGGAAATGGCAGGTGTAATACCCGTAAAATGAAACCAGCCTGCGCCTTCAAAAATCTTATCCCAGTCAAAATCCTTTTTATCGGCTTTTGCTATGGCAGAACCTGCTCTGTCGTAAATAACCTTGGAAGGTCTTTGTGAAGCTCCCTTTTCAAGATAATAAATGCCTACTCGTTCTCCTCCTCTTACGATTTCCGATGTATCTACACCGTATTTTCTCAAAGAATTGACAGCACACTGTCCTATCTCATTAGTCGGTAGTTTCGTTACAAAAGAAGTATTCATACCGAAATTTGCAAGGGAAACGCTGACATTTGCCTCTCCTCCGCCGAAAGTTGCCCCAAAAGCATCGGCCTGAACAAATCTTTCGTACCCCATGGGAGCAAGTCTTAACATTATCTCTCCGAAGGTAACGACTTTTTTGCCGGGAAGCTTGTCAAAATCAATTTTTCCTTTTTCGATACAATTTTCTTTTTCGCCATTAAGAATCGAAACAACTTCTCTTGTCATCTTTTCGATTTCGTCGAATTTTCCCTCGGCTATTTTGGATGTGGGAACCATGAAGCTTCCGCCGCAGGCAATAACATTTTTCATTTTGTAATATGAATCCATATTGTCTTTCGAAATTCCGCCTGTTGGCATAAATTTCATTTTATTGTAGGGAGCCGACAATGCCTTTAACATTTTTACGCCGCCGTTTGCTTCGGCAGGGAAAAATTTCACCGTATCGAGTCCGAGCGAAATTGCTTTTTCAATTTCTCCGGGAGTTGCGATTCCCGGTATAACACAGACGTTTTTCTCTATACAATATTTAACCGTATCCTCATTAAGGCCCGGGCTTACGATAAATTCGGCACCGGCCGAAAGTGCTGCGTCAACCTGCTCTCTCGAAAGTACGGTTCCTGCCCCCACAAGCATGTCGGGACAAGCCTTTTTCATTTCTTTTATGCACTCATCTGCAGCCGGGAATCTGAAGGTTACCTCAGCACAGGGAAGTCCGCCTTCGCAAAGGGCTTTTGCCAAAGGCGCGGCATCCTTTACGTTCTCAATTGCTATAACAGGTACCATTTTAAATTCTTTGATTTTCTCAAGAACATTCATAATATTCTCCTTACAAAGTTAATTCCAACCTATCCCGGTAATCGGACAGATTGGAATAATAATTACTTACTGTTTTTTTCTATTGCTTCCCAAAGACCCTGAAGATAAGTTGCTCCGAGAGCTCTGTCATATAATCCGTAACCGGGCATCGCTTCCTCGCCCCAAATCATACGACCGTGGTCCGGTCTCATTGGTCCGTCAAAGCCTATGTCATACAGTGCTTTCATTATAGCATACATGTCAAAGTCTCCGTCACTTGAAAGATGAGCCGATTCCTCAAAATTCGTATCGGAAATGAACTTCAGATTCCTTACATGAGCGAAATGGATTCTTCCCTTAAGAGCATGAATCGTATCCACAAGATTGTTGTTTCTGTCCGTTCCGTAAGAACCTGTGCAGAAAGTAATACCGTTATGAGGATTGTCAACCGCCTTTAACATTCTAAGAATCTGATCTTTGTTTGTTATTATTCTCGACAACCCATATACACTCCAAGCGGGATCGTCGGGATGTATTGCCATATTTATGTCGTACTTATCGCAGACGGGCATTATTGCTTTCAGGAAATAAACAAGATTGTCAAACAGTTTTTCGGCATCCACGTCCTTATACATTTCAAAAAGATCTTTCACCTGTGCCATTCTGTCAGGCTCCCATCCCGGAAGAACATATCCGTTGCTGTCATCCTTAAGGGAATCAAATATCTTTTTGGGATCGATTCTGTCTATCGCATCCTGAGTATAGGCCATAACCGTCGAACCGTCAGGTCTCTTTCTTGCAAGTTCCGTTCTCGTCCAGTCAAATATCGGCATGAAATTATAGCAAACCATGTGAATATCGGCTTCTCCGAGATTCGTCAGCGTCTTTATGTAATTATTAATGTAAAAATCTCTGTCAGAAGCCCCTACCTTGATGGCGTCGCAAACGTTAACGCTTTCGATTCCGGCAATTTTAAGTCCGCTGTCTTCGACTTCTTTTTTTAACTCGAAAATGCGCTCTCTCTTCCATACTTCGCCAGGGGTTGTATCATAAAGCGTAGTGATAACTCCCTTTACTCCCGGAATCTGTCTGATTTGTTCCAAAGAAACCGAATCAAACCCGCTTCCGAACCATCTGAATGTCATCTCCATGGTTAAAATAACCTCACATATCTAAAATTTCAAATTCTTTCCGTATATTATAACATTGTACCGAGAAATCTAATTTCGGTAAACACGACAAATTTCACGAAACCCCGTGACTTATTACAGTCTCTTTTGAGATTTGTCAATCCGAATTCATCAGTTCGTGGGGAAGCTTCACAGTTCAGATTTTGCGAAAGGGGGTTTGCACCCCCTGTTCGCATAGTATCAATTCTATTATCTGTTGTTAATCTCATTGTAAAGATCTACAAGTTCCTGAGCGTTAGCATCGTTGCATGACTTAACGTAGTTGTCCCATTCAGCTGTAATGTCTTTCTTTCCTGTTACAAAGTTAAGTGTCCATGTGTTGATGTTGTCAACAAGAGGAGTCTTCCAAAGGTTGATCTGCTCGTTCTCGTCTGCTGTAGAAGCAAGTGCGGGATTCAAAGCCTTAACGTCTCTTGAAGCAGCAACTCTTGCATTGTAATCCTGAAGTTCGGGTGTGAAGTTATCGCACATCTGATCTACTCTGTGGCCATACCAGAAGTTACCGCCTGCATAACCGAGTTCAAGACGTAAATCCTTGTTATCTGTTTCGTCTTCGGGTGTAGGATCGCCGTAACCGAGACCGCCGCAGTACCAACCGTCTGCAAGAATCTTCTGTCCGTTTACAACATTATAGTGCTCACCTTCAATACCCCACTTAATAAGGTCGTAAGCTTCATCTGAATAGAATAACCAGTCAACGAAACGAAGCATCTTAATGAAATCTTCTTCACCGAGAGCATCATAAGCGTTCTTTGAAATCATAACACCGTTTTCAAGTCTTGCATTCTCTGCCATGTAATTGTTCTTAGCTGTGGGAGTTACAACAAGATATGTCTCATAGTTTCCTGCACCGACACCCTCGTCAAGTCCTGCAGTAAATGCTGCAATCTGACCTCTGTTTACAGAGATAATTGCTGTTTCGCCACGATAGAACTTGTTTGTAGCAGTTGAATCATCCTGTGTAAATGTTTCAGGATCGAGAATCTTACCTGCAACGAACTTGTTTGCCATTGTTACAAAATCTTTAAAGTTGTCTGTTGTAGAAGACAAATACCATTCATTCTTTTCATGGTCATACTGAATACAATCGTTTACGGCCCAACCTGAAGATACACCGTAAGCATTTCCCATAACCTTAAGAAGGTTACCGCCTGAACCCTGACCGGATTCCTGACCGCACCAAAGGTCTGACCAAATGTAATCCGACTCTGAGCACATTCCTTCGCTTACCATGTAAGCTTTAACCTCAACAAGTGCATCATAAAGATCTTCGTATGTCCATGATGCTTCCATTGAAGGAACATCAACGCCTGCTGCATCGAAGATATCTTTTCTGATCATGAACGTGTAATCCTGAAGAGGTTTCTCAAGCATACCGGGCAAACGATAGTAGTTACCGTCGTTGCGGGTAATTGTTGCAAGATCGTCCTGCATGTTGTAATCTTCTACGAATTGTGTAAAGTTAGGCATAAACTGAGTCCATTTTGAAACGGGAACGATGGCGCCGCCGTCTACGAACTTGGATTCATCATATGTCTTGGGAATGATGTAAGGTGCATCACCCGCATTGATTGAAAGAGCGATCTTATCGTTGTAATCGTTTGAATCGATTGATGTAAGATCAAGTGTTACGTTTGTGTACTCTGTAATTTTAGCGAATACACCTTCGGTCTTCCATGCATCAATCATGGGATACCAAGAAGCGTCTGAGAAAGACATTGAATAGGTAACAGGTTCGTCAGAATAGAAATGCTCGCCGAATGTATAACCGAGATCCTCTTCCACAGGTTCCGTAGTTCCGTCGTCAACAACCGTCTGAGTATTGTTGTCGATTGCCTGCTGTGAAGGAGCGGGTTCTTCTCCGCTTCCGCCGTTGTTACCGTTGCATGCTGCCAAAGATGCTACCATAGCTGTCGCAAGCAACACGCTTAAAAGCTTTTTTTTCATTTTGGATTCCTCCCTTTTTTCTTATTATCCTTCCCCACGAAGAGATAATATTCGTTAACGTTTTATTATTTAACCCTTAACACCGCCAAGCATCATGCCTTGCACGAAATACTTTTGGATAAAGGGATAAACACATATGATTGGTACAGCCATAAGAACCATCGAACATGATTTTATGTTGGCTGCTATCTGCATTGTTTCCTGTGAAGCCGCACCGGGGTCTGCAGATGTGGACGCTCCGATAATAATCTGTCTTAAGTAGTAAGCAACGGGCCATTTGTCTCTGTCTTCCAAATATAGGAAAGCATTGAACCAGTTGCTCCAGTATCCTGCCATGTAGAAAAGCACCATGGTTGAAATTATGGGCTTTGAAATGGGAAGCACTATTCTAAAGAAAACTCCGTATTTCGAAAGTCCGTCTATCTCTCCGGCTTCCTCGAGCTCGTGAGGGAGTCCCGCAAAGAATGATTTCATCAAAAGAACGTAATATGTTCCTATAAGGCCCGGAAGGATGAATGCAAATATCGTATTTCTGAGTCCGAGGCTCGTCATCAAAATGTAGTTCGGAATCATTCCGCCGCCGAAGTACATCGTAAAAATGATGAATGGAACAAAAAATTTGTTAAGTTTAAGATTCGGCTTTGACATAGGGTAAGCAAGCATTGCCGAAAAGAAAACGCTGAGGATTGTTCCGAATACCGCATACAAAATCGTATTTTTGTAATAGCCGAGGAAATCGCCCTTGGAAAGAACCGATTTGTAAGTTACGAGGTTGAAATCAACCGGCAAAAGCGATACCTCTCCTTTTATGATTGCCGCTTCCGAAGAAAACGACTGCGCTACCAGATAAAGGAACGGATACAAAGTTGCCGCGCATATCAAGGTCATTAATATTACGTTAAAAACCTGAAATATTCTGTACTGCCACGATTCCTTGACTTTTGCACCCTGTTTTAACGTCTTCTGTTTCTTTTGTTGTTCAAGTACCAATTCTTTTATATCTTCCATTACCTTTTCCCTTCTCTACCACAAGGATTCTCCTGCAACCTTCTTCGAAGTGAAGTTGGCGATTGTCAAAAGAATCAGATTAATAAGACCTTCAAACAAACCTACGGCCGTCGCGTAACTGTAGTTACCCGAATGAACACCCATTCGGTATACATACGTCGATACAATGTCGGATGTCTCGTATGTCATCGGATTATAAAGAAGGAATACCTTCTCGAAAGCTCCCGACGAACCTACCATACCGCCGATATCGAGGATAAGAAGCGTTGTGATTGTCGGAAGTATGCAGGGAATCGTAACATGCAAAACCTGCTGAAAATGAGTTGCTCCGTCAACCTTTGCCGCCTCATAAAGTTCGGGATTGATTCCGGCAATTGCGGCCAAGTAAAGGATACTTCCCCAACCGAGGCCCTGCCAGATTCCGCTTGTTACAAAAATTGTCGTAAACCATTCAGGTAAAGCAATGAATTCTATTACTTCATGTCCCATCGATAACAAAACGTGATTGATGGGGCCGCTTGTCGAAAGTATTTCTTTAATCATTCCCGCTACGATAACCATCGATATGAAGTGGGGAAGATAAGAAACCGTCTGAACAAATTTTTTCCAAGGCATCCACTTAATCTCATTAAGAAGAAGTGCAAATATAAGCGTCAAAGGAAATCTTACAGCCAGGTATGCGATGTTGAGCACAAGTGTATTTCTGAAAGCTCTTCTGAATGCCGCATCACCGAGAAACTGTTTAAAATACTTGAAGCCCGACCATTCGATACCGAAAATAGGTCCGCCCGCCTGGTATTTTCTGAAAGCAATAATATTTCCGAACATCGGTATATATCTGAAAACGATGTAATAAATTACCGGAATGATGAAAAACGTATAGATAACCCAATTCTTTCTCAGATGCTTTTTCATGTCTTTCATCCATGTTGTTATTCTTTCTTTTATTGGCTTTTTCTCTTCACCGTCAGTTTTTTTCTCTTCGGGCAAAACATAATCGTCAACTTCCCGTTCGACTGTGATTTCCGATTTTTTGTTGTCGTCCATAAGACCTCCGAAATTACGTATTTTAATATTTTTGTCCTCTAATATTCTTGTATACAAGTATATTATAATCTTTTTTTGTTCATTTCTATACACGAAATAAACAGATTTGATTTTATTTTTTGGCTATTTTGCACAAAATCAAATGTTATGTAAATCGAATTTGTTTTATTCGCCATCTTTTTGATTTTTTAGTGCATTATCGTAAATTTGTGATTGAACGAAATGTTTTTTTGAATAAAAAAAACGCTTTGCAAACTTAATGCAAAACGCTTTTGTCATTTCATTATTAATTTACTGTTTTAATTTTTATAATATTCCGGATAAGCCTGTTTGATGGCTTCCTTGTCTACATCGTACCTGTTCAAGTGCTTCGTCATAAGTTTTTGAGCTTCTTCGGCATTTCGATTTTTGATTGCCTCCAAAATCTGTTTATGATCGTTTACAATCTTGTTGTCCTTAACGGTTACAATCGACAGCGCGCGGACTCTGTCATAATGAATCATCATTCCGGCTTTCATCTGATAAGTACGTTCCTTATTGGCCATAACATAAATCATTCTATGAAATTCGTTGTCAAGTTCAAGAAGTTTGTCGGGGACATAATTTTCAAGATAGAACTCCTGAAGTTTGACATTTGCCTCAAGGTTCATTATATCTTCCGGTGTCGCGATTTCGCATGCTATTGCAACAACCGATGTATCAAGCACCTCTCTGACGAATCGCGATTCCTCAACAAGATCCGGATCTATAAGTGCCACCATGCTGCCTCTTTGAGGATATGTTTCTATAACACTCGAATGATTCAAATCTATAAGTGCCTCTCTAAGCGGTGTTCTGCTTACGCCGATTTCATTCGCAAGTTCCGTTTCCGAAAGGAATTGTCCGGGTTTCAATTCAAGCGATACAATATTTGTACAAAGAAACCTGGAAGCGTAATCTCTTGTAGATTCACCCGCCAATTTTTCAACTTTTATCATTGTCTCTCTCCTTACTTTTGGGAAGATAATTTAACATACTCCTCATAAAATCTCTCCGCAACGGCTTTTTTGTTCTGCGGATGAATCTCATTATACTGACCGAGATCGTACATTCTTACCATAGATGTATTGTATGACGTTTCGGCAACCTTCTTTTGCGCACGTCTCATTTTGTCCCAGTCGTCGCCTTCTTTTTCCCATGTTTCGCCCTTAAAATCCGGAAGCTCCGCAAATATAAAAGGTATCTCTCCGAAAAACCTTCGCCACTCCCCTATCATGTCCTTCATGAGATACTCATAATCCTCGGGATATCCCGAATTCGACTCTCCCTGATAAAAAAGAATCGAATCAAAGGATACGTTTCTGATGGGATATATCATTTTGTTAAAAAGTGCCGTGGGCTGCCATGTGAAAAATTTTGCGCCGCCCATCGCTTCTTCGACTGCACCTATTCTCGCCGACCATCTTCCTTCAAGAGATATCGTTTCATCACCTTTTTTCAGATAATACGGCATGTCCTTTTTGAACTCTCCGACATTGTTATTTATGATTACTCTTACGGTAATAATGTTCTTTCCGGGTTTTAACACTCCCTTCGGTATCATATATCTTCTGGGCGGATAAAAATAATCCGTTCTTCCGACGCATTCACCGTTAACATATGTAAAATCGGCATCAACAATCGTACCGAGTCTCAAAAGCACATCTTCGTCACACCAATCCGCAGGTACGTTTACGTTCGTCTGAACCCAAACCGAACCTATTACTTTGCCGAGAATTATATTAATCCACGAACTTGGTACGTCAATATAAAACGCATCTTTTTTTTCGTCAAGCGTCCACTCATGTGAAAACCATTCCTCCGAAAGACCAATGTCATCCCTGTCGAGCTGCTCGCCCCACTTCATCATATTGTTCAAATCATCGTCAATTACGCTCTTGACATACGTAGGATTCTTGTCGGTCTCAATTTTTTTCTCATAACACATTTTGCACGAGTCATTCAATCCGCATTTGCAAAGAAGATCTCTTCCCTCTTTGAGCGCTTTGATTTTTAATGCTCTGCCAGTCGTAAGAATCTGCTTTTCGCTCATAAAAGCTTCGATATGCGTTCCCCCTACCGCAGCATGAACAAGACCTATGGGTACACTATCGGCGAGATATTTAATCTGCGCAAAGTAAAATCCCAGAGCGCTGAAATCGCCAAATTTATTGTTCTTTGCCGATACCCATTCACCTTCTTCAAGATATTCGTCCGGTTCCCCGAATTTGAAATTCTTCGGTAACTGAAACATTCTTATCAAAGGATAATCGAGATTTTTTATTTCTTTTTCGTACAAATCAAGCGTTCTGCAAACAGGCAGTTCCATATTTGATTGTCCGCCGAGAAGAAAAACATCTCCGAAATAAACATCATATATAATCACACTGTCCTTGGAATCCGAAACATTGACAACGTAAGGTCCGCCCGCTTCTTCCTCATCGAGACAAACCTTCCATTTTCCTTCTTCATCCGACATGCTTTCATAAGTTTTCGCATTATTTCCTTCGTTACTCAAAGCAATCGAAACGGTTACTCTGTCATTTTTTTCGGAAATCCCCTCGATAACATTCTTCTTTCCTCTTTGAAGAATCATCCCGTCTCCGAATATTTTAGACAATATCATTTAAAACAGCATCCTTCCCTTATCGTCTGCGATATTTGTTTTTCTCCAAAAATAACTGTTAATCACATCACGCCACTCTTTTGAATGCTCTCTTTGGTGTGCAAGCCTTTCGGTAACTCTCAAAAAAGCCCCGTCATCGATAATCCCCTTAAGACTCTGCCAGGAATCATACATTTTTTCAACTTCCTCTGCACCTTCAAAATGAGTGTCATATATATGCTGGATAATTGTTTTTTTGGACCTTAAGACATAATTATACGGCATTCTGTGGAAAAACAAAAGAAGTTCTTCAGGACATGTTTCGACGGATTCATACATTTTTGCATTTTCTTTTCGATATTGCGACGTAAATCCGGTACCGGCGGGCGTTCTGTCTCTGCCTATCGCTTCGCTGTCGGCTTTATGATATGTACCCCACATGGAATATTCGTAACCGTCGACATCCGGTCCGTAATGAACTCCCGGAGTAACCATCCATCCTATTCCGAGAGGTGCGTTGTATTTCTCGTAAGTAGGCCAGGATTTCATCAATATATCCGAAATAACCGAGCATACAACATCTCCTTTTCTCTTCAGAAAACTCTCATTTCCGAGAGCGTTGGCAAAATACAGTTTTATCCATTCGCAAGCGATTTCTTCGGCTGAAAGATCGGTATCAAATGAAAGTCTTCCGAATCCGTAAAGATTTGCCATTGCCAAATCGTGTCCCGTCCAGTTGTAATCGTCTCCGGTATTGCAAACTGCCGCAATTCCGCTGTTTATATTTTCGAAAGCCTTGCCTCCGACTATGTCTCCTACCGTGTATTCGTTTAAATGCGTATTAAAAGAGAGTATTTCCTTAAACCACGGTATCAAATAGCAAACATGTCGCTGCTGACCCGTATATTCCTGCGCAATTTGCACCTCAAGCATCTGATTCGTCTTTTCCATTCCTCCGAAAAGAGGCGAAATCGGTTCTCTCACCTGAAAGTCCATCGGACCGTTCTTTATTTGGAGAATTACATTATCCATAAACTCACCGTCAAGCGGTTTGAAATAATCATAGCCCGCTCTTGCTCTGTCGGTTTTTGTATCTCTCCAATCCTGTTTACAATTGTATACAAAGCATCTCCATATAACGACGCCTCCGTGAGGTTTAAGTGCCTTTGCGAGCATATTTGCTCCGTCGGCCTGATTTCTTTTGTAAGTAAAAGGTCCGGGACGGCCTTCGGAATCGGCTTTTACGAGAAAGCCTCCGAGAAGCGGAACATTTTCGTATATTTCATTGCACTTTGTCACCCACCAGTCGGAAACCTCTTCATTAAGAGGATCCGCGTTGTCGATTCCGTATTCCATGGGAAGTGCATAATTAATACTCAAAAACAAAGTAATTCCGTAGGCATTGAATATTTCCGACAATTTTCTTACATTGTCATAATGTCTTTCGGAAATCAGATACGACGCTTCGCCCTTCACATTCACGTTATTGATGACAACCTTATTTATGCCGACGCTCGATACGGCTCTCGCATACATTTTGATTCTTTCATCGACAATCATTTTGTTGTCTTTAAAAAAGAAAGAATTACCCGAATATCCTCTTTCGATGTCACCTGTCATATTGTCCCAATGATTAAGCATACGAAAACTGTTCGAAGGAATTTTTCTTTCATATGTTTTTTCATTCATAGAAGACGTTCTGAGCATTCCGAAGAATCTGAAAACTCCGTACAAAAGTCCTCTTTCATCGAATCCGGAAACAGAAAATCCGTAAGAAGTCGCCGATATGCAATAGCCCTCGTCTGTTAGGGTCGAATCTTCACATATTTCAAATCTTACATAATGCGATAATTTTTCCAAATCTATAACTTCATCCGAAAAAACAATAGATGGTTTTGAATTCGTAATGAGCTTCAAAGCCGTTTCCGCTTCAAACGTAATGCTTTTTCCGATCGCGCTGTTCTTTAATGACGAATCCGCAACTATCGTTTTGACGCATTCGACAATTTTTCTTTCATCTTCGTTTGCAGGTTCAAGATATTCATAATTAAGCCATAAATTATTGTACATTTTTCTTTCACGCTTTCTTTTTGCAAAAACATGTAGTATACTTGTATTTCAGTACAAATTGATTTTAATCCTGTTCTTATTATTTGTCCAGCGTATTTACAAATATAAGGTACATTTCTAAAATATAGTTATATGCTTCGGGCGGAGGTGGCTATGAATATATTTAATTTTGACGGTAAAATATACAGATTTCTTGTTAAATTCTGGAACATTGTCTGGATAAGCGTTCTCTGGCTTATCTGCTCAATTCCGATTGTAACTATCGGCCCCGCCTCATGCGCCGCATATTATGCAATGGTCAAAAGCGTAAGAAAGAACGAAGACACCGTCACAAAAGATTTTTTCAAATCATTCAAGCAGAATCTTTTACAGGGAATCGTAATGACCGTCATCTATCTCGTCATTTCCGTCGGCTTTACGGTTGCGACAGTTTTTTATTATCGCGGTCAAGGTGATTTTAATTTGGGAATGCGTTGGCTGTTTTATATTTTGATTCTTGTGCTTTTATGCACTCTTGCGTACGCTTTTGCAATGCTTTCGCGTTTCGGTGTCACCACAATGCATGCGGTAACGTACCCGATTGTCCTCTCTCTTATACACCTTAAAAACTCAATCGGACTTATCGTTTTCAGAGCTGCCGCGATTATTATTCTTTATTGGTCTTACAACACATTTATGTTTGCAATACTTATATTGATGATGCCCGGTTTTCTTTGTCTTCTCGACACTTTTATGATCGAACCGGTATTAAAAAAATACGAACCGCTTGCGGCACAATCCGAGGAGTCGGACGCAACAACAGACGGAAAGGAAAAAGAAGATGAAAAAATTTCTGAATGATAATTTTATGCTCAAAAATGACGTCGCAGTAAGGCTTTACAATGATTTTGCCAAAGACGCTCCCATTATCGATTATCACTGTCATATCGAAGCACGCGATATTGCAGAAGACAAACATTTCAAAAATATAACCGAACTCTGGCTGGGCGGAGATCATTACAAATGGCGTTTGATGAGAGCCGCAGGAATCGAAGAAAAATATATTACCGGCGATGCTTCGGACAAAGAAAAATTCATCAAATGGATTGAAGTATTGCAATCAGCAATCGGAAACCCTTTGTACCACTGGAGTCATCTTGAACTGAAAAATTATTTTGATTTCGATTCGTATGTCAAAAAAGATTCCGCCGAAATGTTGTGGGAATATCTGAACAATGAAATTAAAGAGAAAAATATGAGCGCGCGTTCAATAATCGATTCTTCAAACGTCGCGCTTCTCTGCACTACGGACGATCCGGCCGATGACTTAAATTACCACGAAATCATTAACCGCGACGCTTCGTTCAAAACCGTCGTTATCCCCGCTTTCAGACCGGATAATGCCATGCTTATCGAAAAAAACGAATATCTTGATTATCTCGAAAAACTCGGTAACAAATGTCAAAAGAAAATCTCCTCTTTCGAAGATTTAAAAGATGTTCTTTCAGAACGAATGAAATATTTTGCGTCACACGGCTGTCGTATAAGCGACCACGGATTGACGCGTATGGAATATGAACCTTTTGCTCCCAACGAAATCGAGACTATTTTCAAAAAAAGACTAAACGGAATCATACCCGATGAAAAGGAATGCTCCAAATTCAAAACAGCTTTTCTTCTTTTTGTACACCGCGAATACCAAAAGCTTGATTGGACAAGCCAATTGCACTATGGCTGCCTTCGCGACAACAATTCAAAAATGTTCGAAGAAATCGGTGCAAATACAGGTTTTGACGCAATTAACACCACTTCCGGCACAGAAAACCTGGGTTTGTTTTTTGACGCTCTTTCAAAAGAAGATTCCCTTCCGAGAGTAATTGTTTACAGTTTAAACCCAAACGACAATTCCGCTATCGACACCATAATAGCATGCTTCAACGATTCTTCAGCCGTTTGCAAAATACAGCACGGCAGCGCATGGTGGTTTAACGACAGCAAAAAAGGAATGGAAGCACACCTTGAAGCACTGGCTTCCGACAGTTTTCTTTCAGGTTTTGTCGGAATGCTGACAGATTCGAGAAGCTTCGTTTCTTACGCAAGACACGATTATTTTCGAAGAATTCTTTGCAATTACATCGGTTCTCTTATTGAGCAAAATGAATTTCCCGATGATGACGAAATCGTCGGTGAAATAATCGAAAACATCTGTTTCAAAAATGCATTACTTTATTTCGGATTTTAAATTATGAGTAACAGTCCTATCGAAAACGAAAGAAAAAACAATTTAAAAAAAGCCTCCGATATGCCCTTCAAAAAAAGGATGGCATATTATTTTGATTACTTCAAAATTCCGCTTATGGCAGTGATTTTTTTGTCAATACTTGCTTTTTTCTTCGTAAAAGATGTTCTTTTGGCAAAAGAAACGGCTCTATCCGTAAGAATAATCAATGCCGACTTCAACTCAAGCGTTTCGGATTCAGAATTCATTGAGCCTTTTCTCGGCTATGCTTCCATAGACAACAAAAAAGAAACCGTTTTTTTCAGCTCCGACAATCACATCGATTTCGGCAATTCCGAAACCGTAATGAAACTCGTAGCCGAAGTATCTGCCAAAGAATGTGATGTTTTGATTTGCAGCGAAGAAACCTTAAACCTTTTGTCATCCATGGCTATTTTATACGATTTGTCTCTTTACGACGACGCATACTTCGTAAACAAATACCAAAATCGTACCATATCCTTAGACACTATAAAAAACGACACTTCCGATGATGGCGAATCCGATAACGCAATATACGGAATCGACATCACGGACAGTGCCGCAATAAAAACATCCATGTATTTCCCACGTGATGAAAAAGTATATCTCTGCATAGGAAACGGCTCGCATAGAAGTGAGCGAACCGAAGCATTTGTAAGCTGGCTACTCGATTAACTTAAGTGCATCGTTATAATTAATAGGTTTGCTCCAAACATAACCCTGGATATAATCTCCGTCAAGAGTCTTTATCGTATCAACCTGATCATTCGATTCAACTCCCTCAAGAACAACATCACAATTAAGAAGATGGCCCATAGAAACGATTGCTTTAACAAAATCGCTGTTTAATTCACTCTTTGCAATATCATCTACAAGGCTCTTGTCAACTTTCAAAAGATTTGCCGAAAGATTCATAAGCTGTGAAAGAGATGTATAACCTGTGCCAAAATCATCCAAAGCTATCTGGACATTCATTTGTTTCAACTCATTTACATTCCTTAAAGTCATCTCCTGAGATACCGCAAATGAATACTCGGTTATTTCAATTTCAAGACACTCCGAAGGGAAACTATATTTTTCAAGCATTTTCTTTACAAAAGGAACAAATTCCTCTCTTGCAAAACCGTTTGCAGAAATATTAACAGAAACCGTAATGCTTTTTCCGTCTTTTTTCACATAGGACGAAAACTCTTTCAGAACTCTTTCTACGGCATATTCGTCAATCTGGAAAATCAGATTCGACAATTCAGCAATCGGAATAAATTCTGCGGGAGAAACAACTCTTCCGTCATCCAGTTTCATTCTGATAAGAGCTTCAAAACCTCTCAATTCCTTATTATCAACTGAGAACTGAGGCTGGTAATCAAGATAAAAATAATCCTGTGAAAGAGCTTCTTTAATAAGTTGCTCAACCTCTTCTCTGTGAAGCAAATCGCTATACATATCATCATCAAATTTGGCAACTGAAGACTCAGATTTTCCCGCATGCATCTGTGCGATATCCGCCCATTTGATAAGTTCATCCCTGTCTGTGGCATCCTTCGGATACTCGGATATTCCGGCAACTGCCTCAAGATAACAGTTGACAGTAGTCTTATCTCCGGAAATTTCCATTCTTTCGCCCAATATCTTGATGGCATCGCGAATCACGTTCTCCGCATCGTACTGTTTGTCTATAATAACAGCAAACTCCGCTCCTGTAATTCTGCTGACGCTTCCTTTTTTACCTACAAGCCCCTGTAATCTTTCGCCGGATATTTTTAAAGCGGCGTCTCCTACCGCATGTCCGTATTCGTCGTTAATATTTCGAAAATTATTAATCTGAATAATTGCAAGGGAAAAACTTCTTTTATTGTTAATAAGGGAATCCATCTCTCCAAAAAAGCCTCGAAGATTAAAAAGTCCGGTAAGTACATCCGTAACCATCTTCTTCTCAGCCGAGCGGAAAAGACTTCCGATAATAAGTATCGCACCTACTGCAAAAATTCCGTTCATAACACCCGGAGCCTGCATTAATGATTTGGAAACAATCATTCTCATTAGTGTGGTAAATGTGAAAAGTCCTGATATCGTAGCACCCAATCTTGTTCCCCATTTACTTTCGATGCAGGGCATCATCATCGCCATCATAAAACTGAACGTCTGAAACATACCGTTTATGCTGTTAAAAGAAATCGGCATGTTATATACCAAAATCACTTCCCGCACATCGCCATGAAGCGCTCCGTTAATCAAAACAAAGACCCAACATCCTATGCTTACTATAATACCCAGTAACAATACAGCTATTTTCTTTTTTTTCGTAAATTCCTTCATCGCACAACTCCATAATTACAAATATGTGTTTAATACTTCAATAAGTTTATTAAAATCAATCGGTTTGGCTATATGGTCGTTCATTCCGACATCCATTGCTTCCTTCTTGTCTTCTTCAAACGCATTTGCCGTCATGGCCACAATAGGTATATCGGCAAATCTTCCGTTTTCCATACCCCTGATTTGTTTTGTAGTTTCATAACCGTCCATCATCGGCATTTGAATATCCATCAATACTAAATCAAAGCCGAATTTATCATATTCTTTGAACATTTCGACGGCTACGGTTCCGTCCTCCGCGGTTTCCGTTTCAACACCGATTTCATTCAAAAGTTCACATGCAATTTCTCTGTTAAGCGCATTATCCTCTACAAGCAATACTTTCTTTTCACTGTAATCCTTTTCAGTGTCTATTTCAATCTTTTCTTCGACAGAGCCCGAAAGACACTTCTTCAAGGTTTTGTATATATCGGATGGAAACATCGGTTGAGGCACTATTCCGTTTATTCTCATACCTTCGGTTGGCAATTCGCCGTCCGCTATATCGCAAACGGACAAAACTACAATTGTAGCTTCTTCTCCCGCCTTATTTCTGAGATTCTCAATCAAATCATTTTCATTTGTACCCTCGATATGAAAATCGGTTAACACAAGAGAATATGCTTTCCCTTCCGAGCTTGCTTTAGTAATCGCCAGATAAGCATCTTCAGCTTTATCAAAGCAGTCTGCAACGATTCCGATTTTTTCGAGAATAATCGAAACCCTTTCCCGTACTTTCTTATCATTGCTCAAAAGAATAGTTTTTCTGTCGGCAAATTCGTCTATTCTTTCGACATCCATGTCCTCTTTGACAAGTTTCAAATCGAGTTCAAGCATGAACTCGGTTCCTACATTCTTTTCGGATTTTACCGAAATATGTCCTTCCATCAAATCAACAATATTTTTAGTTATGGACATTCCAAGTCCCGTACCCTGAATACCCGATACGGTAGCGCTGTTTTCTCTTGAGAACGGCTCGAATATAGTCTTTACATATTCCTCGCTCATTCCCATTCCGTTATCCTTTATATAGAATACATATTTTGCGCAACCTTCTTTTTTGCTTTCGGTTTGTTCTATTCGGATTCTTATTCTTCCGCCCTTTTGAGTATACTTTATCGAATTGGAAATAAGATTCAAAAGTACCTGATTTATTCGTAATTTATCGCAAATAACTTTTTCATTCGTTACCATCAGAGAATCTATGCAAAAATCAAGTTTATTCGCATTAATGTCTGCAGCAACTATACTCTTCAGAGAGTGAATAATGTCAGAAATGCTTTCTTCGTTTTCTTTAAGATACACTTTTCCGGATTCAATTCGACTCATATCAAGAACAGCATTGATAAGAGAAAGCAGATGCTCCGAAGACTGCTTGATTTTTCCGAGATAATCCTGAACTTTTTCTTTATTCTCTATGTGGCTTGAAGCTAATCCTGTAAAGCCTATAATCGCATTCATAGGTGTTCTTATGTCATGCGACATGCTGTTTAAGAACGTGGTCTTTGCCCTGTTAGCAGAATTTGCCATCATAAGAGCATGTTCAAGCATCTCCTGCTGCTCTTTCTCTTTCTTCATATTCTCGTCGTTATTAATCATACCGACAAGAATTCTTCTTTCCTGGTTCCAATCCCCTATCTTGCTGACACGCATACGATACCAAACTATTCTTTCATCAAATACGCATCTGAAATCAAGATAAAATCCATCCTCGACGACAAGTTTTCCGAGAATGCCTTCTCTGCTCATTTCGTTCGACACTTTCATTTTGTCTTCACTGTAAACAAGCTCTTCGATTACATTCTTTTGTCTTTCAAAGTAGTCCTCAAGAGGAACTATTTCGTTGAGAATTGGCTCATCGAATTTACCGTTTTTGATAGATTCCGAATATCTGCCGGTATCCAAATTAATATCATATATCGATTCAAAATCTTCCGAAAGAGACATTATTTGTTCTATATACTGACGTTTTTCGATTTCTTTTTGTTTTTCTTCCGAAACGTCATATACCACAACCATCGAAAGGATATCTCCGGTGACTTCATCCTTTATCATGTAATTCACATATTTGCTGAAATGGAGTCCGAGACTGCCTGACCAAATCATGCAAGTATATTCCGGCATGACGTCGCCTTCTTTAAATTTGCTTATCAATTTATCCGACAAAAGCTCTTCCGTATATTCTACTTTATAGTCATCATGAACATACTTTCTTGCACACATCTCGACCACTTCATCGTACAAAGGAAGAGGATTTCCAAACTTATACGAACAGTCCTCGGGATTGCCGTTAACTCTTTCGATGATGGGCGAAATAATACGATTTTTAGTCAAATTGACCTTATAATAGTTAAATGCATTATTAAGAATCGCCCTTTGATAAAAAAGAGCGTCCTGCTCAAAAATACGGATTGCTTCTTTCTGCTTCATTCCGTCATTTATATTGAAAAGGCCGAATATAACGTGTTTTTTCGAGGAATCCTTGTATTTGATACGCATTCTGTACCATACAAAACCGTCGCCCATTTTGATTCTGTAATTCCATTCCTCAAACGGTTTTTTGGAAAGAGTATCAATCAGGTACTCACGGTCCGTCTTTTTCAACGCCTCTTCAATATCATCTTCGTGAAGCATCGCCTTTGTATTTCCGATTACATCCGTAAAGAAGTTGCCCTTTACAACCAATTTCGGAGACACATGCTCGGCATATTCTCCTTCCTTGGTAATCTCCTCGTATTCTCCTGTTTCTATGTTTACATCATAAACCACCTCAAACTGATCAGAAAGAATTCTCAGAAGTTCCATGTTTTGCAAAAGGACTGCCTGTTCCTTCTGTTTTCTGTCATTTCTGACAAGATCGTCTATATTCAAAAGGCCGACTATAGCAGACTCTTCATCTTTGGAATCTCCGACAAATTTCACTCTGAAATACTCCGGTTCACCATCAATAACAAATCTGCATTCGATTCTAAGCACCTTATCATTCTTGACAGTATCAAGTACATTTTCCTTATCTATCAAACTCATTACTTTGTCATAGTCATCTTTATAAAGAATTTTTTGTGCGCACTGCTTAAATCTCTCGTATGACGTGAAGTTTTGATTATCTTCATCTATGAGTTTGCTGAATCTTTCATTGATTTTGTATCTCGTTACCTCTGCGGTTCTGTAATTGATATGCGCAACATAGTCATAATCGTCCGAAAGTCCTGCCACTACGGAATAGTTCTTGGCTTCTTCCAAAAGGACTCTCTTCTTTGCCTCTTCTTCCTCTACGTTGCATCTGAACTTATACTCTTTTTCAATATCTCTGAATCCAAGAACGACGCTTGTATCCGATTCTGCTTTATTGGGAACAACTTTTACCGTAAAATGACGGAAGCTTCCGTTTACTCCCGCTCTGAATTCATACGCGAGCGAACGGCCTTCACGCAGGTTTGTTTTAACGCCTTCTCCGAGAATGTTGTAAAGGAATAAATGTCTGTCTTCGGGATGAACAAACCTGTCGGTAAGAGCCGTCAATTGTCTCGAGTACGAATTGTCATCCATCTTTATGCTCATATCAACAGATTTGAATATCTTATTCAAACGTTCGCTCATCCTGATTATCAGCGCTTCATCCGTTTCCAGATTGCCCGCATAAACAAATTCATAGTCAGAAGCAAGAGTGTTGATGATATTGTAGCCATGCTCCGTCTCTTCTTTAATTGTCTTTCTGGTAACTTTGAGAAGCCAATACAGATATAAAAAGAAAAATGCAAGTTCCAGGCAGATAAATACGATAAAGCTCATTCTCATCTTGTAAACTCTCGAAAAGACAACATCGCTGTCTGCCGCAATGCATATGCACCAATCCGAGTTAAACGCCTGAACGGAACGAATGTATTGATTTTTGTCGTTTCCCTGGATTTTAATGGCAATATTTGATTCCGTACCGTTTTGAATGTCATTAAACCAATCACCGAGAGAATAGCCGGAAACGGCAGAGAAAAATATATCTTTTCCTTCAAAAAGGTTGTTTCCGATATTCTCAAATTCATTAATCAATATATCACCGCTATTTTTGTCCACAACAAAGAATCTGGCCTTATTTTCATAGCCGTAAACCGGAACAAGCGACGCAATATCATCAGGTAAAAGGATTACAGAGGCCATAGCAATCACTTCATCGTTTTTAACAACCGGCATCATATGTTCTATTACGTTTTTATTAAGAATCGAATCGTAATGAATTCCCGTTATTCGGGGTTCGTACGAAACTATTTCCTCAAACTTCGGCATATTGTTCGTTCTTTGAACAAAACCGTCTTTGGTAAGAATATCTCCGTCAGCGTAATAAACACGTTCTTCGGAATGAGTTACGCCTGCTGAAGTATTTTTTATAACGGAAGCAACTTCTTTGCCCTTAGGGTCAGCGAATTTTGCGAATTGGTTAGTAGAATTTGAGAGCGCAATAAGATTACCGGAAAACATTGTTTTCAAGCCGTAATCGACATATACGGCTGCCTCATTCAGTGTTTTCCAACATTCGTCGGTTGTGGTTGAATTCATGTGATAAAATTCCAAAAGAGTCAGAGTCACAACAAAAACAACCAACAGAACAGTCATTATTATTTTAGATTTTGAAATGTCCTTTGTACTCATTTTCCCAAATAAATCATTAATAAAACACAATCATTTCATTCCCATAAGATTATTAAGTTATTTTACCACATATCATCATGATAATCGACTGTTTTTTTCTTATTTATGCGATTTTTATCATATTATTTTTCTGTTCGACAGATAGACATCCATATACAATAAATATATAATAATCTATATATTGTTTGTAATTTTGCGGCTTTCCGATGAAGAACCGCAATATATGTAATTTTTATTATTTTCGGAGACATAATATGGATAATAATAACGAGACAAAGAAAAAAAGATACACGGCTTTTATTAGCTACAGACATTGCGAACCTGACTCTTTCGTAGCCAAAACTCTTGAAAAAAAACTTGAAACGCTCAAACTTCCGAAAAATGTCAAGTCAAACACTTCAATCGACAAAATCGGAAGAATTTTCAGAGACGAGGACGAACTTCCCGTTGCAAGCAGTCTCTCGGACCAGATTGATTACGCTTTGAGAGAATCCGAATATCTCATCGCGCTCTGTTCGCCGAGATATCTTGAATCAAAATGGTGTCAGACCGAAATCCGAACATTCATAGAATTATACGGAAGAGACAAAATTCTTCTCGTTCTTGTAGACGGCGAGCCCTACGAATCATTTCCCGAACTTCTTACCAAGGAAGAAATAAAAACAATCGGTCCCGATGGCAAAGAGATAACGGAAATCCGCAGTTTGGAGCCATTGGCCGCAGACGTCAGAGGTTCAAGCACAAAAGAACGCAAAAAGAAAATCGACGACGTCACATTAAGACTTAGCGCCGCCATGCTCGGAATCAACTATGACGATTTGAAGCAGAGAAACCGTGAACGCAAAATGAAAAAGATCATTTCCGCGGTAAGCACTGCTTTTTTGTGCATGGTAGTTTTTTCGGCCGTTTGTTTGGGAATGCTTTTCAGAATCCAAAAACAATCTAACGAAATACAGGCTCAAAACGCCGAAATTCTCAGTCAAAACGATATTATCCTTCAAAAAAGCAATGAAATTAATGTCCAAAGCAAAAAAATAGAGGAACAATATCGCGAAACCGCAACAAAATACTCAATAGCCACAGCCGAAAGCAGTTTGGAACTTCTCGAACTCGGAAGGAAAAAAGACGCTTTATATTCCATCCGAAGCATTCTTCCCGACTCAATCAACGACGATACTCTTCCCTACACCACTGAAGCTCAACACAGCCTTTCAACTATTTTGGAACTGTATCCGAAGCGCTTCACCAATGAAGCAACATTGGAATTTGATGCTTCTTTTAAATACATAATCGGCGACAGATTGAACTACGTCGGAATCGTTGACGATACCGATAAGTTGTATATATACGATATTAGTAAAAATGATACGCCCGTACTAACGATAAAATTGTATTCTTATATCGGAAGCTCCACTCCTGCTTTTATCGGTACTGACACATTTATTTACCAGGATGAAAGCGGAAGCGTAATAAAATACAACCTCTCTTCAGGAGAAAAAAAAGAACTTAGCAAAGCAGAAAGTATTGACAGCGAAAAAATACGTTCCGTATCAGCATATTCCAATGTTTATTCCGAATGTTATGCGCTCGTCTCAGGAAAATATGTTCGTTTTTACGATTCCGAGACCGATGAGGAACTGCTCGAAGTCGATATATTTTCTCAAATCACGGATGAAGAAGTTTTTCGTCTTATGTGTACAATTAAGGACGTTACCATATCAAATGATTCGAAATATGCCGCCATTACCGTTAGCGATTCTGATTTCAACGGTATTTTCACTTATAACATTAAAACCGGCGAGTTTCTCGATAAAATAGAATACAATTCACAATACATCACCAGTAATATAAAGATTTTGGAAGACGGAACAATGCTTCTAGCTTACCAAGACCCGTTCGACAAAGCTTATTTAAAATATATAGACCTAAACAACAATAAAACATTGTGGGAAAACGGTTCACTCGGTCTTGTAATTTCCTACATCGATACCGGAATACTGATTGACGGCAAAGAATGCGTTTCCGCAGTGTCATATGACACAATATACCAGCTTGATATGAGCACAGGAGAAATTCTCAAGGAAGATCACGAAAGCGATGAGATTATAATGGCAAAAGTGATGAATAATTCTAGTATATATCTCATTTTAAAGGACTGCTCCAACTATGTTTATTTGCCCGCGTATTCGACAAACTTCCTAAATGAATTGTTCGCCTTTAATCCTAATATGAATATTTCCGACGTATTCCTTACAGAAAACGGTTTATTTCTCATACCGTATAAAATGAATTACGTTTCATACTATCGCTTCCATGAGAATGATTCATACAAAACAGCGGTTCTCGACCTTGCTACAAATAATGTAACAGAAATCAGCAAATGCGGAAAATACTATATTTCAAAAACAAGAACAGATGAAGGATACGAAATGAACGTTTGTGAGCTCGGAACCGATAAAGTTAAACTTACAGCCAAGACCGAGATCGGTAATTTGTATTTTATCGGAGACGGTTCCGAACTAGTAATTTTGTTAGCAAAAGGAGATGGCATCGTCTACAACATTGAAGACGCAAGCAAAGCTTACGCTATCAACACTATAGACGACAACATATCATTCAAGTATCTTTCCGCCGACAGATCGGGCGTTTATTCTTTTAATCTCGGAGTATACAGAACTTATTCGACAGAGGATGGTTCTTTTTTGGGTGAAATTCCTTTACGTTCCGAAGAAGAAGCTTATTCTATTTCGGCAGACAAGGTGTTATCGGCCTCAAAGGATTACGTGATTTACATTGATGAATACTCTTCCGTTGCAAACCTTTATTATATTCCGCAAAGCAAATTAATCTGTTCCGTAGATGTCGGGGCAGATTATGCTTCAAATGTATTTATATCCGATGACGGCAAGCACCTGGTTGTTTCGTATCCGACCGGCAATATGAATATATACTCTATCGAAGATGCTCTCAAAAAGGAATGTACTCTTTACGACATTTCAGGGTATTCACAGTTTATGAACAGCCTCGGAAACGGTCAATATGTCATTATGGGCAACAGCGGTTATCTTATCCTGAACGATCAGCTAAAGCCAATACAAACACTTTACGATATGCCTCAGTATATTGATTATGATAATAAGCTGATATATATAAAAGCATCAAACCTAAATAATACAACAACTCTTTCAACGATTCCTTACTATGAATACGATGATTTGATTAAAATGGCTGACGACTATTTGAAAGATTATAAACCGTCTGACAGAACAATTGAACAATACAATTTGTCAAACAATAATCAAAATGATTGAGATTTTCACATAATAAAAACTGTCCTCTCGGAGGACAGTTTTTTATTGATTACAAGAATCAACAAGACGCGCATGAACCGCAAAGCGTATATTATTTGAAGAACACGTTGAAAGGGTAACGATTCGGTCTGACGACTTCACATCATCGGAAACGCTTCTTATCGAATTTGCAGTAAGATAATTGACCAAATCCTCCATTTCTTCGCCTTCATCGTATATGACCGTATATACCTCCGAATCATACGGTGTCATGAAATAAGAAAAAATTTCATATCTGTTTTTTATTACAGAACCTTCCGGAGAAATATAAGCAATCTGAAAATATCTATGATAATCATAATAATTCGGTTCATTGACAAATTCCCGCAATTTGCCGAACATTGAACCGTTGTTCATATTATGTCCGTAAATAAGCGTATGCGAATCAGAAAAATCCGAAGAATTCAATCCTTCCAAAAAGATTGAGCCGGCCTTTGCACTCTTCCCATCAAACGTTGTTCTCAAATATTTTTCATCTTCTCCGGAATACATTATCGGATAACTGATATCATCGTTTTCAAAAAACAACCATCCTTTTATATCCGGGTATTTGGCATTCAAAGAAACCAAATCAATGCTCATCTGCTCTTTCCAATCTCCGGTATATCTGAATGTATACTCCTTAGGCTCTTTCTTGTTGTTTTCCTTTTCATTCAAAGAACCATTGAGTGAATCGTCCTCAGCCCCCGAGTTCCCTTCTTTATCTTCAGCTTCACTTTCCGAATAATTAACATCTGAATTGTCGGAATTTGTCTTTCCGTATTCCTCATAGTTATTTATATGAACATATTGATTTGCCGTTTCTTCGTAAAGCTTATCTGTCTTTTTAAGATTTACAATATAAAGAAGCGCAATCATTATTCCTATAATTACAAGAAGGATCGCAATTAATGCGATCCAACCTGCTTTTTTGTCTTTTGATTCTTCTTTAAAGGAATAATCAAATTCATATCTGTCCAATACTATTTCCTCGACACTCTCTTTTTCACGATAAACGCTGCAAGCAATGCAATCAAGCCGATAGCTACAAATCCGAATGCAAATATCATATCGGGTGTATCACCTGTCTTCGGAGCCTCTACCGAATTTGGCTTTTGAGGCGCAGGCGCGGCATTGTTAATCTTGGTCTCTTTGTAAATTAATGCATACGTCGAAAACATATTCGTAGAGAATGTTATTGTGTTATCATCGTTTTGTACTACCGGAAGTTCCTCTGTCACAGCATTACCATTTTCGTCGCGGTGAACACGAACAATACCATACTCTCTCTTATATCCTTGAGGAGCTCGAAGTTCTTCGGGAATAGTAAGCGTAATTGTTTCTACCATTCCTTTTCCGCCCATTGCCTCATCTGAAGTATCTGTAATTTTGTTCTTTATCGAGATAAGCTTTGTCTTATTACTTCCTTCGGGAGCGTTCGGATCTACAGCATATATCGTATAGTCGGCATACAATGACAAGTCAAAGTACTTTCCGACGTTCATTCCGTCAAATGTATCAGCACTCTCAAGTAGCCTCTTTACTTCAGCAACATCTGCTTCGGGAACAGTTTTTTCGGCATCTTTTACAACAAGCGAAATCGTTGCTTCATATTCACCGTTCTCGATTTCATGATCGGGCGCATTCTGAATAGCTTCGATTATTGCCTTTGCAGCTTCCTTATTAGCTTTAGGAACATCTGCCGAATCAATGTCGATAAGTATAAGTTTTATGGCATTCTCTTCCGAAACAGTTTCCATCTTAGGTTCCATTTTACGGCTTTCGGCATCGATTTCAACAATTGAATTAACTACGCCGCGATACTTAAGATTTAACACAAATCTTTGTGCTTTTCCGGAATAATTACCGATGAATTCAATATTGATTTCCCAATACTCATCGTCGGGATTACAATTTGCAATATATTTATAATCAACATTTTCCTCAAGAATCTCCGATGTACTGTTATCAGTTATGGTAATGATAACCGACTCATCATCCTTATCGTAGCTGATGTCAATTGTAACAACAGAATCATCATCAACCACTATTCCTTTAGGAACAATCTTAAAGCCTTTTTTCGAAGAAGAAGTCTTAATCACATAATCGGGATTTTGCGAAGATACAATTGCCTCGTATCCTTCTCCGACATTCTTCTTCTCTCCGGTATATGTAAGGTTTACTTTATCATTGCCGACAAGCGAGCCTTCTTTTATCGTTGCATCGGGTCTTTGATTCTTTCCGTTATATTCAAAAGTATCTTTATCCCAATTTACCTCAATCTCTTTGGGTGCAACATTAACCGTAATCTCTTTCTTTACCGGTGAATAGTTTACTGAATCATCCGGTATAAAAATCACATGATATTTTGTCACTCCGCTGTCAGAAACATGAGGAATTTTACCTCCGATACCGGGTTCTTCGACATCATCCCATTCCCAATGGCCCTTAATTTCATCAGTACCGTCCGTAATTGGTCCGTTCTTTGTTATAAGCTGGTCGATAACAACTTTATCACCAAGTTTATCACCGTAAGTAACATTTACGGTCGGAAGCTGATTGTCATTAATGACAGGTGCTTTCGGGTAAACCCGAAGGTTGCCCTTCTTGCATGTAATATTATAGTTTGCGGTAACATTGTAATCATTTGCGTTCTTAATAACAATTGATGCCGGATTGATCGTAACATCGTTGTTTCCTGCCGTCTGATAACTATACGCAATTTCGGCTGTCGAAAGAATATCTCCGTTTGCCAATGAAGTATTTGATGTCACCTTAATCTTTGTATAGTCAAGAGTTTCCGAAGGCTTCGAGCCTTTTACCGTATTACCGTCAGGTGCAGTAAGTTCAAGCTCTCGTTTGTTTATCGTATAATCTTTTGTACAGTCAGAATCCGCAATCTTATAATCGTTATTGTTGCATGTTGCTTCTGCAGTGTAATCTCCGGCATTTATAGGTTCAGAAACATTGTATCCGCCCTGTTTAACCGCCACATCAATATTAACCGTATCATTTCCTACAACACCGCTTCCCGCTACAGGCGAAGGCTTATGTGGCTGTCCGTCATATGTATAATCGGGTGTTCCCCAATCAACTCCTATTTCTTTGGGCAAAACGGTAATCTTTATATTTTTCTTTACCGACGAATAGTCCGATGAATCAGGAATAAATACAACAGGATACTCCGTTGTTACAGAATCTGATACATGAGGAAGTTCATCATTGATATCAGTCTGTTCCGATGTATCCCACTCCCAGTGTCCCGTAACCTCATTCGAGCCGTCCATAATCGGTCCGTTCTCTGTTATAAGTTGTATAATTGTTGAATTATCACCAAGTTTATCGCCGTACGTAACCGTAACTTCGGGAAGCTGATTGTCATTAATGACAGGTGCTTTCGGGTAAACCCGAAGGTTACCCTTCTTACATGTAATATTATAGTTTGCGGTAGCAACATACGCGCCCTTCATAATAACAATCGACGAAGGATCTATTGAGACTTCTTGGTTTCCGGCAATCTGATAATCAAAAATCAAATCCGCTGCCGTAACCGAATCACCCGAAGCGAGAGATGTATTATTGGTTACGGTTACTCCCGTATAATCAAACGAACCTGAAGGAGCCTGATCTTTCACAGTGTTTCCGCTCGGAGCGGTAAGTTCCAAATCTCTCTTGTTAATTACTATCGTTATTGTAGTTGAACAAGGTTTAAATACATCTGTATCGTTCGGTGTAAATTCAAGCGTATAATATGTAACGCCCGAATCATCAATAACTGTCGGAATCTTGTCCTTGTCAGTTTCCTTCCATGTCCATGTTCCTTCAACATTTCCTCCCAGTTCATCGCGTACTGTTCCGCCTGTTATCACGCTGTCATTGACAGTTTGACCATATGTTATACTTCCAACATTCGGTTTTTCGTACACAACCGTTTCTTTCTTCGGAACATTCAATGTTCCATTAACTGTAGTAATATCGTAGTTTTGAGTTGTATTTTTCCCAACGGTATTCTTTATCACTATCGAATCCGAAGAAATGGCAATCTGATTCTGTGTCATTGCAGTAACATTTGTTGTGTCCGTTCCGGCAACAACAAGCGCCACATCGGTAATTTCTTCTCCTTCCGCAAGTTCTCCGGAAGATATTGTAATTTGATTAATATTCGAATCTATGGATTGACCGACCTTTTTCGATTGTTCATTCGGAGTAACGGTAATCTCTCTCCTAATAATTTCCATATCCCCACTAATCGACACCTCTGAACCCTCATACTGAATTGGATTGCCGGACTCGTCTACGAGCGAAACAATTATCCGGTATGCGTTTACATCTGTGGGAGGCGTTGTACTCTTCGGATATGAAGCATCGTCAACGCTAACATATTCGACTTTTTTCGTTACTCCTTTCACATTACCTGTAACCGTATCCGTAATGCCACAACCTGCTTCAAAAGAATACTCTTCTCCGCTATATATGTAATTATTTGTCACAAGACTTACTTCATAAGATTCATTGCAACCTTCTCCACCGCAATTTACAGTTATTTTGTTATTACTATCGTCAACATTATACTGCCATGAATGATTATGAACTTTCTTGGAAACAGAAACATTCTTCAAGTTGCTGTATCCAACCATTCCGTTAGGATAGGCACTGAATTCAATGAAAAAGCCCTTCATTGCATTGCTGTTATAACCTTCTTCAATAACCTCATCACTTAAGTCGTTCCATCCAAGTTGTCCTCCGTTTGCGCTTTGCTGAGCAACTCCGGTTTCGTTAGGATAATGAACCTGAAGACACCATTCGCATTTAGGTATGTTGCTGCTAGGATTATAATTGTTGGGTTCTTGATTTGATGAATCATTTGGTAACCTTCTCCAGTTACTATATGAACCGATTTCGTTTGATGAAACGGAATCTACTCCTCTGGTGATATCGGTACTTCCCTCATTAGGAATTTCACATCCTGCTTCGGGACCGTCAACCCAATACCAACGGGAATTTTGGGTATCGCTCGGTTCTGTATATCCGCTTGCATCTTCCTTATCCAAATCTGCTGGAGCAGTTGTATTTGCAAGTCTTGCACCGCCTGCCCACGCACCGACTGTGGTTATTTTATCAAGTACCAAATCTTCTCCGAGTTCCGTAATGGTTACAAGGTATCCTCTCATTCCCATAAAGTATGAAGACTTAGCGGTATTGTATGCATACTGCCATGTATTTGTCTGTGTTGTATCAGGAACAAAAACATAATAGTGTGTTGCGCCGCCAATTTCTGCAACATGAAGTTCGTCTGCCAGCTCATATGAAGTGATTGTCAAATTTCCTGTAGGAAGACTCATTTTATTTCCGTCGATTACAACGGTTACAACCATTCCTTCGGAATATTCAAACGTAATGCCTCGCAATACTTCCTGTACTTCTGCCGTAGTCTTGGCCTTCGAATCCGCCCAAATCCACGTACTGGTCATATGTTTGCCCTGTGAATCTGCCAAATCGGAAATAGTACCAAGTGTTTGTTCTTGTATGCTTCCTTTGCTTACGCTTACAGTCATACTTGTTATGGTATCACTGTTGCCTGTCGTATTCGTAACAAGTGCATTCGAAAACGAAAATGTACTGCCCTCCGTCAAGGAAGTTGATGACGGGTCACCCAAAACCACCTGATAACTCTTTTCTTCACCCGCCGCCTTTACTTTTGTAGACGAAGCATTAAACACCGTTGGAAAAACAAGTAAAACAGCCAGAACCATGCTGGCAATTCTTTTTAAAAATTGTTTTCTATCCTTCATACAAGCACCTCTCCTAGTTATATTAGTCATTAAATAGTCTTTATTAACGAGAACAGTTTAAACAAATAGGCCGATTACCCAAATATAATAATCGACCTATTTTTCTTTCCTTCTTTAAAATATTATAACGTTAATTTTGAATATTTCTACCCAATTTTGTGAAATTTGTCCCTCATTTTTGTGAATTATCAGTGAACACCTATTATATCGTCGCAGAAAGCTCCTTAAGTGTAGTTAAAAGGATTCTCACATCTATTGGTTTTGCAATGTGTGCATTCATCCCCGATGCCAAAGATTTTTGTCTGTCTTCCTCGAAAGCATTTGCTGACAATGCAATAATCGGAACTCTTCCGCCTCCCGGAAGATTTCGTATTGCTTTTGTGGCCTCAAAGCCGTTCATAACAGGCATTTGAATATCCATCAAAATAAAATCATAGTAGTCAATTCCTCTGTCTTTTACCTTCTTTACAGCCACATCTCCGTCTTCAGCTGTCTCAACCTCAAATCCCGCATTCGTAAGGATATCTGTCGCGATTTCGCTGTTCATTTCATTATCTTCGACAAGCAGAATGTTTTTACCTTCATAAGATACATTTTCTTTTATTTCTGCATTCTCTTTTTTTTCGGACAGATACTTTTCTATGGCCTCATCATTCATTACTTTGAACGGTATCTCCAAAGTAAATACCGAGCCTTCGCCGGATTTGCTCTTAACTTCTATATTGCCTCCTACTTTGTCAACTATTCGTTTTACGATAGAAAGTCCGAGTCCTGCGCCCTCTGTTTTGGATACCGTTGCCGTTTCCTCCCTTGAAAAAGCTTCAAACAAATGCTCCTGAAAAGCTTCCGACATTCCTATTCCGTTATCCGATACTTCACATTTATAAACCGACATTCCTTCAGAAACGCCATCTTTCTGGCATACGCTTAATTTTACCTTTCCTCCGCAGTCGGTGTACTTTACAGCATTGGATATCAAGTTGATAAGAACCTCATTTATGTGAAGTTCATCCGCATAAATATAATTGTTTTCAATTTGGCCGATTTCCACATTAAACTCGATATTTTTATTGATTGCCAAAGCGCGGCTCATATGTTCGATTTCCGCAATCGCTTCCCGAACATCCAACGGATGCTCGGCTATTTCAAGATTTCCGGATTCAATTCGGCTCATTTCCAGAATATCGTTAATCAGTCTAAGAAGATGCATGCTCGAAGTTTTAATTCTTTTTAGGCTGTCTTTGGCTCTTTCTTTGTCGTCCAAATTTCTGATTGCAATATCAGTATATCCGAGAATTGCATTCATCGGAGTTCTGATATCGTGCGACATATTAAACAGGAACGTCGTCTTTGCCTCATTTGCTGCTTTTGCCGCAAACAAAGCTTCCTCAAGCACATCCTGTTGCGCTTTCTGATTCATAAGAGTTTCCGTCAAATCTCTGCAACATATTACAAGACGTGTTCCTTCTTCATTTACTTTGATATAATCAAAAACATAATTGCGCTCATGACCGTTCATTATATCCGTCATCTCGATACTGAAACGGTCATTCATTTCAAACTGCGTCAAAATAAAATCGGGACTCGTCATTTCTATGCATCTTTCGCGATCTCTGTCTGCAACATAATTACGGACATACCCGCCCATAGATATCGAATAATGTTTTGTCTCTCCATATATTTCTCTGTATTCATCGGATATTTTCCATGTTCGCATGTAATCTGTGGTCAAATCAACATAGTACACCGACACAAAAGCATCCGTAAGCTTTTTCAAAGTAACATATTCTTCATCTTTTTCTTTTCTTCTTAATATTTCACTGTGAATAACACTCGCGACAGTTTTTAAAACTCGATGGTCTCTATATTTTCCGCTCGTATTCATGGCTATAACGATTCCGATTATTCCGGTATCCCTCATTACCGGAACAGCTATAAAATTATGTGCTCCCTGCTTTTTCAAAAAGCTTACGCCTTCGCCTTTTTTGTTGTTTTTATCAAATTTTTCGTTCCATGTCACGAAACCTGATTCTTCAAATTCGTAGAAATATCTGTTTATATCAAAAGCAGGAACATCCTTTATACTATTTTTTACGGATTTTTCTCCCTCCGCGCACCATTCATATGTTCCGCTTATGGTGTATCCCGTCTTTCCGTATTCAAAAACAAATACCCTTTCAGCTTCGTAGTATTCTCCGGCAAGGGTCAAAAGTTCATTAATCAAATCATCAGGCGCATCTTCTTTGCCCAGAATCGTAAGGCAATTTTGAAGAGTTGCGCTTCTTCTGATTTCGTCATCGCACTCAACAAAACCAACAATAGCCTCATGCGCTTCTTCTTCAACGCTGTCGCATTTAACTACCGTCATTTCTGTCCACAAATATCTGTCATTATATTTTCTTTTAAATTTCGTACTTATTCTTTTTTTGCCTTTGAGAGTTTTTTTCAATGCCTCTTCGTTTCCGTACAATTCTCTCAACTGCTTTCTGTTGTCAGGATGAACCTTTTCCTCTACATAATATTCAAATAAATCCGAAGTTTTGTCATATTTACCAAAAAGCTCAATTATGTCCGAAACCTTCTCCGTCGCGTAATTGTTCTGATATTCTCCGGAATCCAGATTTACGTGATAAATTGCGGTATACTCTGCAGAAATACCATGAAGAGTATTGTAATTCTCTTCAATCTGTTTCTGCATTTTCAATCTGTCAGCGCTCAAATCGTCAATGGTACTGAAGCCGAGAGACAATCCTGCAGGTGTTTTGTCCTCATGTCTTTCAACTACAAATCCCGTAACGGAAACCCACTTCATTCCCGCACCGAAATCCGAAACATACGAATATGTTATTTTTTCTTCTTTCAAAAATCTTTGCCTTAAATTCTCGATATTACTCATTTTGGCAAAGAATTCCTTCGCTTCACCGCTAAGTCTTCCGACAAACAGTTTCATAACCTGTGCGTAAGGCATACTTGTTCCCGGTTTGATTAAGCCCGACCACGAAGTCTGTTTGATAACTGTCAGCATTTCATTGTCAAAATCAACATAATAGAGCGAATACTGGTCTTCCAAAACCTTTTCTCTGAATTTGGTCGTTATATCTTCGATTCGCTGATTAATGTTGCCGTCAAAAGCTTTATTTTCGCGCTTTTTTATTTGATTGTCCAAGTGAATCCTGTCCGATACGGATGTTTGATTTTTGCTCATTTTTCCTTCGTTACTCCCTAAGTGGTGATTTTAACACAATTTTACAGATAAATCCACTATATTTCAGTGCAAACGCAAATAAAAAGCCGGCGGTTATACCGCCGACCCAAATCACCTCAAAGCTATAAGAATTGCGCCGAGTAACCCAGTCATGATACATATTATTATCGGAATGCTTATCAAGACAAATGCCGCAATAACTTCAATAATTATTTTTCTCTTTTTTTCTTCAGAAGCATAGTCTATTTTTTGTCGTTCGATTTCATCTTTGTATATCATTTCAGATAAATCTTTCGGAATTTCGTCTCCGCACACGCTGCATTTTCTTATTGCTATGGAATTTTCTTTTTTGCATGAACATTTCCACACATTTTTATACTCATTACTCTTCATCATCAGTCATGTCCTCTGTTTCCGAAATCTTTTCATCTTCATAAACAAACTGTTCTTCATTCAACTGAATATCTTCACTGTCGGTATCAAATCTGAATTCATCCGTTTTCATCAAAAGATATTCAAAGTTTTTATCTTCTCTTACAATAGCCTCTTCAAATTCAATGCCGTTATCGCAAAGATATTCGTAATCCGTCTCCGACAATGAAAGAGGAACCGCAATTTTCGCCCCGAAATTTTTGTTTTTTATCGAGACGGCATTCATTTTGTCTATCGATTTGTATCCCGGAAAAACAATCATCGGATATTCCATGCCTTCAAACTTGGCCAAATATGCCCACCGATAAAATAACTGAGTTGTATGAATTCTTTCTATGCCGACTATGGTATCTCCCTCATTCAGAATATCCATATGCTTGTACTCCGAAATTCTTTCGTTAATTTCACTTTTTAATTCATCGTCAAAATCAACAGTCTGCACAGGAACTATTCCGTCGGCTTTTTCTTCCAGAATTTGCTTCATGTACTTTACGTCGCATTCCAAATACCCCGGTATTACCGTACCCGTTGCGGCCTCTATTTGCATTCTTCTGGGTGTGTCATACATTGTATGACTTACGGCATTTCCACCTTCATTCTCTTCAAGGGTTTTCTTTCCCATTTCCGTAACTTCGCCTGTTTCATTGTCTATATGATGGTATACCATCACCTCATTGTTAAGAGCCCTTTCTATCATGACCTCCTTCATTCCTGACAAAGAAGCTATTGACTTTACAGTATGAAAACCGGCGTTATAAAGCCTTAAAACCAAAAGTTCCAATGCATCGAAATCTTCCACAATATGTTCTTTTACCATTACTTCCGCTATGGCTACCGGGCAAAGAAAAGTATGAAAATACAGTAATCTGAGCGGCGGATTTCCGTCGAACTTCGAAAGAAACAGAGCTTTTGACTCATTGCTTAATTCTTTTGATGTCATTTTTGCCATACTACGATTCCTTCCTCAACAAAAACTCTGAATTGATAACGTTTCCCGCACCATTGTTTACGTGTTGCATAAGAAGTCGCATAAATCTTGCAAATTTTCTTTCGCAAACAGCAGGACATTCGGAACACTGCTCAATATATTCGGGTCCGACTTCAAGTCTCTCTTCATCATTGGAACAAGGCCAGTTTACAGACTCATCCGTAAGTTTTTCCATATTCATGCATCTTGTAAGGTATTCCGTGTCTCCGACTATTACCAATTGTTTACGGCATCTGGTAAAAGCAACATTCAAACGTCTTAACTCTTTCATAAAGCCGACTCTTCCGTCATCGGGTGCCTTATAAGTCGTACTTCTTGTCAGGCTGTACAATATCAGCGGACGTTCCTGACCCTGAAAACTGTCAAGGGATGCAACCATGCTTCTGATTTGCCTTTCTTTTATACCCAATTTGCTTTTGGAAAGGTACTCTCGTATCAATCTTACCTGGGCGCCGTATGCAGATATTATACCGATTTCATTTTCAATATTATCTATAAACGCTCCTCTTGATTCTTCGGGTTGCATATCGATAACACTTTTTACAAGATTCGCAATCAGCATTGCTTCATAGTGATTTTGATACCCCATTTTGCTTGAAGGCTGACTCTCAACACGTTTTGACGATTTACTCGTCGAAACAACAACCAACGGTTTGTCGGTTTCGGGCACCATCGGCTTAAATGACGCCATGTCATAACTTGAATGATAATTTCCTTCGTAAAACCACTCCGAAATGATATCTGAAATATTTCCGGGCATTCTAAACTGACTGTTTAAGTTTACCAGTTTCTTCGAATCCTCTACCGTTTGGCAAATCATATCGCTTACAGTCTCCGAGTCGTAAATTTTATACGGTTCGGCTTCATAATCTTCAAGGACAGGCTTAAGGATTAACGATTTGTCCTCTCCTGCCTTTTCATATTCCTTTATTGTTTTCTTTCTCATAGCCTCAAAGACATATTCAAAGAAACTCATATTCAGAAGTTTTGTATCTATTTCTTCCGCATTACAAGCGGCAATTACGTCTTCATTCGCGCAAGGAGGTATCTGCTTATAGTCTCCGAGAAGTAAGTTCTTTCGCGCCCTGCTCATGGGAATCAGTGCATTATGTATTTGTATCTGGCCTGACTCATCCACAATCGATACGTCAAATTTAACATCAGAAAACGTTCTGTTTGAATTTATTCCTATGCAGGTTGCCCCCACTATCTGACATGTTTCAAGCAAAGCATTCTGCATAATATCGTTTCTCTCGTTATTAACAAGCGCATTCCATTCATTAAGCGCAGCCTTGGAGTTTGATATTGCTTTTTCCAATTCATTCATTCTCTGCGTCTCAGATTCGATCAAATCGATTACGTGCATAACTCTGTTATCGAACAAAGGCTTCTCATAAAGTTCTGAGGTTTCACCTTTAAAAGCAGGCAAATAATCGGGTTTCATCGCACCTTGCATATATGTGGCAAGTCTTAATCTTATTGTCACGTACTGTTCGGCAATCTTCTTTTCCCTAAAAGACTCCGTTTCTTTTTTCAAAATAACAACCGAAGAATTATACGCCTCTGTCCGCCTTCTGTATTCTGCGCGCAATTCCGCAAGTTTTTGGTTTTTCTCTTCCAGTTCTTTTTTTGCTCTTCTCGCAAATCTGGCGCGAAAGATTTTTTCGAATATATTCTTTCCCGAATAAACCTGCAAAAATAGCTCTCTGCGTGCTATTTTTTCGATAACCGAAGCCAATTCATTTTCAATTTTTTCAACTTGCTCATAATTAAAATTGACGTTTTTCATGGCGTCAGCGACAGCGTTCGCAAATTCCTTTGCGTCCTTACGCTTCTCCAAATAGTTTTCAGCCAAAGCTTTGTACGTAGTCAATCTTTCTTTGTACTTTTTTATTTCCTCCCCGTTATGCGCAAATTCTGCCTTTACTCTCTTGTCGTTTGCATTAAAATGTTCCTGCATTGCCATAATTTTATTTTGCGGCAAATATGGCTTACAGTTTTCCTGCACTTTGTTTTCATTTCCCAAGCGCACGGTTTCCGCCATTCCGCCGAATCGTGCCAACACGTTGTCAACCGCGGCATTGTTTTGAGACGAAATCAGTACCCTCATTCCTTTTCTTATGAAGTATTCAACCCAAAAACTGATTACCGTGGTCTTTCCTGTTCCGGGAGGTCCCAAAACAAGAAGCAAATCTTTCGTAAGAATTCCTTTTATAACGGCTTCCAACTGCATCTGATTCGGAGGATATTTGTCTGCCATTTTTTCAACCAGATAATCCTTCAAATCATCGGGTATTTCTTCATATCCATCTGAAGAAAAATCGTCAAAAACCTTATACATATACTCAGACTCAATTTTGCCGCGCTCCATAGCTCTTATTACCTTGCTGCGAACCTTTGTCTGAGTATCGTTTATTCCCATAACAAGTTTTCCGCTTTGCGGAATATCGATGTCATCCGACTGATGATAAAATGCCACCGAAAAAATAACGGCATCCGTACTTTCATTATCAATGTTTTCAAGAACTCCCGTATATACCCCTTTATCCGTATTCCCGTTTTCTATTACGGTAATTCTGTCTCCGACATTAAAAAATGCATTTTCGGAATCCGCTTTTTCATCATTGGAAAAAAAATCGTAGACAGCGCCCTTATTTGTTTTTCTTGAATATTCCCTCTTATAGTAAGAAATTCCTTCTCCCTGAGATTGTTTATACTGTTCTACCCAATTCTCTTTGTCTGTATAATCTCTGAACGGTCGAATTATATTTCTTTTGAATCTTTCAGATATTTTGATGCGTTCCGATTTGCCGTCAGTCTCTTCTTCGTCATCGTCGGATTCAAAATACTCTTCCATGGAATCAAGAAGATCGTAATAAACGTTTTCATTCATCTTCCACGAATTGTCATCAACCTCGGGATATATATCCCCTCCGTACACTATATGAACGCTTCCTGCAGGAATAATCGTAAATATTCTTGTTTTGTAAAGCTGATCCTTTTTCTCTGCCGCTTTTTTACCGTACAACACGCTTGTGCATTGCAAATTCAGATAATCGCTGCCAAAGAAATTCAAAACATATCGACCGACATACAAAGAATATCTTCTCTCCGAAGAAGCATTCTTTTTGTACGAAGTTACCACAAACGTTTTGCATCCCCTCAATTCTCTCAGAATGTTATCAAAATCATCCCACGAAACCTTTTGGGCGTTCAGATAAAAAATCAGTCTGCCGGAAATTTTCTTATAATTTCTCGGGTGCAGCTTAACGACTTCTTCATTCATCTGCCAATTCCCCCATAAGTTCTTTATCCGCAATCAAATTCATCGGATAATCCTGCACCTTTTGTAAAACATTTTTTTCCAACTCGGAAAGTACCGATAACTCATCCGAAGTAAAAATGTCTTTTATCACTTCACTCATAATCAACCAATCCTCACATTTTTTAAAAAAACTATCGCTCTTGCGAATGTAATTCGTTCTTCAGGCTTAAACCCGGTCATCTTTCGGATTATATCAGTCAATGCTTCAAATCCTTTTATATCCGACAGATACTCCGGCATCTTTGGTATCTGTTTCCACTCCGTATCTTTCGCCTTATACGTATAATCCTCACCTATGACCGGCACTCTTCCAAGCAACAATTCATAAAAAATTTGACCGATTGCAAACATATCCGCAGCGCTCATAATTTTTACTCCCAAATCTTTCACTCCGATTTGCTCCGGAGCCTGATAATTCGCGGTTCCCGCATTTCTTATATGATTTAGGTTTGCGCAACCGAAATCAATTATGTACACATTCCATTTTTTCTCTTTTTTATTGAAATCTATGTATATGTTTTCAGGCTTCAAATCTCGATGAACAAGCCACGCATTTTTGCTTGTCAAATCACGCATTATCTCACATATTTGTTGAACTATTTTCGCCCTTACATATATGTCTTTGGCTTCCAGCCTTTCCTTTTGATGAGTTTCCATCCACTCTCTCAAGGACATTCCGGGTACTTTTGACATAATTATGACGTATTGTTTTTTCTTTTCATCATTCCATTCATCAATAAAAGACGGAATGCGCGAAGAACAATGCCGAATTTTTCTTAACGTGTTTGCTTCCTGCCTCGATACCTCCGTCATCTCCTTTTTTACTTTTTCGTCTGTAATTTCTCCGTAATTTAAAATTTTGACAAAAGCATCTTTATTGTCGAAAATTTTACAGGTACCGCACCAAATTTTAGTTACATCATTTTCATAAATCGGTCCTGTTACGTTATATTCACGATTATTTTCATAATTCTTCAAGAGCATTTTCCATTTTCCTCTTAACCTCACAAGCATCGTCAATTTCATTGACGGAGCTGTCCAATATTTCCTCCAATATCACGGCGATTTCTTCGGAAAAAATATCATACAAACCGTCCGTATCAACAGTATCCTTTACCGCTGATTTATCCATACAATAAACCATCAATACGGCAACCGAATAAACGTCCGCTTTTCCCCATTGAACAAAGTCGCTGTCATTTCCCATCCTGACTTCTCTCGGAAGAAAAGGATTTGAAGCAATTAAATTCTTCATGCTCGCAAACACGGTTGCACCATAATTGTTTATCTTGGCAGTCTCCATGTTAACAATCCCCGCCATGTAATCCTCACCGTTCGGTGTAACGATTACATTACAGGGATGAATATTTCTCAAATGTATTCCGTCTCCTATTTGACCAAGTTCCAGAAGAACATTTAAAATATCTATCGCTATCTGTACCGTTTGCTTCTCGCTTAATGTTTTGTTTTCTATTTCAGATAACAGCCTGCTGTCCGAATACACCGAATATGCTATATAATCTCTGTCGGATTCAGCCATAAGATTACTTGGATAATAAACATCAAGAAGGTAACTTGTTCTTCTTTTATCTTCTTTTATTCTGTTGCCGGTAAGAACGCTTCTTGCGCCCAATTCATTGTCCTCTGCCGAAGCGCTGTTTCTGTTTAAGACCTGAAAATAGTAATAATTGTCCTTCGGATCTTTTACAAAATAATTATAATCTCCGAAAATCACCTCATTCTCTCCTTTTGGAACAGCACGTACTATTTCATAAAAGCCAAAAGGAATTTGATTATCTTCAAACAAAGCCCCTTTTGCCGTATCGGGAAACACTTCCGCAAATATTTCAAACAAGCTCCTCACCGATTCCAAAGCCATACCTACATTAGTCGAATTAACGATATGCAATTGTTCCGCTCCGTCTTTTCCGTGGGCCGCTTTGTTTCCGTTAAGTCGCACGCGATGCGCCGCTTCCTGTCCGGAGAATACCTTGTTGGCAACACATGTTTCAATCATAGTCGCAAAATTAACACTCCCGTCATCTTCGCGAATGTGTTCCAAATTATTGCTTTTAATAAGCGACTTACACAAATTTTCCAACGATACCCTCGAATTAAGGATGGCATTATACGGTGATACAAGCACGTTCCTCTCTGCTGCCTTCGCTGCGTTTATTGCCTGCTCTTTATATTTGGGAAGAATATCTGCATCCTCAAAAACATCAAAATTCATAAAGACTCCTTTTAATTTGATTTATCGGTACATATATGTAAATTTTTCTTCTGCTTCTTTGCCCTCTTCTGCCGCTTCTATACATTTTATGCCTTCTTTGCAGATATCTTTTATAAGCCCTTCCGAGGAATTCCTCATTTTTATAAGCTTTGCTTTATATATTTCCTTTTCTTCATTGCATCCTTTTTTTAGCATGATAAGCGCCAGGTATTTATATATAATTTCCCACGGATGACCGTTAATCTGCCTGTCTGCCTGCTTGTTTACTTCGTTCAAAGACTTTTCTATGTCTTTAAATTTATTTATCACTTTGGGCGGCAGCTCATAAAGATAAAAAACATATGCGGCTTTGACAAGTATAAACAAAGCATACTTTAACGATATCTTCGCGTTCTTTTCCTTTGCGCCTTCTTTGACAAGATAATTAAATTGTTCGTGAAGGGTGGTTTTGTTTCCGAAGTATTCACGCGCCAGACACTCGTATTCTTCACGCTCGTTTCTCATGATATGGTAATGAAGAAGATACGATTCGGTAATATATCTGTCCGGAGTATCCTCGTCCATTATCGCAAGCGCATCCTTAAAATCCTTCTTGGCATGCTCATTGTTCATAAACGCGTATACCTGACCTCTTTGACTGAGTGTTACCGCATGACCCAAAGCTTCAAAAGAATCATCTTTAAACATTGATTTTTTCAATTCGGTCAAAAGCTCATGATATGTCACGTTCTCATTAGCAAGCTGTAATGCCTCATCGAACTTAGAGTTATCGCAAAGAAAGACAACCATTTTATTTCTGGTTCGAAGATATGACTCAGTTGCAACATATTCCGCGTATTCCTTAACCTTTTCAAAGCATGCATTTGCCTCATCGAGTCGACCGTTATGTATAAAAGC
Organism: Lachnospiraceae bacterium; assembly: GCA_045628965.1. Lineage (GTDB taxonomy): Bacteria > Bacillota > Clostridia > Lachnospirales > Lachnospiraceae > UBA3766. The sequence goes on along the minus strand of JAZQQI010000035.1, from coordinate 7,258 downwards.
CGATACGCCGCTGTCGTATAATTCATAAAGCTCGGCTTCTTCTTTGTTGTTGTTAAATTCCACATTTTCGGACATAGTCTTAAGATGTCCGAAAATATACACCAGTTTTTCCTGATTTAAGTTATTGTTGAACACGGATTCCCTGTATTTTTTCACAGCCATCGAGAATCCCGATATATCGCTCATTCTGTCAACATACTCCCCTATGGTGCCGAACCATTTTTTGACATAAAAGGGAGTCATGGTACTTTTACATTTGCTTCCTTCAAATGCAATGCTCAAAGCCTTGTAATAATCATTGTTCTCAAGAGCTTTCCATGCCTTTGAAAAATAATCGTCGACCTCGTCATAGCCCCAGATTATATTCCTTGTTCCTCCGTTTATTGCCCTGCACCTTTTATCGAATTCCTCTATCAGTTCTCCGCTGTTATTACCCTGTAACTTAAAGCCCAAATACGAGCATATGGCATCGGCCAAATACAACATATCCATTCCTTTGTTTTCATGACGATAATAAATGCTCTTGACACCTATTCTGTCTACAAGGATCTTATTCTGCTCGCAATTTAGCATTTCTCTCTCAATTGCCGTTCTGTAATTATCCGGATTTGTCAAAAGATACTCGGTAACATTTTCTTCCCGCTCCTCCCTTTCAACCGGTTTGAAGCCGAGTACGTCGTATTGCTTCATTTTTTCGACTCTGTCTTCTCCCGAAAGAATCACTCTCCTTGTGGCCAATTCCAAACGGATTTTGGATATGTCGTCTATTACGGGATTATGAAATATCAGTCTGCTGACAACATCCTCAGCCATATGAACATACAAATTGCTTGCAAAATCATCTCTTACGGCTTCCGATACATCCGCACGCAAAAGATTCTTCTTACCGTAATCTCCCCTCAACTGGGCAAAAATATAATATCTGCCTATTCTCGCCTCCGGAATGATTTGCTCATCATTCCAGGTTCCGTACATTAGAAACTCCTTGATTGTGTCCGTAAACTTCTGTTTGACTTTGGCAACTTTACGACCGTTGTATCCTTCGGAAGCAAAATGCAAATCCATCGGATATCTGCAATCTACGCTTGTACAGACGTTTTTTAAGTATAGTTGCAGCCTTTTTTTCTCATTTACATAGTCTGATTCATAATTTCTGTCATCATAAATCACCCCTCCGATAAAGGCAGCCGTATTATTAAGTTTTCCTTCTAAATTTTCAAAATCTCCCTGTTCATCCAAAGCTATGGAAATCATGCCTCGATATCCCCTTTACTTTTTTCTTCGTGTATTGAGTATCAGAACAACCGACATAAAAATCGTAAGTATTGCGATTATTGCGAGTGAAACCCAATGACCCCATTTCATGGTGTTTTCAGCGAACCAGTCCACCAAACTTAACGCGTCTATTGCAGCGGATATAACCACCAGAAATCCGAATATCACAAGGCCTTTGTTCAATGCTCTGTCCTTTTTTTCCAGCATTTCCTGCTCGGCCTTTTCTTTTTTTTCTGCTTCCTCTTTTTCGAATTTTTCCTTTTGAGCTTCTTCTTCCTTTTCCCGCTGCTCTTTCTTTTTGAGCACTTCCCGTTCCGCTTCCTCTAAATATTTTTTTCGTTCCGCCTCTATTCCGCGTAATGCTTCCAATCCGGAAACCAGACTTTTCATATCTTCTTCTATTCTCAAAACTTTTTTGCCATAAATATAGGTACCGTTTTGATGTTGAATATTGCTGACGGATTCATATGTGCTTTTCACAAGGAACAAATTGATTTGTTCATGAAGACTTTCCAGTAAACCAATGTATTTATCATCACCATCAATTATTGTTGTTTCAGCAGGAAGACGGGTCAGTAATTTGGAATACTGCGCAGCAGAATATGTTTGATATAAAAGCAGCACATATATGAAAAAATAGTCTCTCAAAAATTTATCTTTAAAATTATTTTCAAAGAATTCAGCATCACCTTCCATATCCGATACCACATAGGCACTTCCCGACTTTGATGTGTAAAAACATGCATTATTGAAAGGTTCATACACTTCGTCTTTCAAAGTCTCCGAAGGCTTGTATTTATTGTCGTATCCGTTTGCGATTCTGAAAGCCATTTCTGTTATTTCGCGATTATCGGCATTGTCAACCAAAAGAAACTGAAACAAAAGCGATTTGTCGGGAATACCGATTTCCCGTCCTGTGCTTTTGTTTATTGACTTTCTTTCTGCCCAAAAACTAATTTCAATCTTAAAATCTGCAAAAAGAGATGCAATCCATTGTCCCATGCAAAACTCTTCATAAGTATCTTTTCCGGTCTTTTTGATAAATTTTTCACTGTGTATTCTGGCCAGTTCTTTATAATCATGCTGAAAATTCAAATATTCGCTTATCGAAATCTTATTGCCAAATTCAACATCATACCAAACAAATCCTACACCGTTTTTAAACAAAAAAACGCCCAAATCGTTGCATCTAAAGCCAATTGCATTGTTATTTTCCGTCGAGTTGACATATAGCAAATTCAAAAGAGTTCCGCCTGTTTTTAATACCAAGGACGTACCGAGATTTGCATTATCGTTTTCTTCATCGTCTCTCAAAATATCCAAAAGATATGTATATATGTCCATCTCCGGTTGGGATATTCTGTCCGATTTATAATTTTCCCAAAAACCTCTTTTTACCCACTTACTGTCTTGCGGTAGCCCAAATTGTTTATAATCGTTCTCTCCGTCAAGCAAATTGTTCAGTATTTTGGAATATCCGTCGTTCTTATAATCAAAACAGAAAGGAATCAAATACCTGGTTGCATAACTTTTTATCGTTTCACTCATTGCTTTTCCTCCAAACCCTTAATTTATATCGTAACCCTTTTATGCCTTCAGTGCAACAATAGGCTTGTCAATCATACTTTTTTTATCCCGAAACAAAAAAACGAGAGTTGCTATCACACCTCTCATTTTTGTAAGTCAAAAATAAACTGACCTTCATATATCAAATATTTCTTCTTTCACGACCGCTTTCGGAATAATATAATGCTTTTTGTGCATACATCATTTTATCGGCCTGTCGAGCCAATTCCACCAATCCGACATTTTCTTTCGGTCCAAATTCCGAAAATCCCATAGAAACCGAAACTTGCACTTCCCCGTTTTTGTTATATTCCTCTATGCTCTGCTCAAAGAAAGTCTTTGCGCCCTCAAATTCATCTTTTGTCACACTCAGAAGCGCAACAAATTCATCACCGCCGGTTCTGAATACAAATCCGTATTTTTCAAAAGCATTTTTGATAAGTTTGGCCGTCTCCCTTAAGAATACGTCGCCAGCATCATGACCGGCATTATCATTGACTGCCTTAAGACCGTTCAAATCAAAAACGACATAAATCAAATCCTCTTTAATTCCGCCGCTTTCGATTTCTTCTTTTTTATCTTCATAAGCTCTTCTGTTTCCGATTCCGGTCAATTTGTCCGTATATGCTTGCTGATAAAGTTCACTGATATGCTTAAAATTCTTCTCTATCTGCCTTCTGTGTTCATTCATACTGTGAACCAAAAAAGACTCTATAACAACAAGGGCTGCCAAAAGGGTTATTCCAAGAATAATCGTATTCTTAAGGTGAGGAAACATTGTATTTGTTTCTCCAATCACAAGAAAATGCATGTTAAACGACACATCCATGTTATATACATAGAAGGATTTGTTGTCATATTCAAAAGAATAATCCTCTCCCGGATTTGCACTATACCCGCTGTATATCGCACTGATAAGCGGATCTTCCACTTCCCTAATGTCCATGCATCCGTATTTTTTATCGGAATCCACCAAAATCGAATTATCATCACTTATCAAAAGTGCACATTCATATTTGCTTCCGGCCAAATCGCTGATAAGTTCCTGCAAATCGTCCAGCATGACATCGTAACTGATGACTCCGTTATCATTTTTCAAAGTAACAGCATACGATATAACCGTAGAGCCAGTCATTGCATCAACATACGGTCCTGCCATAGAGATATTGCCTTTATTCTCCATAGCAACCAAGTACCACGGGCGTTCTGTGGGAATATAGTCTGCAGGCGGTTCCCAGTAAGCTCCGTCCAAATGTTCTCCGCGAATATATCCGTAAATGTCAATATACTGCTCGCCCGCAACAAGGTATATGGCATCATGTTCCATAGCAAGATAGTTAAGAATATCCTCATTGCTCTTTCCGCTTGAAATCATTTCTTCAACCATCGCTTCGCACTCATATACCTGATCTATATATGTCTGCAAAATATACTCGACTTTCTTCGCTGTACTCTCTATTGTAATATACTCGCTCGATATGATGCTTTCTTTTGAAATTGAGTACAACTTAATAAAAAGTATTACAAAAAGACATCCGCATAACACCAAAAGAGTTATGTAAAGAATCTTTGAATTTTGAAATTTTACTTCAATTTTTCCTTGTTGATTGTCTTTTTTCATGCCTGTCCTCATGTCTTTATATAACGAAATATTCTCTTCTTTTTCCCTGCTTCCTATTGTAATTATCGAAAATATTCTTTGTCAATCAATGCCGTTTTATTGTGAGCAACTTCATTGAACAAATCCGCCGTTATCAAAACTTTCTTCAGAACAAATACTGTATGCCACTTTGCTGTTTGTTTTCAAAATGCTGACATAATGGCCGTCAACCCGCCAGTATATGCTGACACTGTCTTTCACGTAATGATCTCCGTACAATTCATAACATTTCGAAGCCAAATCATCGTATATTCCTTCAACATCATCGCCCTTGTAATACACTATACAATTATCGAGTTTATTATTGCCGTCAATCGTATACATTATTTTGGCATCAATCCCATCAACCTTAACATTATCATACGTAAGAATCGTATAACTGCTCATCTTCGTTTCTTTAGGCAAAGCAATCGTCTCTGCCTCTTTAACTTCTTCAAGACTGTATCCCAAATCGCAGTTTCTGAAATCATGTGAGGTATCAATGTCAAAAGTATATCCTTTTCCTCCGCATCCGCATAACATTAAAATCAATAATGCAAGCGTCACTGCCTTTAATCTTTTTATTGTGTCTTTCATATTTTAATATTCTCCTTTTAACGCTTATCGTGGAAAATAATATAACATGTCCATTAAAATATCAAGTGCCATATATTTGCCTCTTTCAAACCGTATTATTTACTGATTACCTTCGCGTATGATAGAATATGAAAGGTATTGGTCATAAATAAATGTCCCCCGGACTGTAATTTTTATGACATTTTATTGATGTTTTTACGTGTAAAAAAGGGTGATTAGAATGAAGAAAAAAAATTACAACGCAATTTTGGCGGAAAACGAAAAAGCCGCCAACAGTCTCATATCCAAAATTTTTCTTATAATGTTTGGTGTACTGACACTAATTCTTATACTTAACAAGCTCGATATTTTCATACTTGAGAAAACTTTGTTGGAAAGAACATACGTAATCGGCAGTTTCTTGCTTTTGATACCTCTTGCCATAAACATTCTTTTCAAAGGTAAACGTTTTTTGAAATATTACAACACATTTACGGCTGTTGCGGTAATATCGCTATTTTCTTATACTTTTACATATCATGTGGTAATAGTTGCCATTTTCCCCATTCTCATAGCCAACATTTATTTTATAAGGAAGATGAATGTTTGGGCCATTTCTTTAACCGTCGTTTTAAATGCTTTTATGCAAGCCTATTCTTTTTTGAACGGAAGAATGACTGACAAAAACTATACCAGTCTTTCCGAACTTGTAATATTCGGAATAATCCCAAACACGATACTGTTACTTGCCATGGGTATTGTATTTACCCTTCTCAGCGAAAGAACCGCAGCCCTTCTCAAATCTTTTTCGGAGCAGGTTGAGGAAGTTGAAAATGCACACAACCGAACGGTTTACGGCTTTGCCAACATTGTTGAAAGCCGCGACGACAATACCGGAGGTCATGTAAAAAGAACCAGCCGTTACGTTGAAATGATTTCGAGAGAGCTTTTCAAAGAACAAAAATATACGGACACCATTAACGAAGATTTCATCAAAGAATTAATGGTTGCCGCTCCTTTACACGATGTCGGAAAAATCACAGTTCCCGATAATGTATTGTTGAAGGAAGGAAAACTTAACGATGAAGAATACACCAAGATGAAAAAGCACACCGAAGAAGGCGGAAAAATGATTCTTAGTACTTTTTCATCAAGGGACAAATACGAAAGCATGGCGTATGATGTTGCAGTCAATCACCACGAAAAATGGAACGGAAAAGGTTATCCCGAAGGCAAAAAGGGAGAAGAAATTCCTCTTGCCGCAAGAATCATGGCCGTCGCTGACGTATTTGACGCGCTTTCTCAGGATCGATGCTATCGTAAAGCTTTGTCACTTGATGAATGTTTTGAAATAATCGGCAAAGATCGCGGAGAAGCATTCGATCCCGAAATCGTGGATGCTTTCTTTAATATCCGAGACGATATCGAAAAGGTAATGAGTGAAAACAAATAATACCTTATAAGCTTATAATCTTGGTAGCGATTTTCTCTTTGAATTTCACGTCATGCTCCACAATAAGCATGGTTGGTTTGTAATATTCTATTAACTTCTCAATCTGCATCCTTGTAAAAACATCGATGTAGTTTAGAGGCTCGTCCCAAATATACAAATGAGCCGGTATAAGAAGGCTTGTCGCAATCAAAACTTTCTTTTTCTGACCTTCGGAATATTGCTCCATCGGCTTTTCGAACTGAGTTTTCTCAAAATCCAGTTGCTTAAGAAGTGTAAGTAAAAGAGTGTAATCAACATCTTCCTTCTTAGCATAATCCTTAAGGGTTCCCTTTAGTCCCGATGTATCCTGGTTAATGTAAGAAATAATAAGGTTCTTTGGTACAGAAAGGTCGCCTTCAAGAGTATAATCACATTCGTTTACATCGGCATTTCTGTCTAAAATTGCATGAATAAGGCTCGATTTACCGCATCCGTTTTCACCGTCGATAATCGCAATGTCTCCGTTATTGATTTCGAATGTCAAATCAGAGAATACAAATGTGTCGGAATCATCGTATTTCAACGAGCACTCTCTTCCCGATATGAGTCTGTTTTTATGATATGTTAACGGCATTAACTTAAGATTCACCACATTTTCAATGTCATTTAGCAACCCTTCTTTTTCTTCTATCTCCCTTTCGATTCGATTCTCATAAGATTTGACTCTTTTTTGCATTTTCTTCGTTTTGGCTCCGATAAATGCCCTTGTA
>JAZQQI010000034.1:0-1622 GCA_045628965.1 Lachnospiraceae bacterium | reverse complement strand
TATTTTTCATAAACAAGAGGGTTTCTTCAAGGGATTGTCCTCTAACAGAACCTGTAATCAAAGTTTTTACAATTGTATATGTCTTTCCACCTTCTAGCACATGAGCATCATGTAATATTTTCCCCTCCAACGTTTCAGGTTGTTCAGGTCTTTGAGATTCCCATGCAACCTTAACTATTTTTTCAATATCAGCATTGTTCACATCGTTTTCAAGAAGAAAGCTTCGAATCTTCTCTTCGTCCTTATAAATAAACCCGTGAAATGCCAAGGCTAAATCTAAGATTTCTTCATCAATTTTATACTTTCCCAGATTAACAATCTTTTTCATCTGTCGTCTAACAAGCTCAATGTGCCACATGTTATGCATTATATCTTTGTCGATATAATATGGTTCAATAAAAGCATTAAGCCTTTCTTTAGAAACCATCTTCGTCTCCTCCCAAATTCCTGTTTCTTGCCCATCGCAGCCTTCGTGTGCTCAAACTATTTCAGACGAAAAAACCGCCAAAGGGAATGTTATGAACAAGGCATTCCATCTCTTCTGCGATGTCTTCCTCTTCCGGCTCCTTGTTTTCCCGGTGGCAGCATTCAAACTCATCGACAACGTTCTCAATCAGAACCATATCGATAAAAAGCGGAAGCTGTTCCATCATTTCGTCCGAAATGTTGGTTTCGCTTCGGTATCCGGATAGTACGGCGTCAAAGTATTTTTTCATTCCGCTTCGCCGCTTATCGACTTCTTCTAATTGAAACCAGCCTACGCCGTGCGTCCAAAGATTGGCCAGATCAAACATATACCAACAATGGATACAGTTATCAAAATCGAAAACTGTAATTCTTCCGGTATCCATGTCGATATGGTAGTTGCCGTCGCTGAAATCAAAATGAACCAATCCATAGGAATTATTATCCCGAGGCAGTGAGGCAAAGGAATCCAATCGCCGGGAAATAGCGTCCTTCAAGTCCATGTAGGTATCGGGGATCAATCTGTCAATGTATGCCATATTATATTTGTCATAATACTGCGGTCGGTGGTGGATCGGATGATACTTTTTGGAAAGTGCGTGTATCTTGCCCAGAGTTTTCCCGGTATTGAAGAAATATTCTTCAAGCGGCACACCGTCACGATACCGATATCCGTTATCGGAAATCAACATTCCCGGCGCATATTCAAACAGACTTGCAAATATACCGCCAATATGCTCGACAAATTTCCCATTCACGGATGGGATCACATCCGCCACCGATGCGCCGTTATCTGCAAGGAAGTGTATGAACTCTGTCTCCGCGAGATAATCATCCTCTGTCCGATCCTCAAGCGGCGAAATACGAAGAACCTTTTTTTCTCCTTCGGCATTTTCGATGATAAAGATACTGTTTCTGCCGCCTTCGTGCTCGGGTATCTTTCTGACAGTACACGTCTCTGCACCATACAGGCGCAGTATTGATTTGAGATCATTTTTCATTCTATATATTCCTCGAATCTCCCTTACAGTTGAATCCAATATCTTTGTTCCAGATGTCCTTCTTCTTCCACCTCGTTTTCGAGGACTCCGCCATTTCGGATAATTGATTTTGCCGAGCCGATATTATCTTTATCACAGCACATCAATACTCGATAG
>JAZQQI010000033.1:0-71443 GCA_045628965.1 Lachnospiraceae bacterium | reverse complement strand
CGTAGTAACATATGCCATTACTTATGATGCGAACGGCGGAAGCGGAAGCATGGATATGAAATATCTTGCTCAGGGAGAAACGGCTGTGGGTATTGATGAGTGTTCTTTTACAGCGCCCGAAGGCAAAGTGTTTGACGGATGGGCATTTGATACGGCCGGAACAAACAAAATAAGCGATAATACATTAACTCTTACAGAAAATAAAACGCTTTTTGCAATTTGGAAAGATAATGGCGGAGACGGTAATTCACCGGCTCCCAATAACGGTTCACAACCCACTTTAGATGATGAGATTAGAAGCAAAATAAATGAAGCGGCAAACAATCCCGTGCAAGATATAATATTGGTGAATTTCGATGAAAGTGACAGTACTTTGAATATTTCTACGCTGAAAGCATTGAAAGAATCCGGTAATGATATTCTTTGCGTGTCGTTTATTCTTGAAGGCACAAGGTATTCGTTTTATATTCCTGCTCGGATGATAGAGATAGAAGATGATATTCAGGAATACGGACCGAAAAAATTATTGTATTACAACCAAACTGAGAAGCAGGATGAAGCGATGAAGTATTTTGAAGCGGTAGAAGGAGTGAATAATTATCAGATTCAGCCAAACGACACATTGTCAGGTATTGCTCAAAAATTTAATACATCAGTTGGGGCATTGGCACAAATAAATGAAATAAAAAATGTAAATGAGATAATTGTCGGAGAGAAATTAAAAGTACAAAATATGCCGTTAAATGCAATAGAATTAGTAGCGGCACATGGTTATGCTCCTAATCTTAAGCGCAAGGGTTCATATTTAACTATAATTAAAGAATAAAGAGAAAGCGGAAGAGAAAGCGATTAACGGTCGGACGTTACAGAAATGTATGAAAGAATATGCAAAAAAACGGTATCCTTACGGATACCGTTTTTTACAGGGGAAGAGAGATTCGAACTCCCGTGAACGGTTTTGGAGACCGTGATACTGCCACTGTATGATTCCCCTAGAATCGTGACGACGCTTTGTATTATAGCAAATATGATTTTGCGATGCAAGTACTTTTTTTCAAAAATGAAAAACCTCCCGGGAAAAGGAGGTTTTTCTGTGTGTAAAAGGGGAATTCTTTCGGAATGATCTATTTGTATATATCAATTCGAATTACAATTAAGATTATATTGCCCATGCAGAGGTAAATATACAAATATTTTGCTTGAAAATAAAAATATATTGCGCAACATAGCCCTTTGACATGCATTAAAGGTTGATTTATAATTGTTAAGCGGGGTGAAAATTATGTTTACTGTTTTTTTTGCAACTCATGTTATTTGTATCATTTTAATAGTTTTATGTTGCATAGTAATAATTCAGGAGAAGTCTTCTGTTAACGAAAAAATAATGGGACTTCTCGGAGTATGCATTCTTTTTGATATGGTCGGATATTTGTTTGAAATGTTTGCCAAATCGGAAGAAGCGGCACTGATATGTGTTAAGTTTCAATTGTTTTCACTTCTTGCTTTGAATACATTTCTTGTAATTTTGATCAATAAACTGTGCAATGTTAAAAATAAATATCCGATTCTTTTTATTCTTTTATCGATAGATTTTGTTTTCGGCGTCTTTTTCCTTGGTTACAGATTCGAACTTGTATATCATGACATTAGTTTTGTTTCCGACGGATTGTTTCCTCATCTTGTGATGCATGAAGGTATTGTGTTTAATCTGAATTGCGCATTTAACATTTTCCTTATTTTGTATCAGATAGTTACAATTATAAAATATGTTGTCAGAGACAAAAGAAAGGTTAACAGAGAAATTATATTTTTCCTGTTTATGTATATCCTTCCCTGTCTTGCAGTGATTTATAAATTTACTTCATGGTCGGAAAAATATACATATACCCCTTTTTCTATTACTCTTGCGTTAGGCTACGGAATATTAACTTTGATTATTTTTAGGTTCAGATTGTTTGATTCCGTTCAGACTGCCAAGGAGGACATAATCAACGGAATAGAAGACGGTTTTATTGTTGTAGATGTCAGAAGGAATTTTCTTTTTGCTAATGAAGTTGCGTATGATCTTCTTCCGGAACTTTCAATGCCTGAGATGGTTGACAATATCGTAAACAGAGTTTACAGAAGCAACAAAAAAATACTTGATATCGGAGCAAAGCAATTTCAGGTTGTTGTAAAACCGTTTTATGACAGGAAGATGTTGAAAGGTTATCATCTTTGGCTTTATGACAAAACGGAAGAAAACAAGTACAACAAGAATCTTATTGAACTTAAGGAACAGGCGGAGAGAGCCAATCAGGCCAAAACAATGTTCCTTGCAAATATGTCGCATGAAATCAGAACTCCCGTAAATGCAATCATGGGTTCTACCGAAATGATTCTTCGCGAAAGGGACAAATCCGAACGTATTGAAGAGCTTGCTTTCAGTATAAAGAATGCTTCCGTTATACTGATTTCTATCATTACCGATATTCTTGATTTCTCGAAGATTGAAGCAGGAAAGATGAATGCTGCCGATGTCGAATATGAGCCGGGATTTCTTTTGAAGGATGTAAGCGAATCGGTACGCGAAAAACTTGCCGAGAAAAATATTGCTCTTAACGTGAATGTTACGGAGACACTTCCCAAAGTGCTTAAGGGGGATTCGGTTCATGTAAGGCAGATATTTACCAATATATTAAACAATGCCGTGAAATATACTCAAGAAGGTTCGGTCACCTTGAATGTCGATTGGAATTTACAGGGCGGAATGGCTCTTATCAGGGCCTCGGTTGTTGATACCGGGGTGGGAATTCCGGAGGAATCGCTTTCGAGCATTTTTGATTCTTTTCAAAGGGCGGACATGATTAAGAACAGGACGATTGAAGGAACAGGATTGGGTCTCGCCATTTCGAAGAAACTTGTTGAAAGTATGGGTGGCTCGATTTCCGTAAAAAGTAAGTACGGCGAAGGAAGTACATTTTCTTTCTATTTCTTCCAAAGCGTAGTGGATTATGCGCCTACAGGTGACATCAGGCTGATTAAGAATCCTACGAAAATGGGCGATTCGAATGAATCCTTTATCGCGCCTATGGCCAAAGTCCTTGCGGTTGATGATAACTCTACAAATATAAAAGTTATTCAGGGGATTCTCAGCATGTACCAGATACGTGTTGACACTGCAATGAGCGGAGCTGAAGCACTTGAAAAAGTAGCAAAGAACCATTATCATTTGATTCTTATGGACCAGATGATGCCTATTATGGACGGTATCGAAACTGCCGACAGAATAAGAAAACTGCCGCAAAAGGATAAGAAAAATGTGCCTATAATTGCGCTTACCGCAAATGCCATAAGAGGTTCGAGAGAAATGTTTCTTGAAAAAGGATTTCAGGATTATATTTCAAAGCCGATGGACATAAATCTTTTGGAAAAAGTTTTGATGAAATATCTGCCCGACGAATTTATTCATTTTGTCGACAGAGAAGATCCGAGCTACAAGATTTCCAAAAACATTCTTATTGCGGGCGTAGATACTCAGATAGGAATCAAGAATTATAATAACAGTGTATCAAGGTACATTCAGGTGCTTAAGTTCCTTTATGATGACGGAGAGGAACAGATTGCAAGAATGGAGGAGATGGTGGAGAAGGAAGCGTACGACGATTATACCTTCGAGACACATGCTCTTAAGGGACTTGCTCTTGGAATAGGCGCAATGAATCTTTCTGAAAAAGCGAAGAATCAGGAACTTGCGGTAAGAAACCAGAACTATGAAAAGGTTAAACGTGAAGCACATGCTCTTTTTGACGAATACCGTGTAATTCTTGCCAATATCAAATTCGTTCTTCTCGAAAACGGCATTGACTTGAACAAAGAAATAGAAGTTTCGAGAGGAACCATCACAAAAGAAGAGGAAGAAAAAGAACTTAATTCTTTGAAAAACAGCTTGGAAATGCTTGAACAGACGGAATCCGAAAAAAAGATTGACAATCTTTTGCGTACTATGACAACTGAGGAAAAGCGCGAAAAGTATAAAAAGATGAAGTGCGCGATTAAGGAATTTGATTATGATGAAGCAATTATTTTAGTTGATGAGATTTTAAAATCGGATAAAGACTAATTTTCGCGATTAAAAGTGTTTTGGAGGAATGAGGTGACAATATGGGAATTGATAGTGAAAAAATGAGTGTTCAGGAAATGGTTACGGAATATAAGGACGTCGTTGAACAAATATCGAGATACCTTCCGTGGCTTGAGGAAAAAAACGGAGAAAATCTGATGACATCTTTTAAACAGGAGAATTGGGGAAATACCGTTGCAATTCCGAGATACGATGCGACACTTTTGAATTTTATCAAGACTTTGGAAAATTCAGGACGCATTAACCGTAATTACGATTATGTCTACAAAAGATACAGGATTTATGATGAAGACGATGAAATCAGTCTTACGCATCGTGCTACTATCAAAGATATGGATATGCTTTTTGCAATTCTTTCAAAATATGTAATAAAAGGACGTACCAAAGGTGTCGTGTGGAAAACGGGAATTGAAAACGGAGTGTATCTTGAAGTTGTGAAAAAGATGAAAGAACTTATCGAGTTTTGGACGATGCCGATGTAAACAGTCGAAAGCGAGCGTTGAGTTTTGAATATACTTCAATAACGTCTGACTAGAACTAATAGATAAAAGCGATGGAACAGTGCCATCGCTTTTTTTTTGAAAGTATTAGAGTTATTGTTTTGGAGTATCAACGTTTTTCTTTGATTTGCCGCTTACCGATAATTTCGATTTCTTTTTTGGTTGTGAAGGAGCGGCCACGGAAAGTGTCGAATGGTCGGAATTTAACGTAACCATTCTTCCGAGTCCGGTAATTTTTACGCTGTCAATATCTCCGAGAAGTTTTGAAAATCTTGTGTATCCGTAATTTTCGATATTAAACGAAGGATGCATCGTAATAAGCTTTTGATTTAACTGACCAATATTGCAGGAATTCTTGTCGCATTCTTTCAAAATCTTTATTATATCATTCTCGATAACACCGAGAGGGATTTCCGAATCCTTAAGGATTGCCGTAACGGCTGTTTCCGAAGATTTAAGTTCAATTGACGTGAACTTTGTTTCAAGGAATTTAGAAAATTTGGTGTAGCCGTAGTTTCTGATATCAAATGCAGGGTCGTATTTTGTAATACGGCTTCCGAGTTCTCCGATATCCATGGATTTGCCGTTGACACCGTTTTCCATAATTATTTTATTGATAAGCACTTCCAATGAAGCCAAAGAAGCAACTGCAGCAGTTTCGGTCTGTTTTTCTTCCTCGTTTACAATTTCATCCTCAGCCGCAAACAAGAGATCTATGAATACGAATCTTTCGCAGGATACTCTGAAGGGTTCGGGAGTTTTTTCTTCGCCCATACCGATAACACTCATTCCGGATTCTCTGAGTCTCATTGCCAAACGTGTGAAATCCGAATCGCTTGTGGCGAGACAGAAACCGTTAACGCTTCCGGAATAAAGAATATCCATTGCATCGATAATCATTGCGGAATCGGTGGAGTTTTTGCCTGTCGTATAGTTAAATTGCTGAACGGGATTGATTGAATAGGAGAGAAGCGCATCTTTCCAACTTCTGTTATTCGGACGTGTCAAATCTCCGTAAAGTCTTTTATATGTAATTGTTCCGTATTTAGATAATTCTTCGATTATTATTTTTATATATTTTGAAGAAATGTTATCTGCGTCTATTAAAAGCGCGAATTTTTTCTCTTCCATTTAATATTTTCCCCCGTTTATGTAATGATTTTTTCTTTTATATTATCAAATATAGGTCTTGTAAGGCAAAGCTTTTCTGTTTTTTTGCATAAAAAAAGTGCAGAAAAAGGGATTTGAACCCTCACGGGGTCGCCCCCACACGGACCTGAACCGTGCGCGTCTGCCGTTCCGCCACTCCTGCACATAGTAATAAAAAAAGTGTCCTAATTACTTGGGACACTTAAATGCGGGAAATGGGACTTGAACCCACACGTCGTTGCCAACACTAGATCCTTAGTCTAGCCTGTCTGCCAATTCCAGCATCCCCGCATATCTCACGCGACTTGAATATATTATCAAAGTGAGAAACAAATGTCAACAACAAAAAAGAATATTTTAAATAAATTTTTGAAAAAAAGAAAAATAAAAAAAGGAATTTGAAAGTTTTTACAGAATAATACAACTGGAGGCACTTTTTGGAGGCGTTATGACAATCAGAGAAAGAATAGAACTTCAGGAAAAAAATTATTTGAGCCCTTACGCATGTCTGAGCATGAATTCGAAAGGCAGAGACAGGGAAGAGGAACAGTGTGATATCAGACCGGTTTTCCAAAGAGACCGAGACAGAATTCTTCATTCGAAATCTTTCAGAAGGCTGAAAGACAAAACGCAGGTTTTTCTCCTTCCGGAGGGGGATCATTACAGAACAAGACTTACACATACCCTTGAGGTGTCGCAGAACGCGAGAACTATTGCAAAGGCTTTAAGACTTAACGAAGATTTGGTGGAAGCCATATCTCTCGGTCATGATTTGGGACATACGCCTTTCGGACATTCAGGGGAGAGAATTCTCAACGAAATAAGTCCTTACGGGTTCAAGCATAACGAACAGAGTGTCAGAACGGTTGAACTTCTTGAAAAAGACGGTCAGGGATTAAATCTTACTTTTGAGGTCAGAGACGGTATTCTAAATCATCAGACGGAAGACATGCCTTCTACGTTGGAGGGTAAGATTGTCAGACTTTCGGATAAAATTGCATATTTTCATCATGATATGGATGATGCCATAAGAGGCGGTATTCTGACGGAAGACGATGTTCCCAAAAGTATCACCGATGTCCTCGGCAAAACGACGGGCGAAAGACTTGACAAATTCATTCATGACATTGTGACCAATTCTTTGGGCAAGCCGGACATCTGCATGTCGGATGATGTTGCGGCAGCAATGAAAGAATTAAGGGCGTTTATGTATGATTCGGTATATAAAAATCCCGTGGCCAAAAAAGAAGAGGGACGTGCGAAACTTATGATAAGTGCACTTTACGATTATTATCTTGTGCACACGGAAGCTCTTCCCGCTGAACTTAAAGGACTTATTGAGCGGGGCGAACCCGAAGAAAAGGTCGTATGCGACCATATTGCAGCCATGACCGACAGATTTGCGATATCCAAATTCGAAGAGATTTATATTCCGAAGGTTTGGAACATGTAAAGCAGGTGGAAAATGTTTATTGAAGATGAACTTCTGAATCAGATTCAGCAGTCAAACGATATAGTTGATGTTATAAATGAATATATTCCGCTGACAAAGAAGGGGGCCAATTACGTTTGTCTTTGCCCATTTCACGCAGATTCCGATCCCTCGTTGACAATAAGCCGGCAGAAGCAGATTTTTAAATGCTTTGCATGCGGTGAAGGCGGAAATGTTTTTACTTTTATACAAAAATATGAAAGCAAAAACTTTATGGAAGCTGTTAAAACCCTGGCGGACCGCGCGGGAATAAGTCTGCCGGAGAATGTTACTTCCGAGTATTCCAAAGAAAAACAGGATTACAAGCAGCGCCTGATTGAGTGCAATACTGAGGCGGCGAGATATTATTACGCCCTTCTTCGCAGTCCTGACGGAAAAAACGGACTTGAATATTTTCAAAAAAGACAATTGTCCGAAGAGACCATGAAGAAATTCGGTCTCGGATATTCCAAGGTGAAAGGAAACGATTTAATCGCATATCTCAGAAATCAAGGTTTCAAGGATAAGGAAATAATAGATGCGGGACTTGCGCTTTTTGATGAAAGAAGCGGAATGAAGGCGAAGTTTTGGAACAGGGTTATGTTTCCCATAAAGAATCAGGCCGGAAAGGTTATCGGTTTCGGCGGCAGAGTTATGGGTGACGGTGAGCCGAAGTATTTAAACTCCCAGGAAACGCCTGTTTTCAATAAGAGTACGAATCTTTACGCGTTTGATTTGGCGAAGCAGTCACGAAGCGGATATTTCATTCTTTGCGAAGGATATATGGATGTAATAGCACTTCATCAGGCCGAATTCGGAATGGCTGTTGCATCGCTTGGTACGGCATTTACACCGGGGCAGGCCAATCTTTTGAAAAGATATGTAAAGGATGTGTATCTTTCCTATGATTCCGACGGACCCGGAGTCAAGGCAGCGGTAAGAGCCGGGAAAATTTGCAGAGAATACGGGCTTTCATGTAAGGTTATCGATATGAGACCTTACAAAGATCCCGATGAATTTATAAAGAACCTTGGAAAAGACGAATATCAAAAGAGAATAGATGAAGCCAAGAACGTATTTCTTTTTGAAATAGAAAAGCTTCGTGAGAATTACGATTCAAATGACCCGGATGCCAATACGCAATACACCGAAGCGGTTGCGGAGCTTTTATCGGATTTTAAAGATGAAATTCAAAGGACCAATTATATCAAGGCATGCGCATCTCAAATGGGCGTAACAGTTGATTCTTTGACAAAAAAGGTGTCGGAGGCTGCGGGCAAAACCAGACGGATTAATCGAGATGACGTCAAAGAAAAGTCCGGAATACATAAGCGGGAAGAGGATAAGACCTTAAGACCTCAACAACTTATGTTAACCTTTTTGGCAGAATATCCTTCGATTTATCCACAAGTGGCAAAGTATGTCACCCCTGAAGATTTTACGGATAAAATTTATAATGAAGTGGCAGTAAGATTCTTTGAGGATTTGAAAAACGGCATTGCAAATCCTGCAAGAATGGTCAGCCTTTTCGAAGATCCCGACGAGCAGAATAAGGTATCGGACCTTTTTACCTGTTATCTTAAAGGGCTTGAAGGAAAGAGCGAAAAAGAAACTGCGCTGGTTGACATAATATACCAATTAAAAAACAACAGTTTTGAATTTTTGAAAAATAAAGACGAACAGGTGAATCCGAATGTTTTTATGGCAAAGAAAAAAGAACTGATTGAAATCAGAAAAATCAAAATAAACTTACCGTAGCGAGGAGAAAAACATGGCAAGAAAGAAAAAGACAGAAGAAATGGAAGAGATGATTGATGCAGATATAAGCATTGATGATCCCGCAGAAGAGAAAAATGCGGAAGAGGAAGTGAAAGTAAACGAGCTTTTTGAAGAAAAACTCAAATCCCTCTTGAAAGTTGCTAAGAAAAAGAAGAATATTCTCGATCCCGATGAGGTTGCAAAGCATTTCGAAGGCGTCAACATGGGAGAGGACGAATACGACAAACTTCAGGAATTCATGGATGCGAACAATATCGACATTTTCCGTCCCATGGATGATGACGATGATTTGATTTCGGATGATGAACTTGGACTTATGATGGATGAAGCCAGCGAAGTCGAAGCCGAGATTGATATGGATATCGACAAAATCGATTTGACAGGCGAACTCGGAATCGACACTGACGACCCCGTAAGAATGTATCTTAAGGAAATCGGTAAAGTTCCCCTTCTTTCGGCAGAGGAAGAAATCGAACTTGCAAAACGTATGGAAGTTGGCGATGAGGAGGCTAAGAAGAGACTTGCGGAAGCAAACCTTCGTCTTGTTGTTTCCATTGCAAAAAGATATGTGGGAAGAGGTCTTTTATTCCTCGACCTTATTCAGGAAGGAAATCTTGGTCTTATCAAAGCGGTAGAAAAATTCGATTACAGAAAAGGATATAAGTTCTCCACATATGCAACATGGTGGATTCGTCAGGCAATCACACGTGCCATTGCGGACCAGGCAAGAACAATTCGTATTCCCGTTCATATGGTTGAGACCATCAACAAACTCATCAGAGTTTCACGTCAGCTTTTGCAGGAATACGGTCGTGAACCGACTCCCGAAGAGATTGCCGATTACATGAAGATGGATGTTGCCAGAGTTCGTGAGATTTTGAAGATTTCACAGGAACCCGTTTCACTCGAAACACCTATCGGTGAAGAGGAAGATTCACACCTTGGCGATTTCATTCCCGATGAGAACGTTCCAATTCCCGTTGAAGCTGCAACACAGACACTTCTTAAGGAACAGCTCAATGAGGTTCTCGGAACATTAACCGAAAGAGAAGAAAGAGTTTTGAGACTCCGTTTCGGTATGGATGACGGCAAGGCAAGAACTCTTGAAGAAGTCGGTAAGGAATTCAATGTAACAAGAGAGCGTATTCGTCAGATTGAAGCAAAAGCTTTGAGAAAACTTCGTCAGCGTTCACGCTCCGGAAAACTTCGCGATTATATCGAAGATTAATAATTTTATAAAAAAAGATGCAATCACCTGCTTGTGCGAATAGTGCAACAGGTGATTTGTACGCTTATGGGGAGAATCTGAATGAACAGATATTCACTCTCAAGAAGGCTCGATATGGTTGCAAATCTTTGCGATGAGGCGAAACTTTTTGCCGATGTTGGGTGCGATCACGGGTTTCTTGCGATATATCTTTTGAACAAAAATATAATAGAAAAAGCAGTTTGCACCGACATTAACGAAGGACCTTTGTCGAGAGCAAAAGAGCACGTTTCGGAGTGCGGGTTTGAGGAAAGAGCAAGCTTTTGTCTTTCAGATGGATTACTTTCGCTGCCTTCCACTGTCGAGCCGGACGCATGTGCCGTTTGCGGTATGGGCGGACTTATGGGAGTAAAGATTCTTTTTGATTCCGATGAAAAGTTTCGCAAAATGAAATATATTGTTTTGCAACTTCAGTCAGACCTTAATCTCGTGAGAATTTACCTGGAAACGGCGGGATTTTCCATAGAAACCGAACGAATCGTGTTTGAAGAAGGAAAATACTATACGGCAATGAAAGTTGTTCCGCAATCGGACATGAGGCAAAAAGATTTTAAGAATCTTGATGAAGTTGTTTTGAAGATAAAGGAAAAGTACGAATCATTGACGATTGAAGAGGCTGTTTGCAGGTGTTTCCCGTATACGGAAGGCATGGATTTTTCGTGCTACAAAGAGTTTCTCGATTTTATGATTAAGAAATATACGACTTTTGTTGAAGGTATGAGTGAGAAATCAAAGGGCTACGATGAAGCTTTAAGATACCTGAAAATAATGAAGTGCGCGTATGAAAAATATGTGGCGAATGATGGGAATTCATGAAAAAATTATTAAAAAAGAATCATTTGGGAGAATATATTACCAAATGATGGGAATATTAATCGTAAATATATTGCAGTAGAAAGGAAAATTCGATTTGTCGGGTAAATCGAGTTAAGTGAAAGATATGAAAATAAAAGAGATATACGGACTTTTAAATACAATTGCTCCTTTTGAATATGCTGAAGATTGGGATAATTCGGGACTTTTAATCGGTGATATGGAGGCGGAAGTCAAAAAGATTCTTGTGACTTTGGATGTTACCGACGAGGTTTCTGATATGGCGATTCAGGCAGGAGCAGATCTGATTATTTCGCATCATCCTTTGATTTTTTCTCCCGTAAAAAAGATAAATTCTCAAAATTTTATTACAAAGAGAGTTTTGAAACTTGCAGGCGAAAAAATCAATCTTATTTCCATGCATACAAATATGGACGCTACCGGGCTTGACGAAGTTGCAAGGGAACTTTTGAAAATCAAGAAATACAAATGCATAGAAGAAAATGAGAAATTTCCCGGTCAGGGAATCGGTATCGGAACGATAGGAAGGTTTCTTAATGATAACGGCGAAGAGGTTAACATAACTTTAAGAGAAGCCGTAATCAGAACAAAAACCGGCTTTATGACAAATGTCGTAAAAGTATACGGAGACCTTGATAAATGCATTGAAAAAGCGGCAGTTTGCACCGGAAGCGGCAAGTCTATGATTGAGAATTGTATAAAAATGGGTTGCGATTTGCTTATAACAGGTGATATAACTTATCATGATGCGCTCGACGCAACCGAGAGAGGAATGGCTATTATAGATGCGGGTCATTATGCAACTGAAGTTATTTTTATCGATCTTGTGGCAGCGTTCTTTAAAATGAATGTTCCCGATGTGGAGGTTATTTCTTCCAATCAAAGAGATGTCGGGGAGTTTATGTAGAAAATTTAAGGAGTTTTTATGCTAAAGAAGAGCACAAAGGTAATTGTATATTCGATGCTTGCTACTGTTTTATTGGCAGGGTGCGATATTGAATTGACTCCGACAAACGGCGGAGAAAATATAATCACCCCCTTGGAGGTTTCAGAGGAAGATATTGACGAAATTAAAAATGTTGATTTGCATGATGAATTCAGCGATGAGCAGTTTGGTACCGGAAACGAAGGTACAGATGTTAACGAAAATCCCGAAAAGCCCGATAACGGTAATAACGATGCATCTGATAACGGTAATGACGATGTACCCGATGATGACAATAACAATTCATATGATGACGGTGGGGACATAAGGATTTATGATGCCGAAGAAGAATTTACACTTTTTTTGAAAGGTGAGAAGAATTGTAAGATTGCAGATCATGAAAAAGCATGGATGCTTGAATTTGATAATACTAAAGAGTATTCCCTTTCAGATATTATTCAGGTTTCTGAAGACGGTTCTTTTGTTGCGGAAGGCGTAAAGGTTGAAAGCGTATCGTATTCATTTATAGATTGCGGACTTGACGGAAAAACAGACCTTGCTGTTTGTTTGGATTATGATCCGGCTCAGTCTCCGACAGATTATTTTATTTTTACATTGAAAAACGGTGAGATATATCTTGTCGATTATGAATATTCGTATTATGTGTATTTTACGGATATTCTTGATACGGGATTTGTTTCATACAGCGGAAGAGAAAATGCTGTAACGCATTTCTGGGGTTATGGATTCGTTAACGCCGACGGCGAATATGTATATGATTATGAAATGTACGAACAGGCCGCACTTCCGACACCTTTGATTCCCGATACATTTCTTCCCAATGATTTTGAAGGTTATGTTGAAGAAACATATGATGAAAACGGCGAGTATTTTGCAGATGTGTACAACTTTACAACATTTACATACGATTATGACGATGTTTCGACGTTTGAAGATTATTACAATGAATATAAGAGTCATAACATGGCTACATTTTATGATTATGACGGCAACAATGTCGAGCCTTCCGATGAATTAAAGAAGTTCTATGATGATAATGACATTTATTGGTATACCGAGAGTGAAATAGATGAACTTGTTGCAGATCATGAAGAAGAAATCGGTCTCACTGATGAAATCAAAAACGGTGAAGCCATTACCTGGACGGTACTTGAATAGATTAGTTGTAGATAGCCAAATAGTAAGCCCGGCCGCTATCCTTATTGGATGGCGGCTTTTTACGTTGGGGCGGTTCTTGCCGGGGCGGAGCGGGAGTTTTTGAGAGGCAGAGTGGGAGAAGTCAGCGAATTGGCAGAAGGTACGGAAACGCTGACGGCCGCGAGAAATGACATGTCAGCGAATTGGAAGAAATGTTGGAAACGCTGACGGCCAGAAAAATATGAGTATCAGCGAATTGGCAGAAATGTCTGAAACGCTGACGGTTTGAAAAATATGAGTATAAGCGAATTGACAAAAATGTCTGAAACGCTGACGGTTTGAAAAATATGAGTATAAGCGAATTGACAAAAATGTCTGAAACGCTGACGGCCTAAAGAAATATGAAGCAGTAGTTAAGATGCTTAAAAAAATACTACCGACATCTTCCGAAAAAGATGTCAGTAGTAAGATGATTATTCTTCTTTTTTGTTGTCCTGGTACTTGATTTCTTCGGCTTTTTTAAGAACTTCGTCCATTTCGTCTGAACGGAAGGATGCAACATTCTTCTTGCCGGTCAAGGAGCCTACGGCCCAAAGAATTATCCATAGCATTATCGGAAGAAGAATACATCCGAATATGAGAATCGGAAATACAATCGATTTTGCAGGAAATGAAAGAAGAGCAACAACAAATGTCGCTATAATCCACAGAGCTATCAAAATCAAACCTATAATTGCAAGAATTCTTTTTAACATATCTATATCCTTTCGGTTTACATAACAAAATTGCCAATATCTAAAACAATTATAAGTTATGATGTGATGTTTAGTCAATTCGACTAATTATTTCGCGGTCGTTGAGGTAAATTACAACAAGAACGCCATAATCGCGAGATATGTTGTAACTAATAACCTCGCGGGAAAGAAGATTACAGCAGGGAAGGGTATATCCGCGGAATATGTTGTAAATCGCTCGCGGTCGTACGTTACAAATACAGCATAAATCCTGAATTCGCGAGATATGTTGTAAC
The DNA here is from genome assembly GCA_045628965.1 of Lachnospiraceae bacterium. GTDB lineage: Bacteria > Bacillota > Clostridia > Lachnospirales > Lachnospiraceae > UBA3766. The sequence continues at coordinate 57,207 of JAZQQI010000033.1, read as the reverse complement.
TAACAACCTCGCGGGGAAGAAGATTACAGCACGGAAGGGTACTTCCGCGGAATATGTTGTAAATCGCTCGCGGCCGTACGTTACAAATACAGCATAAATCCTGAATTCGCGAGATATGTTGTAATAACAACCTCTTTCGCGTCTGAAAAGTTTGCCTCAGGGAACAAGCAGTCGTCCGTTAAAGAATATTCAATTCAAAAAATTGTCCTATCTTGAAAAATACGACAATATGTTTTATACTGTTACAGATTTATATTTTAGAAAATAAAGGATGGTAACATTATGACATTACTTGATACATGGCGCAGCAAAGCCTATGACGAAACAGCTGACAAATCAACTCTTCAGCCTATTTGGAATGAGTATTTCAGACTTGAGAAAGAATTCTACGAGAAGCTTCTTCCGGAGAAAGAGCCTGTTAAGGGCACGGTAAAAGAACTTTGCGAGAAGTACGGCGTAGATACTTTCTATATGGCAGGTATTCTTGACGGAATCAATGATTCGCTTGTTACTCCCAATCCCATTGAAGAAATGGATGAGGACACAATGATTTCCCTTGAATATGATAAGCCCCTTCTTTTCAAGAACATGGTAGCTGCAGGCGCAGATTGGCTATATAAACTTCCTCAGTGGGACGAGTACTACACAAAGGAAGAGCAGGAAGCTCTTATCAAAGAACAAAAGGCTTCTCAGACAATCAGAAAGGGCGAGAAAGTATATCCTAACGATCCCTGTCCTTGCGGCTCAGGTAAGAAGTATAAGAAGTGCTGCGGCAAGAATGCATAATTAAGAATAAAAGTTTTGGATTTGAAATCGAAACAGAATAGCGGTCTTTTACTTTATAATGGAAACTGAAATTCAGATGTTTCGCTTTTGAATGAAAGTCAAAAATATGCTTTACATTTCAGCTGTATTGAAATATAATTGCCGATATATAAGATTAACACGTTGACGAGAAGAGTAAACTGCGAAAGGTCCACAGAGAGGGATGCATTGCTGAGAGCACCCCGGCGGGAAACAGTCGAAAACTAACTCCGAGTGGCCCCAATCCGGTCCGGTGACTCCGTTACAGTCTCAAGTGGTCTTTGTAAGTCGTGATTGCGCATAAGGCAAGCAGGGTGGAACCGCGTATTTTACGTCCCATGCATTACAATTACATGAGTAGTGCGTGGGACTTTTTATTTTCCCACATACTCGAAACAAAGTCTCAATCATTAGGAGGTGTAGTTATGAAGGTAACATTGAAAGACGGAAGCTTTAAAGAGTATTCCGAAGCGAAAAGAATTATTGACATTGCATTTGACATTTCAGAAGGTCTTGCAAGAGCAGCCTGCGCAGGTGAACTTAACGGCGAGGTAGTAGATCTTCGTACTGTTGTAGACAAAGACTCTTCACTCAACATTATTACAGGTGACGATCCCAGAGGACTTCGTGTTGTAAGACACACGGCGTCACATGTTCTTGCAGAAGCGGTAAAGAGACTTTACCCTGAAGCAAAACTTACAATCGGACCCGCAATCGATGAGGGATTTTATTATGATTTTGATGTTCCGAATCCTTTTTCAAGAGAAGATCTTGATAAAATCGAAGCTGAAATGAAAAAAATCATAAAAGAAGGCAATAAGCTTGAAAAGTTCGAACTTCCAAGAGAAGAAGCTATTAAGTTCATGGAAGAAAAGGGCGAGCCTTTTAAGGTAGAACTTATAAAAGACCTTCCTGAAGATGCCGTTATCAGTTTTTACAGCCAGGGCGAAGGTTTTACGGACCTTTGCGCAGGACCTCATCTTATGAGCACAAAGGGTGTTAAGGCATTTAAACTTACATCATCTTCGATGGCTTACTGGAGAGGCGATTCAAACAAGGCAAGACTTCAGAGAATTTACGGTTCCGCTTTTATCAATAAAGAAGACCTTCAGGCTTACCTTGAGCATCTTGAAGATATAAAGATGAGAGACCATAACAGACTCGGACGTGAGATGAAAATTTTCCTTACGGCAGACGTTATCGGTCAGGGACTTCCTCTTTTTACACCTAAGGGAACTAAAATGATTATGAAACTCCAGAGATGGATTGAGGATTTGGAGGATAACGAGTGGGGATATGTTCGTACAAGAACACCTCTTATGGCAAAATCCGACCTTTATAAGATTTCAGGACACTGGGATCATTACATGGACGGTATGTTCATTCTCAATAAGGACTCTGAAGATAAGGAACTTATGGCACTTCGTCCAATGACATGCCCGTTCCAGTACTATGTTTATATGAACGAACAGCGTTCTTACAGAGATCTTCCTTACAGAATGAGTGAGACATCTACACTTTTCAGAAATGAGGATTCCGGAGAAATGCACGGACTTACAAGAGTTCGTCAGTTTACAATTACGGAAGGTCATATCGTTCTTCGTCCCGACCAGGCAGAGGAAGAACTTACAAGATGTGTTGAACTTGCAAACTACGTTATGAATACGCTCGGAGTTGCGGGTGATGTAACATACAGACTTTCAAAATGGGATCCCAACAACAAGGATAAGTACCTTGGAGATGACGAGTATTGGAACTCGACACAGCAGTATCTTCGTGACGTTATGGACAAAAACGGTATTAAATATACTGAAGCAGATAATGAAGCTGCTTTTTACGGACCTAAGATTGACATCCAGGCCAAGAACGTATACGGCAAGGAAGATACAATGGTTACAATTCAGCTTGACTGCGCTTCAGCCGAGAAATTCGGAATGTTTTATATTGACGAAAACGGCGAGAAAGTTCGTCCTTGGATTATCCACAGAACATCGATGGGATGCTACGAGAGAACACTTGCTTGGCTTATTGAGCATTATGCAGGAAAGTTCCCTACATGGCTTTGCCCTGAACAGGTCAGAGTACTTCCCATTTCGGAAAAGTACGAAGAGTATGCAGCAAGTGTACTTGCGGAACTTAAGAAAAACGGCATAGATGCTACATGTGACAATCGTTCCGAAAAAATCGGATACAAGATTCGTGAAACAAGAAACGACAGAATTCCTTATTGGCTTGTTGTAGGCGAAAAAGAGGCAGCTGAAGGACTTGTTTCGGTATCTTCAAGATGGAACAACAATGAAGGCAGCGTAACGCTTAGCGAGTTTATCGAAAAGATTTCCAAGGAAATCAAAGAAAAGACAATAAGAACGGAATAGAGTGATGGAAGATTTTCAAATAGAAGAGACGCCGGTAGATGAAACGATTTTAAAAAAGTATTATAAAAAATCATCGTGGAGACTTTCAGCAATGTGGGTCGCTTTGATTGTGTTTGATATTGCTTTTTCGATAATTCATTATATTTTATATAATGCATCGGAATTTGTAAGAAATAATCCCCTTTTTGTGAGTGTATCGGCATCTTTACTTATGTATGGGGTTCTATACATTACTCTTAATCTTGTAATGAAAAACAACGAAAAATCAATTCCCGAAAGAAAAAAAATGTCTTTCGGGAATTGGGTTTTGATTTTGATAGGATCTTATTGTATTAATATACTTTTTAACTATATCGGGACATACACAAATTATTCGATTCTCAAGCCTTTCGGATACACTTTGAATTCGGTAAACGAATCTTATGAAATTTTGGAGAGATTTCAAACGATTCCGGCTTTCCTCATGGAATTTATCTATGTGGGTTTAATCGGTCCCGTCATGGAAGAATTGATATTCAGAAAAACGATTATTGATAATTTTGCGAAATACGGTGTAGGAGCAGCAATACTTGTATCGGCATTAAATTTCGGATTGGTTCACGGCAACTTTTCACAGTTTTTTATGACGTTTGCTTTCGGTATTGTTCTGGGGTTCGTATATAGTTATACCGGAAATGTTAAATATACGATAGCAATGCACTGCACGTTAAACTTATACAATGCAACGTTGGGTTATTTGGTTCAATATTTGTACGATGAGGAATTTTTTGACGAAATCAATAATATTTTGTTGAAATTCGAGAATTCAGGCGATATGGATGCCGCTTACAATATGCTTTTAAATTTTCTTGAACAGGATCCCGGCAAAACTTTCTCGAATATTACGGTGGTGGTTATTAATTATTTCATGGAATTTATGATATTGGTAAGCGTTTTTGTTTTCCTTTTCTGTATTAAAAAGCTTGTAAGGTTTTTGAAGAGCGTAAAACCCGGCGTAAAAGGTTCCAAAACATATGCGACACTTAATATCGGAATGATAGCATGCTATGTTCTTGCGTTATTTGGTTTTGCCGAATTCTACATTAATAGAATACTTGAATCGCCATATGTTACCGAAGTTTTGAAAAACATTTCAAATTAAGTGTTGACACGGTCAAATATATAGTATAAACTATCAAAGGTTACAAAAAAGCAGAGTATCCGCTCTCACCCGGCGACAATTGCGTTTCCGGTGTTAATATCAAAAGACTGAAATATTCTTTTTATATTAGAGCGGTACTGTTGTGTCCGCTCTATTTTTATGAATTTATTCATGGAGGAATATGAAGAACAACGATTATTTAATTAATGATCAGATTCGCGAACCGGAAGTTCGTGTAATCGGTGAAGAAGGTAACATGCTCGGGGTTATGGCTACGAGCGAAGCGTTAAAAATTGCCGATGATGCGGGACTTGATCTTATAATGATATCCCCGAATGCGGCACCGCCTGTCTGCAGAATTGAGGATTTTGGCAAATTCCGTTACGAACAGCTTCGTAAAGAAAAGGAAAACAAGAAAAAACAAAAAGTCTATGAAGTTAAGGAAATTCGTTTTTCACCGAATATCGATACGAACGATTTTAATACAAAGGTTAACGCCGCAAGAAAGTTTTTGACAAAGGGCGAGAAAGTTAAAGTAACAATCAGATTCAGAGGACGTGAAATGACTCACGGAATTCCGACGGCGAAGAAACTTCTTGATGATTTTGCCGAGGCTTTGAGCGATGTATCGACTCTTGAAAAAGAAGCTAAGGTTGAAGGTCGTTCGATTGCAATGATTTTGGCTGATAAGAAATAAGCAGTTAAAATATATTTATTTAATTTAAGGAGGATATGGTTATGCCTAAAATGAAGACATCGAGAGCTGCTGCAAAGCGCTTTAAATTAACGGGAACAGGAAAGCTTAAAAGAAATAAAGCTTATAAGAGACATATCTTAACAAAGAAGTCAACAAAGAGAAAGAGAAACTTGAGACAGGCTGCTATCACTGATTGCACAAATGTTAAGAACATGAAGAAGATTTTACCTTACATCTAAGGAAAGAGAGGAAGTAAAAAATGGCTAGAATTAAAGGTGGCTTAAATGCCAAGAAAAGACATAACAGAACATTAAAGCTTGCAAAAGGTTACAGAGGAGCAAGATCAAAACAGTATCGTGTTGCTAAGCAGTCGGTTATGAGAGCTCTTACTTCTTCATACGCAGGACGTAAGCAGAATAAGAGACAGTTCAGACGTCTTTGGATTGCACGTATCAACGCTGCAGCAAGAATGAACGGCTTATCATACAGCAAGTTTATGTATGGCCTTAAGCTTGCAAACATCGATATCAACAGAAAGATGCTTGCAGAGATGGCAGTTAACGATGCAGAAGGATTCAAGGCTCTTGCAGACATCGCTAAAGCTAAGATTGCTTAATTTGTTTGAATTTCAAGTAAAGGCTCGAGACATGGTTTCGAGTCTTTTTTTATTGTTCGGTTTTGCATTCTTTTTGCAATATGACTTGAAATAAGAGTGCATCGACTATAAAATAATACTATATGTGTAATTTAACCTTAATTGTTTAGAATTTAAATTATTTTGAAAACTGTCGGAGGCGTTTATGAAAATCAGATTTAATAAAAAATATATTGCGTATTCCCTGATTATTTTGCTTGTTTTAAATGTGATTCCTTTCGGCGGTTTTACTCAAAAGGTATATGCCGAAAACAGCGATGATAATTTTGCATATCCCGATAGCAGACCGAGTCTGACCAGTGATTTTTATCAAATTTTGCAAGATGACGATTATACAATTAATGACGGAGAAAACGTAAGATGGACAGATCTTGCTGTTAACGGACGACAAATCGACATATACGGAACTTTATATGTCGATGAGGAAGTGCTTTTACAGGATGCATATGATTCGTCGCCTGATTTAGCTCCGACCCTTATTGTCCATAACGGCGGAATATTATATACGGCTAGTATGAAATGTACAAGTGAATGGGGTCGTATTGTAATAGAGGAAGGCGGCAGTGTATATATTACCGATGATTACGCAAGGCTTATGCTGACTATAGGCGAGATGGAAATTAGCGGTACTGTTTACGGAAATGTTATATTGGGAAGTAACGATATGGAGAACGAGACATCTTGTGATGTTTCGGGTCAAGTTTCGGGATATATTACACAGTATATGGGAAACAGTCTTAATGTTGAAGGAAACGTTAGCGAATACATTATGCACAATGAGAATACAATTCTTGATGTGTACGGCTCGGTGAATGAGATAAGAACGTGGACTGCCGGTGACGGATTGAGAATCCATTACGGTTCATCGGTAGATAAAGTGATTGCATATGACTGCGATGATTATGAATCCGGTTTGTCAATTCCCATGAATACCGAATTTGTCAATATGAAAGAGTCAGGAACATATCCTGTCCGCATAGGTACAATGGATTATAATTCGGTTTATAATGAAACATTATCATATAATCAGGATTTTGTTGATGAATTGTTTGCACACAGCGCTGACCTCGGCACTATATATATGACAGATGACAAAAACGCCTCGTTTACGATTCAAAATGAGTTTCCTTTTGATATCGAATTGTCATTTGCAAAAGAATATTTATATCCTTTTATTATTGAAAATGCAGAGCTTGGAAAGGAAACATTAAGAGATGATAACAATAATGAAATTCACGAATATGTTATCAAAATACCTGCTAACGGTTCGACAGAACTTGAAGTGAGTGTCGATTCGGATATTGAGGAATATAAAGAATATTCGATTACAATTAATCAGAAGGTAAGTGTATCGGCAGTATATCCCGACGGCGACAGCATTATGTTTAATATTCCGGATTTGGATGATTTTGCTATAGATAATCCCGATGATTATATCCTTGAACCTTCGTTTGCATTAAAGGCAAAGGTTCTGGAAAAGGATCCTTCTTATGAAGAGGAAGAAGAGGAAGAGGAAGAGAAAAAAGAAGAAAATAAAGAGGACGCTGATTCTGAAGATTTAAATAAAGATACGGATAAAGAAGAAAAGCAGGAAGAAAAACAGGAAGAGAAAAAGGAAGAGAAAAAAGAAGAAAAGCAGGAAGAGAAAAAGGAGGAAAAGCAGGAAGCCGTAAATAATGAACTTAAGAAGGGTACTGCTTCGGTTAACGCTAACAACTGTGTACTCGGTGCTTTTCCGACTATTAATGTTAATTCAACGACAAATGATGTATCAAAAGCCGTTATTAATATTGTTAAGGACGGAGTAATGTATGATACTCCCTCTGAAGTAGGATTGTATACGGTTATTGCAAAACTTCCGGCGAATGATGAATATTCCGAAGTTACGGTTCAAACGAATTTCGCAGTCACATATCTTCAAAATCCCGCAAATCCTTATTCGATAAACGGAATTGAGGGCAAGAACGGTATTTATCAATCGGAAGTTACTGTTTCGGCGCCTGCCGGATATACTATAGCTACCGCATTAAACGGAAATTATACCGACAGAATTACAATTTACAGAAATACTGATTTGGGACAGATTTTCCTTATGAACGGAAACGGCGAAAAAACTGGTGGTATCGCAATCGATAATATTATGATTGATACAGATAATCCTTTGATTGCCGGGGCGACCGATAATTCGGAAGTGTATTCGAAAAGTCTTGAAATAACGATATCTGACGAGAATTTGTCAGCAGTGTATGTTAACGGAGAAGAAGTGACAATTAACGGTAATTCAACGAAAATAACGCTTGAGTCTTCGTTGGGATACGATTCGTTCACTGTGAAAGCCGTGGATAAATCCGGAAGAGAAAGCGAATTGACTGTAACTCTCATGGATGAGTGGATGAAGGAAAAGAAAGTACCGAAAGGAAAATATAAAATTCAAGGCGGAATCAAATATACGCTGAGTAACGGAGTTAACGGAGTGGAAGGTGACAGCACGAGGTATGCCAGCGGAACTTCGTTTTATGTGCCGGCGGATTCGGTTATTACTTTTACTGAATAATTGGATACGGAGACTAAGTCTCCGTATTTTTTTTATTTGACAACTGTGATATAATACGAGTTTAGATGGTTATTTTTGGAAAGAAGGTAAAAAGTATGACAAAAATTGATATTATATCCGGATTTCTCGGAGCCGGAAAAACAACATTTATTCAGAAAATGTTAAAGGATGTTCTTCACAATGAAAAAGTAGTTCTTATTGAGAATGAATTCGGAGAGATAGGTATCGACGGCGGATTTTTGAAAGAAGCCGGCATTGAAATAAAGGAAATGAATTCAGGATGCATTTGTTGCTCGCTCGTAGGCGATTTCGGAACGTCTCTTAAAGAAGTAATCGAAAAATACACACCGGAAAGAATTCTTATTGAGCCTTCGGGTGTAGGTAAGCTTTCTGATGTTATAAAGGCTGTTGCAGACCTTGAAGAAAAGGAGCAGATGAAGGAAGTTACCCTTAATGCTGCAATTGCCGTGGTTGACGTTTCAAAGTGCAAGATGTATATGAAAAACTTCGGAGAATTCTTTATTAATCAGGTTGAAGCAGCAGGCACAATCGTACTTTCAAGAACACAGAACGTATCGGAAGAAAAGCTTAACGAAGCTGTAAATATGCTTCGTGAGCATAATCCTAAGGCTACGATTATTACAACACCTTGGGACCAGATTACAGGTGAACAGATTCTTAAGACATATGAAGCAGGTAAGTCTCTTGAAGAAGAGCTTCTTGAAGAAATGAAGAAGGAACTTGCTCATAAGAATGATGAGGAATGCGACGATCCCGATTGCGAGTGCCATCACCATCACCATCACGATGATGACGATGAAGAAGAGCATGAGCACCACCATCATCACCATCATGACGATGATGACGATGATGATGAACATGAACATGAACATGAACATGAACATGAACATCATCATCACGAACATGGTGAAGAATGTGAATGCGGTTGCCATGATCATCACCACCATCATCACCATGCTGATGAGGTATTTTCAAGTATCGGATTTGAGACTGCAAAGAAATACACAATGGCTCAGATTGAGGATATTTTGAAGCAGTTTGATGATAACGATACATACGGCATCATTCTTCGTTCGAAAGGAATGGTATATGACAAGGACGGTGGATTTATCTATTTCGACTATGTGCCGGAAGAGAAGAATGTACGTCCCGGAAGTCCCGATGTTACGGGAAAGATTGTTGTAATCGGTTCAAAGCTTAACGAAGAAAAGATTAAAGGATTGTTTTAATTATGAAAAATGTATTTGTAATAAACGGATTTCTTGAAGCCGGAAAGACTGAGTTTATCAAATTTACGATTTCTCAGGATTATTTTCAGAGCAAAAACACTACACTTCTTATTCTTTGCGAAGAAGGAGAGGTAGAAATAGAAGAAGAAATTCTTGAAAAGACACATACGGTTGTTGAAGTGATTGATGATAAAGAGAACTTTACAAGTTCGGCACTTCTTGAACTTGAGAAAAAGCACAAACCGGAAAGAATTATTATCGAATATAACGGTATGTGGCAGATGTCTGAACTTAAGATGCCTTGGCATTGGAAACTGTCGCAACAGGTTACGATAATCAATGCACAGACCTTTAACATGTACTTCTCAAATATGCGTTCTCTTGTGTCAGACATGGTTAAAAAATCAGAACTCATTATTTTCAACAGATGTGACAATCTCTACAAGGATTTGCCCACATACAAGAGGAATATGATGGCACTTAACAGAAACGCAGAAATCGTATTTGAGGATGCGAAAGGTGAAGTGTCGACGATACTTGACGAAGAACTTCCTTTTGATGTAAAAGCACCTGTAATAGAGCTTATTGACGAAAATTACGGTATTTGGTTCTTTGATTGTCTTGATACTCCTGACAGATATGAAGGAAAGACGGTTAAGTTTTTGGCACAGGTTGTAAAGCCCGAAACCATGAAAAAAGGTCATCTTGTTCCCGGACGTTCCGCAATGACATGTTGCGCCGAAGATATTGCTTTTCTTGGCTTTATTTGTAAAACGGATGAAGCAGATAAGTATAAAAAAGGCGATTGGATTACAGTTACTGCTGAAATAAAAATGGAGTTTTGGGAAGATTATAACGGCGTAGGACCGGTTCTTTACGCAAAGGAAATTGTGCCTGCAAAAGCTCCGAAAAATGAAGTAATCAACTTGGTATAAATGTTTGAATGAGGAAAAGGGAAAATGAACGAATCAATTAATGAGCTTTTGAATTTGGAAAGGCAGATAATTAAAGACAGAGAGGCTCTTTTGAATCTTTGTCAAAAATATGGCAATTCCGATGATTCGATGATTGAAGAAAAACTGAAGTTTTTAAAAAGCGAGATAGATTATCTTGATAAACAGTATTCTTCTTTATCATCAAGAATTGATTTGCAATCAAAAAATCAGACCGTAGCGGATGAAAAACCTATGACTGCAAATGCTGTTGCTAAGAACCAAGCAGATACTCCGATTAATGAAGTATATGAGGACGAAGCAACAGAAAAGCTTATAAAATTGTTGTCTTCAAGAACCAATAACGACAGTGATGCTTTGAACAAAGACGATAATACGAAAAAGAATCCTGTCGTCAATGAAAAGATTGAAGAAACGAAGAAAACGGAAAAGTCACCTTCGGTTGAAAATGTTACAAAAGAGAAGCCTAAGAAAAAGAAGGCTTCGCTCGAGAGCAAAGTCGGCGGACTTGTTATGGGCGTTTTGGCTGCAGGATTGATTTTTGTCGGTGTGATTCTTTTCTCCAATGCTTTAACTCCGAGCCTTGGAAATGTATTTAAACAGATAGCTTTTTATACCTTGGGATTTGTATTTGTGGCAGGAGGAATCCTTTCGGCAACAAAACTCAAATCATCTGATACAATAGCGTCGCTTTTTCTTTCTCTCGGAATGGGAGAACTGTATGTTTCGCTTTTTGTAAGCAACATGGTATTTAAATCCATAAATGATACCGTTTTGATGGTTCTGATTTTGGTATGGTCAATATCTTTGATTTTACTGAAAAAATTTGGATCTTCTCTCTTTAACATAATCGGCAACATAGGAGTTTGTGTTGCGGTTTATCTTGGATTTTTCCTTTCAAATTCGACAGGCGATCCCGTCAAAATGTTTATTGTGACGGTATTTTTCATTGTAAGCAAAATTTCATTCTATGTTTTCTTTAAGAAGAGAGACAGCGTTAAGGATAATGTGATTTTCCATGTTTTCAATACGATTGAACTCTTATTGCTTATTCCCGGCAATATTTGTTTTGAAGCTGAATCTTTTGAAATTGCGAGATTGGCTGCAATATTTATTTGCGTGGCCGTATCTGTTTTTGACTTGTTTCTTATTCTTCACGATAAGGATAAGAACAAAATCTTTTTCGCGTTTTTTGGATTCATTTATGTCGGATTGTACGTTGTAAGTTCGATCTTCTTATTTGATTCGTTGTTTTCGGATACGGCAATTACATTGTTTGCATCGTTTGCTTCGCTTTCGATTATTCTTGTGGTTACAGAGTTTGTTTATTCTAAAACGTTTGGATGTTATTTTATTGAATTATTGATTCTTTTAACCCAGACGATTCTTCTTTTACTTAATAAAACGACATACGAATACGGTTATATATTCGGATTGATAATTCCGCTAATTATATTGGGATTTGTAAGAAAAAATCATTTATTCAAAATGTTTTCATTGCTTGCGGTTCTTGTTTATGCGTTTATGCCGGCATCTGTTATCCTAAGAATAGTTGTAGGAGTTTTGTCTTTGGCGGCATTTTATCTGTGCCTGTATCTTGCCAAAGATCAGTACAAAACGCTCTATAAGCTTGAAACTTTTGGAATCAGTCTTTTGTATGTGATAACGGTATCGATTACGGCTGCGGGAATGAATGAAAATTTGTCTGAACAGACAATGCAGCATATTATGTTTACAATTATGCTTTGCGGTTCATCTCTTTTGAATATTTTATTTATGTTTACCCCTTTGTCTTCAAACAAAGAAAAAAAGAGGGATACATTCTATATTGACGATATTTTGAACTGTTTGCTTGCAATTTACGGATTGGCCATATTCCTTGTTTTCGAAGGTGATATCAGAGTGCTGTATTTGGCAGTGTCTGTTGTTCTTACTCTCGTTGCATTTTATAATGGCTATTTTGCAAACAGAAAAATCAACAAATATGTTCCTCTTGTTTTGATTTTCTTCTTAAGAGGCAATGAAATAGACTCAGATCCGGGCGTAGTTTTTCCTGCAATACGTTTGTCGCTTGTTGTGATTTATTTCGTACTGAGCATGGTACTTTGCTATTCGAAGAAGGAAAGATATTCGACGGCTGTCAAAATCGTTTCACTTGCAGAATTCTGTCTTTCTTTTAGCACGATTATGTTTTCTGTTGTTGGTTTAAGGCCGTTTCTTATTGAAGAGGTTGTGTCGAATGTAACGCTTTTTGTGCTGGGCGTGACAGTACTTCTCTTTATGTTTACTCCGCTTGCCAAGAATAAAAAAGACAAAACCGATACAAAGATTATTCTCTTTATAATAACGTTAGTGCTTATTCTTTATATTGTGACGCAAGTATTATCGGTTGAAACGCCTTTTGAAATTATATGGCTGTTTATTCTTGTAATTGCTTATCTTGTGAAAGCATACATTTACGAAGAAAAATTCGACAGAATCGCGAATTTGGTGTTTACTTTTTTCATTCTGTTTACCGTATCAGGATTAAAATCAAAGGCTGTTTTAGCGGCTTTGGCGATATCGGTTGTCGGACAGCTTGTTGAAATGTATTTAAAATCGGATTTTTATAAGAAATATATGAAAATCATTCTGTATATTGCAGGTTCTTTGGTGTGCATAGAATTCGGTATTTCATTTCTCCACGATGAGATTGCGAAACAAATCATTACTCCGATGAATATCGTTGTCGCGTCTCTCGCTGTTCATAATCTTTTGTATGCATTTACGTCGCTTTCGAAGAATCCTGAGGAAGACGAAAAAGACTTTGAAACATTGCCTCTTATATTGAATCACGGTATAGCGCTTTTGGCCCTTTTGTTTGCTTATATTCAAAAGAGTCCTGATGATATTATTGCCGGCGCGTTGGTGATTTTGCTTCTTCCTATCGGTGCAAAGAGAATTTGGCGAAACAGAGAAGATAACAAAGCGTTATACATTCTAAGCATTATTGAGTGCTCATTAATTCCGTTCCTTGTGTGCGATGCATGGGGCACTTCCGGTGTCGTTGCGGATATAGTGGCAATAGTTATTGCAACGTCGTATATAATCCTCGGATTTGTACTGACAAGCAAATTCCCTCGTATATACGGACTCGTTGTTATCATACTTATGATTTTCAAAATGGTTATGCTTGATTTTGATTATTCGTCTGCACTCGGATATGCATTGGCGTTTTTGGTTGCAGGATTTATATGCTTGGGCATAAGCCTGATTTACAACGTTATCAACAAGAAAATAGAGGTATAAAAAAAGGGGCTTTCAAAAAGCCCCTAAAATTTTTATAATTCCTGCCTTGTTTGTTCTTCACAGTATTTGCAACGATAAACTTCTTTGTTTTCATCAAGAACAAAAATATGCGGGAGTTCCTGCTCGATGCTTGAGATGCATCTGGGATTCTTGCATTTATAAATGTTTTTGATTTCTTTTGGAAGGGTGAGTTCTTTCTTTGCAATTATTTCTCCGTGTTTAATTACGTTCACCGTGATGTTGTGATCGATAACCGCAAGGACATCCATATCCATTTCTTCTATGTCGCATTCTACTTTCAGGATATCTTTTTTACCCATCTTGCCGCTTTTTGCATTCATAATCATAGCTACGGTACAGTCTTTTTTGTCAAGCTGCAAATGATGATACAGTGAAAGGCTTTTTCCTGCCTTGATATGGTCGAGAACGAAGCCTTCTTCGATTTTACCAACGTTTAACATGATAATTCCTTTCTTTTACAAATTCGATGTATCGATTTCGAGAAGTGTTAAAATTAATGCCATTCTTACATACACTCCATATTGAACCTGTTTAAAATATACGGCTCTCGGATCATCATCTACTTCAACCGAGATTTCGTTTACTCTGGGAAGAGGGTGAAGTACGAGCATATCTTCTTTTGCCAAGGACATTTTTTCTTTGTTGAGTACATAAAAGTCTTTTAATCTTACATAATCTTCTTCATTAAAAAATCTTTCTCTCTGAACGCGGGTCATATACAAAAGATCAAGTTCGGGCATAACTTCTTCAAGAGAAATGACTTCTTTGTAACTGATTTTCATTTCTTTTAACTTGTCGATGATATATTCCGGGATTCTTAATTCTTCGGGTGATACAAAAATGAATTTGATGTTATCGTATCGTGATAAAGCATTGATGAGAGAGTGGACCGTACGTCCGAATTTAAGGTCTCCGCAAAGACCGATAGTGAAATTGTTAAGACGTCCTTTTAAAGAACGAATCGTAAGAAGATCGGTAAGAGTCTGAGTGGGATGCTGATGTCCGCCGTCACCTGCGTTTATAACGGGAATCCGGCTCTTGGTGGATGCAACCATCGGAGCGCCTTCTTTGGGGTGACGCATTGCACAAATGTCTGCGTAACAGGAAATCATTCGAATTGTATCGGAAACGCTTTCACCTTTTGCGGCCGATGAACAGGCAGCATCTGAAAAACCGAGAACCTTTCCGCCGAGTGACATCATAGCCGATTCAAAACTTAATCTTGTTCTGGTACTTGGCTCGTAGAAACAGGTTGCAAGTTTCTTTCCGTCACAGGCATGAGCATATTTGTCTTTGTTCTTTTCAATGTCGTTTGCCAGGTCGAACAACTTGTCGAGTTCTTCCGTCGTGAAGTCCAGAGGACTCATTAAATGACGCATAATTATCTCCTTTAGAAGTATTTTTCCTATGATAACACGTCATATAATTGAAATCAATAAAAAAATGTTGTATTATAATAGGACAGGAGAATGACAAAATGATTATTAATGCAAATATAGCCTTGGATTTCATGGCAATTATTTTAATCGTAATAATTTACATATCGGGTCGCTCGTACAAGAATGTAAAAGGAATAGCTCTTCTTACGGCACTCGAAGCAATGATGGCCGTAATTATTCTTACGGACATTGTGTCGTGGATGTTTACGGACAATTGTAATAATACGATTACGCTTTGTCTTGCATACGTATTTACGAGCTTATTGTTTATAGTTCAAATTTCTGCATTTTTTGTTGTAGATATAGCTATACGTAAATGGCTCGGACATACAAGCAATCCTCCCGTATGGTGGAAAATCCTTTCGATTATTCCGATGATTGCCATGCTTGGATTGATGATTTTGAATGCTTTCACCAATTGCATTTTCAGCATTGATGTTGAAAAAGGTTATTATCACGGACCGTATCATATTGTAGCAAATGCTTTGATTGCGATTTATTTTGCATATGGTTTTGCCGTTGCGTTTATTGAAATGATACGTTCGAAGGACTCGCAGAGAGTCACGGACAGCTTTAACGTCGGTTTGTTCCTTATGCTTCCCTTAATCGGTCAGATTGCTCAAAGATTTTTCGAAGGAATAATACTTACGATACCGTTTTCGGCACTTGCCATTATGATGGTATACGTTAATATGTCGATAAAAATTACGGTTGAAATTCAGCAGACGGTCGATAAACAAAGCAGTGAACTTCAGGAAGTCAAGACGTCTGCGATGATTTCGCAAATCCAGCCTCACTTCCTCTTTAATTCGCTGACGGCGATTATGCGACTATGTGATACCGATCCTAAGGCTGCGAAAAAAGCAATTGCCGATTTTGCCGATTATTTGAGGATGAACCTTGAATCAATCAAAAGCAATGACCTGATACCTTTTGATACTGAATTGCAGCATATTGAAATTTATTTTAATTTTGAAAAAATGCGATTCGGAGATAAATTGAAGTTTGAAAAAGATATATCTGTAAAGAATTTTGTGCTGCCTCCTTTGTCAATTCAGCCTCTTGTGGAAAACGCAATAAAACATGGCATTAACAAAAAGAAAGAAGGCGGAACGGTTAAACTGTCCGTATATGAGACCGAAACGGATTATTGCATAAAAGTATCGGACGACGGTGTCGGTTTCGAAGTCGGTGCGGAATATGACAAAACGAGAAAACATATTGGACTTGAGAATGTTACACAGAGACTTGATTATATGTGCAAAGGGAAAATATTGGTTGAATCTGAGGTAGGAGTAGGAACTACTGTCAGTGTGTTGATTCCTAAGGAGAGTATTTATGAGAATTATTGCGGTTGATGATGAAATTATGGCTCTTGATGTATTGGCCGAAGCAATTCGTGAAGCTGAACCTGAGGCGGAATTAAACGCCTTTTCCAGCGGTACGCTTGCAGTTGAATACCTTGAAAAAAATGCATGTGACGTATGTTTCCTTGACATTGAGATGGGAGACATGACCGGAATAGAACTTGCATATAAAGTTAAACAGTTTTATCCGAATGCCAATATTGTGTTTGTGACAGGCTATACCGACTATACTCAGACAGCTTTTTCAATGAGAGCAAGCGGATATGTTATGAAACCGGCAACGGCTTCTAAAATCAGAGAAGAACTCGATAATCTCAGAAATCCGATAGAGGAAATCAGCGATTCGAATATAAAGGTTGTGACTTTCGGTAATTTTGATATATATGTCAACGGCAAACCGCTTTTGTTCAAGAGAACCAAATCAAAGGAGATGCTTGCTTATCTCATTGACAGAAGAGGCACGGGTTCTACGAAAAAAGAGATTGCTGCTATTCTTTTCGGAGAAGGAGTATACGACAGGAAAGTTGAAGACTATATTAATAAGATATACAAAGAAATGGTCAGAAGTCTGAAGGAAGTCGGTATAAGCGATATACTTGTTAAAGAAAGAAATTATTACGCTATAGATCCAAAAAAGATTTTGTGTGACAGATATGAATTTGAATCCGGAAAACAATACGCAGTCAACAGTTTCAGAGGAGAATATATGAAACAGTATTCCTGGGCGGAATTCAAACTGTGATTGATTAATATATAATAGGGGAGTAATATATAAGTGTTATTGGAGGAGAAATAATGAGCGAAGCGATTAATATAGAAGGAATAGAAGAGATTGTCGAAAAAAAGAGATGGGGCTTTTTCGGACTTCCGTTTACTTTCACGAAATATACAATAAAGAAGGATATTTTGACAATTGATTCCGGCTTTTTTAAGAAGGTTGAAGACGATTGTTATATGTACAAGATTCAGGACGTCGAATTGGAACGCGGATTGTTTCAAAGAATGTTCGGTTTGGGCTGTGTTATTTGTTATACCGGTGATACGACACATCCCAAGCTATTTCTTCACAACATAAAGAATTCCGCAGAGGTGAAAGACTTTATTATAAGATATTCGGAGGAAGCAAGACTTAAGAGACGTACCTTAAACACATTGAATATAGGTGCTGATTCACTTGAAACAGATGATATCGCAGATGAATGTTAATAAACGGCAGGCGAAGAGCCTGCCGATTTTATGATATAAGGAAATGATATGAATTACGATGATTGCCGCACATGGCTTGAAAACAGAAGACAGACGATGGGGAGCGTACCGGGACTGGATGAGGTGACTAAACTTCTGGAAGTCTTTAATCGTCCTGAAGAAGGATTGAAAATACTGCATATTGCCGGTACAAACGGAAAAGGAAGCGTCGGATATTATCTTGAAAATATCTTAGCGTTAAGCAAAATCAAAACAGGAAGATTTTTGTCTCCGGCAGTTATGAATGAAAGAGAAATTATTCTCGTTAATTCCCATATGGTACCTAAAACAAAATGGGCCGAAAATCTTACGAAAATTATCGAGGCGGTAGAAAAACATAACATTAACGCGACCGCTTTTGAAATCGAAACTGTTTTATCGTTACTTATTTTTAAGGAAATGGGATGCGAAGTTGCCATTATGGAATGCGGTATGGGAGGAAGGCTTGATGCAACAAATGCCATAAAACACGATTTGGTTGACATAATTACGAGCATAAGTTATGATCACTGCAATTTTCTTGGTGATACTTTAAAAGAAATCAGTTTACATAAGTTCGGGATAATTAAAGAGGACTCCAAGTTTGTTGTGCTTGCTCCGCAAAGCGATGAGGTGTATGAATATTTTAATGAATATGTAAACAGTACAAATTATGTTAACTGCGAAAACATTGTATCTTCTGATATAAAGAAGGCACGATATAAGACAATTAAGTCAAAATATTCTGTTTCTCAAGTGTTCACATACAAGAGTTATGTTAACCTAAAACTGTCGCAAGCGGGTGATTATCAAATTGATAATGCGATTTGTGTACTGGATGTATGCGAGGTCCTTTTGAAAGAAGGTTTTATGATAAAGGAGTCCGCGGTGGCAAAAACATTCGAAAATGCTAAGTGGAATTGCAGATTTGAACTTATAAGAAAAGACAACCGGCTTTATATTCTTGACGGAGCGCATAACCCGGATGCAGTCAAAAGACTTATGAATAATTTAAGTTTATATTTTACAAATCGAGAGTTGATATATATAATGGGAATGTACAAAGACAAGGATTATGAAGAAGTTGTTTCTATGTGTGTTCCCAAGGCGAAAGCAGTTGTTACGGTAAATGCAAGAGACAGGAAACGAACATTGGATAAATTCGAATTGGGCAATGTAATCAGAAAATATAACAGTAACGTTACATGCTCTGATTCTTATTATGAAGCTTTGGAAATGGCTTCTCTGTTGGCGCAAGGTGACGACATTGTCGTAGTGTTCGGCTCACTTTCGTTTCTGGGAGAGATGAGAGAGTATCTTTGTAAGTAACATTTTTAGGAAGTGTTGATAGTATTATGATAGATGAAGAGAAAATCAAAGAGGGAGTCAGACTTCTTCTTGAAGGTATAGGCGAAGACATAGAAAGAGAAGGACTTAAAGATACGCCTGACAGAATAGCCAGAATGTATTCCGAAATTTATTCGGGCTATGAAGAAGATCCTTCTAAACATTTGTCCAAGAGGTTTCATGTTGACAATAATGAAATTGTATTGGAGAAAGACATTGTATTTTATTCGACATGCGAACACCATTTGATGCCGTTCTATGGCAAAGCGCATATAGCTTATGTTCCGAACGGAGAAGTTGTCGGTATATCAAAACTTGCAAGAACGCTTGAAGTATTTGCAAAAAGATTGCAGATTCAGGAACAGCTTACGTCGCAGGTTGCCGATTGCATTATGAAAGAACTTAATGCAAAAGGTGTAATGGTTATCATTGAAGCTGAACATATGTGTATGACAATGAGAGGCATCAAAAAGCCGGGAAGTAAAACGGTTACAATCGCTACTCGCGGAGAGTTTGAAAAAGAAGAGATGAAACAAACGTTTTTCAGGATGCTTGGAATATGATTTATGATGAAAAGGATAGGGTGACTTCAATTATTTGTCACCCTGTTTTTGTAGAAAGACTTAACATAATTGAAAAAAAAGAAAAAGACAGGATTTTTTGCAAACATGGTTTGGAACACTTAACTGACGTGGCAAGAATAGCCATGATAATTAATTTGTCGGATGATTTGGGCTTTGAAAGAGATGTGGTATGTGCAGCTGCCTATCTTCATGATATCGGTAGAAGCGAAGAAGGTAATCATGAAGAAAACGGAGTTAAAATATCCGAATCAATCCTTGCAGAATGCGGTTACAACAGACAAGAGGTTAACATAATTGCTGATGCAATTTTGAAACATCGCCAAGAAAATAAAGGGTTCGAAAATGATAAAGGTGACATAACTTCATTGATAGCCAAAGCAGACAAACTTTCGCGAAATTGTTTTTCGTGTTCTGCAAGGAATGAGTGTTATTGGGATGAGAAAATGAAAAATAAAAGAATATTTTAGGGGGATTTGTATGATTATCGGAAACAAAAATTTTGACATCGGAAAACATACGTATGTAATGGGAATTTTGAATGTGACTCCCGACTCGTTTTCTGACGGTGGAAAATACAATACATTGGACTCTGCTTTAAAAAGGGCGGAACAGATGTTAAACGAAGGAGCCGATATTCTTGATATCGGAGGAGAATCGACAAAACCCGGATATATTCCGGTAAGTGCCGCCGAACAGATAGAACGTGTAATACCGGTTATAGAGAAAGTTAAATCTAATTTTGATATTCCCATATCAATCGATACATATAAAGAGGAGGTTGCTTCGGCAGCCGTTAATGCCGGTTGCGATTTGGTTAATGATATATGGGCGTTAAGAGACAGCGAAAAAATGGCCAAACTTGTAGCCGACAAAAATTTGGCCTGCGTTTTGATGCATAATAAGAAAAATGCAGAGTATTCAAATTTTAGGGCGGATGTTCTTTCGGAATTGTCTGTATACGTTGAAAATGCCGTTAAATGCGGAATACCGAAAGATAAAATTATAGTCGACCCGGGAATTGGTTTCGGAAAAACATATGAACAAAATTTAAGCCTTATTAATCATGTTGACGATCTTCATGATTTGGGATGTCCGATACTGCTTGGCACTAGCCGCAAATCTGTTATAGGACTTACTCTCGATCTTCCGATTTTTGAAAGAGTCGAAGGTACCATTTCCACGACTGTTATAGCTATTATGAAAGGCGTAAGTTTTGTAAGGGTTCATGACGTAAAAGAAAATGTCAGGGCAATAAGAATGACGGAAGCTATTATATATTCATAAAAAAAGTTCCATGGTTTCATGGAACTTTTGTTTTGGCTATTTTTGAGAATTCAGTTTGTTTAACAATTCTTTTGAGGTTAACATAAATCTTGGATGAACAAAATGCGGGGCTATTTCGCAAAGCGGCTCCAATACAAATAATCTGTTGCACATATCAGGATGCGGAACGATAAGATTATCGGTTGACATAATTATATTGTCGAAATAGATTATATCTAAATCCAAAGTTCTCGGCCCCCAATGAATCGTTCTTTCCCTTTGAGCGTTTTGCTCTTCGAGATGAAGACGTTCCAACAGCTCTTCGGGAGAGTAAAGGGTGGATATTTCAAAAACCGCATTTAAAAAATCGTCCTGATCTAACATTCCGTAAGGCTTTGTTTCCAAGAATTTCGATACTTTTATCACATCTATGCATTCATCTGCATCCAAATTTTCTATAGCACATTTTAGATAATCTTCACGATCGCCCATGTTTGAACCAATTGATATAAACGAGGTATGGCGACTTCTTTTTACCTGAATCGAGACATATTCGAATTTCATCGGAATAGGTGCTTCAGGCTTTGATATTTCAAGCTTTAAGGATTGGATGGCTGTAAACCTTAAAAGTAATTTTCTTGCAAGATCGTTTGTGAGTTTTTCCAATAGATTAAACTGGTTTCTAACCATGTAATCTTTTATGAATTCGCAGACTTTTCCGTAATCGAGTGTATCGTCTATATTGTCGCTTTGACCTGCAAATGCTGTTGCTAAAGAAAGCTCGGCATTAATTACAAAACGTTGTCCTTTATCTTTTTCTTCATCGTATACTCCGTGATGAGCAAATATTTCCAAGCTTTTGATTATTATTTTGTCCATTTGCTTCCTCCTTAAAAGTTTATAATGAAAAATAATTTAATTTATTGCCGCTGCATTTCTTGCAACATCGAATTCCGTAACGTTTATGCTTCCGTAAGAAGGTGTTTTGTACATCATTTCCTGATTTTCAAACGGAACAAAATATACATACGTGCTTGTCATGTTAATAGAGGTATAATTTCCTTCAAGTACCGTCTCGTCTGTAGAACCGTCAATGCTCATTCTCTTTAACAAAGGATTCTCTGAGTCGTTTGTCTGGTAGAAAATATACTCGGTATTAAGATTAAAACAATCCACACGTTCTTTTGATAATAATTCGATACTTCCGTCGCTCATATTGTATCTCGCAAGTCTGTAATTGTTCTGAATATCAAGAAAATATATGTAATTCCCCTGACGTATGGGATTCCAGACGTTGTATCTTAAGTATTCCGATGTGGAGTCGTTTGCCGTGTCGAGAATCATAAGAAAATGATTTTCATTCTGATTGGAGTAATAAATGACATCATCATATATTCCCGCGGGGTTAATGATGTCTGTTGACAGTTTTATGTCTGTTTTGCCGTCTGTGCTGATTTTGTGCAGATTAACTGCGGTTTTGTTGTCATAATGCTGATAATATATATCGTTTCCGGCAAGAATCATTTCCAAAGAAGGATCTCTTGTTATTGTTTGCACCGCTTTACCGTTCTTCTTGCAACGGTATATTCCCATGACTCTTCGGATAAAACCGAGTCCGGATGCCGTCGTTGAATCTGTCATATAGTAGTAAAGATAATCGCCGCCGGCGTTAATATATTTTACTTTTGCCGATACAAGCTTTTTGACATCCGTTTGATCGGGATTCATTGAATAAAGAGAATACTGATCGTAAACGTTTGCAAAATAAATTTTCTGACCGTCTTCACAGAAAAGACCGGAATTGTAAATGTTTCCCGCAGTATTTCCTACGGTACCTTCGGGGTTTTTTGGAACCGTGTCTGAAAATTTGTTGATGATTATTACTGCAATAATCACTACAAAGAGAATTGCGAGAAATATAATCAATATTTTGGTGCTTTTTGAATCATTTTTTGCGGCCATGGATTTTCCTTTCGGTTATGAATACAGAATACGTTCATAGTATTCGAATATTTTGTCGATATCTATGTCTTTCTTCTTGTGGGCAGTGTTGTAATTAATCAAATATTCTTCATATGCTTTTTTCACGTCTGACATCAACGGATTTTTCTTGTGGATATATTGCCTCCATCGAAGTTTTTTAATCAGTTTTTGGTAATCGTACATTACAAGATGGAATTCGTCGTGCTTGATTTTGTAAATTCTTAACTTTAATCTGATTGTAATCCACTTTGCCAAAAGAATCAAAACAATAATTGCAATAAAGATTGAAAAAACAACTACGGCAATTGTTCCTGCCGAATTGGTATTAATGGTTGCAAAAGATTTGAAAAAATCATACTCTTCGATATTGGTTCCCGTATTTATATCTTCGTTATCATCGATTGTAGCGTCGATGTTTAGTGTGTTTGAAAGAAGAGAAGAAAATAAATCGGAAAAATTAAAATTGTTTTCCGTTTCTTCGAAGGACGGTATGGTTGCCTCGAAGGGAACAAAACCATATCCTTCAAAATATATTTCTACCCATGCGTGTGCATAGGAGTCGTTTACGTCAACTGTTATTACGGTATTTTCGTCTAGTGATGATTGTCCTTGGTACCATTCGTCAAAATCGTAATCTTCGAGAATACCATCCTCGTATATGAGAGACATAGGTATGCTATATCCTTCGCAATATCTGGCAGGAATACCTTTTTCTCTGAGAAGAAGTGTCATTGCCGAAGCGAAGTGTGCACAGAAACCGCGCTTTTGGGAAGTAAGGAAATAATCGACAAAATCCTTGCTTTTCGGAGTGCTTCCGGGAGACATGGTATAATCAAAATTTTGCACATAATAGGAGTATATTTTTCTTGCGACGGATAGCCTGTATTCATTATCTGTCAAAGATTCGTCGAAATCTATTTCGGAAAGCGTCGAATCCAGAACTTTTTTGAGCTCGTCTGGAACTTTTGTACAATATTGGTTAACATAATAATTGTAACCGTCGTCCTCAAGCAATTCATCTTTGAGTGTTAACTTGTAATCGTTTGGATTCGTATCGGGATAGTAGTATATTTCGTATGAATCTCTTGCGGAAACGTTCTTGTAATTGTATGCAGAATTCTCATTTTCCGGGGTTTCGAGGTAGGTGTAATACGGTGTGTATATGAAAAGCGGATTGGCATCTACGTTTGTAACCGATATTTTTCCCCTGTTTTCAAAAATCGGAACTCTTGAACTTTCGAATTTATCGATTTCTTCGTATGATATGCCGCTTTTTTGTCCGTTTTCTTCATAAATTACCGAATCCATCCATTGACTTCCGAAATATGTTGAACCGGTAAATCCTTTCAGATAAAGGGAATCGTAATTTATGGGAGTGAAGGTTACCGTAAGGTCTGTTTCAAAGTCGGGACGTATCTGGCTTACACCACCGAGTTTTCCTCCGGAAAGACCGCCCTTTGAAGAGTAGGAATTTATAAATCCGGTTATACCCGTTTGAATAAAGATTTTGACGTATTCGTCTATTTGACGGTGAATTTCATTTTGCGGTTTTCTTGAGGTCTCTTTGTAGTACACGCCGGAAGAGACGAATACGGATAATGATGTAATCAAAAATGAAAGGACCAAAGCTATTATAAAAATTCGCAAATCCGTCTGATAAAAGAAGTATTGCCTGTTATTTCGTTTTATTCTTGCGAATTCATGTGTATGCTTTCCTTTAACCTGAGTTCGTGAATATTTGTTTGCCTGTAACAAAAATACGGTAGTGTATACAAACAAAAGTCCGAAGACATATATGATCGGAGGCTTTTTGCCTATATAGAATCCGATTTCCAAGAAAGGAAAGGTGATAATGAAGGTTTCAAAAAAATTCATGTATCCCGATATGGTTATATTTAAAAGAATTATAAGAAACAAGCCTATAAAAATTGCTGCAAAAGTAACTGTTACGGTTCTGTCATTATATAATTCCTGAGCCTGTCTTAAAGAAGAAAGTGCATAGTAATCTGAGTAGGCTTCGTATATTATGTTAACCACTCCCTGGAAACCTGAGTTCGCATAATAAAAATATCTCGACAGTTCAATTGTAAATGCGAGAAAAATAACAATATATCCTATGTAAAATATGATTTTTTTTATGTAAAGAAAAGAAGCAATAATTGAAAAAACAACAAAGAATGAAATAATTACCGGCTTGATACACGGGACGTTAAATGCGGTTAAAAGTCCCATGATTGTGGAATATGCGGCAACGAAAATAAGCATGGATTTGATAAAAAAAGTCAAAACAGAGCCGCGTTTCGACAAGTCGCGTATTTCACCGACCAAAACATGTTCTTTTGCAAGTTCTTTATTTGAATTATTTTTTTCAAGAAAATAGGGCATACTTATTCTCCGATTTGTATTTTTTTGCCTACAATATGAATGAAGGATGAATCTGATTTGCCTGCGCTTTTGTAAGTTTCAAGAGCGGCGTTTCTTTCTTCATATAAAGGCTGACAATAAAGGTGTGTAAGCGCTTTAACGAAATCCTCGCGGCTTGAAACCATAAAATATTCGAATTCACATATGCTTTGATTGAATATGCATATCTCGAATCTGATTTTTTCTTCGATAAGTTTTGAGGACGTCGCTGAAAGACTGCTTATTGTGTTTCCGATTTCGGATTTGCAAAGTTCGGGGAGCAATACAAAAGAGAGAGTAGAAGTATTGGCCATCTCTTTTACGAATAAATCATCTAATTTTGCCGATAGCTTCCAATGAATTCTTTGGAGTCTGTCACCGGGATGGTATTCCCTTATTTCCTTTATGTCACTTGAAATGTTTCCGCTCTGATCGGATTCGGTGAATTCATCGGTACCTTCTCTCGGAGTAATCGGAGGCAGAGTCGTTGCTGTGGAGGTGGTAGGAAATACAGGAATTCCCGCTTCGAGATTTAAAGGAATTTCTCTGCAAAAAAGACCCGTATAGTCGGTCATTCGCACACGTGATATGTGTAAATTTATAAGACCGACCTCGTTTTCTTCGACCGAAAAGGAAAAAGAATTTTTTTTGCGCGATATAGGAAGCGAAAGAGTTCTTTCGAGGTTGTTTTCAAAAAAACGGTTTTCGCATGTGAACTTCAAATTTGCGTTGAAAAGAGGTAAGCCTTTTTTGCGAACGTAGGAAATTTTAAATTCGGCGTTATTCGGTGTTTCCACATATTCGCTCTTGGCCGAAAGAAAAAAATCATATTCCTGCGATGAATTTTTTAGTATCGCAAAGGATATCGGGAAGAAAATAACGATTATAAGTATAAATAACAAAAAAAACGGCTGTTCAAATATTATGCTGAGTGAAATAAACAGCCCGAATAAAATTAAATATTTTAAAATTGATAAAATAAACATTTTCATAGGCTTAAGGTACTTTTACAGAATCGAATGCTGTAAAAAGTGCATCTTCCAAAGTTAATCCGCAGGCTTTTGCCTTTGTTGAAAGAATAACGCGGTGATTTGCTATCGGATAGAATACTTCGTGGAAGTCATCGGGAATTACAAAATCGCGTCCTTCCAAAAATGCGTGAGACTTGGCCATTTTCAATAAAGCAATGCTTCCTCTCGGTGATAATCCAAGAGAAAAGGTATCTTCGTTTCTTGTGGCTTCCGTAAGGGAAACGGCATAATCATAAAGCGAATCTTTTACTGAAACGGATGCTGCGCGATTTTGAAAAAGTTCTATTTCATCCTTGGAAATAACCGGTTTCATTTTGTTTATTATTTCGTGTGAATCTCCTCTGAGAACGGATACGGCTGATTCATGGGACGGATAACCCATGGAAAGTCTTACCATAAATCTGTCGAGCTGAGATTCCGGGAGTTTCTGGGTTCCTGAAGCTCCGATGGGGTTTTGAGTTGCGATTACCAAAAAAGGTTTGGGCATATCTCTTGTTACGCCGTCAACGGTTGCGTGTCCTTCTTCCATAACTTCGAGAAGAGAAGACTGGGTTTTGGGCGATGTTCTGTTGATTTCATCGGCTAAAAAAAGGTTTGTATATACAGAACCTTCTTTGAAAACAAATTCGTTTCTTGATTTGTCGAACATGGTAAAACCCGTAAGGTCGCTGGGAAGAACGTCGGGAGTGAATTGCATTCTTTTATAATCGAGAGAGAGCACTTTTGCAAGAGCGGTTACGAGAGTCGTTTTGCCGACACCGGGAATGTCTTCCAAAAGAATATGCCCTTTTGCAAATACTGCGCAAAGAACGGCATTTATTACATCGTCTTTACCGTAAATTGCCTGTTTTATTGTGCTTTTCATTGTTTCTATTTCGATGGGAGTATTATTCATTTTATTTTATCCTCGTTAATAATAATATAATCACAATGTATATTTTATTAAAATTTACTTCTTTTATCAATAATATTTGAATGAAATAAGAATCTGTGGTAAAATGTTATAGGCTTGAAAATGAGGGTTATATATGCGCAGATATGATAGCGGAAGCAGGAAAATATCAGGTATTTTATGGTTGGCACTTTGCGTACTTACAATATGTGTGAGTGCGACTTTTTTTCATGTATTTGATATAGAAAAACTTTTTAGAAATCAAACCGAAGAAGCGTTTGAAGGACATGTAGAAACGGCAATAGCCGAAATAGAGCATGACGTAACGTATCTGAAAGCGTTGATAAATAACTACAATGAAAATGTTTCCATGCTTGTGTCAAACGAAGATATTCAACAGGTTATTATCAGTCAGGAAAAATACGCTCCCGGGTATGAATTCTATTATCTTACCAAGGAAGGCGTTTTCGTATCTAAAGATCAGGTAAGCTATGAAGGAGAATTGTTGGAATCTTTAAGGAGAATCTCTTCTCATAATTTTACCGATGATTTTATCTGTCTGCCCGCGAAGGGCTATCTCCCTGAGAATCTTGTCGGTCAAAGCATTATCGGCGTAATGAAATGCAAGAATGAAGACGGCGACGTACATTTCCTTTTGGTACAAAGCGACATGGAAGATAAAATGTCCGCCGGCACTTTTGATTATCTTAATAAATTGGGTACGTTTGCCATTGTTAATCAAAAGGGTGATTTAATTGCCGGAAGCCGTTCGTATCAGACATTTTTTGAAGGAAGCGACAATATCTTCGACGGACTTTTGTCAAGAGTCGGTAACCTTACCGCATCGCAGTCGTCTGTCGAGGAGTTTAAGATGTATTTATATGCTTCTTCGGATGTCGTTACCACCGTTACTGAAGAAGACGGCAAGGATTCTCTTTTGTATTTCGGCAAGTTTGATAATTCCTTAGATTTGTATCATGTTACATATTTCAAATCGGGCCTTCTTGATTCCTTGATAGCCAAGGGAACAATAAGAAGTTATTTTGTATGCTTCTCTATGATGATAATCATGGTTGTTCTTGTAATGTATACATGGATTTCTTTAAATTCGTCAAACGAACAAATGAGAAATCTTGCTTATAAAGACGATGTTACAGGAGGCTATAATTTCAATTTTTTCAAAAATAAGGCATCATATATAATATTTTCGCAACGAGAGATGCCGTTTATTGTTCTCAGATTTGACATCATGAACTTCCGATATATAAATGAAGCATACGGTCATGACAAAGCAGACAGTGTTCTTACAGCCACAATCAAAGAATTTGAAAAAAATTTTGATAATAAAAAGGAATTGTGCGTAAGAGTCAATTCCGATCAGTTTGTTGCATTGTGTATAAACGACCTTGATTTCGATGCAAGGTATATGAAATATGTTAAAGGTATATCCGATGCTGCAAATGATGCAAATGTAAGATATCCTATAAGACTTAAAGTCGGAATGTATCAGGTCAGAAAAGAAGATACAGATGTTCAGTTAATGATAGACAGAGCAAATGCCGCAAGAAAATCAATAGACGTTGCCCAGAATGTATTAACCGCTTTTTACTCTGACAATATTATTAAGGATATGAGAAAAGTCGATGCTATCGAGTCCGAAATGCATGATTCGTTAAAACGCGGAGAGTTCAAAGTATACATACAGCCTAAATGGGATATTGTCAAAGATGAGGTCATCGGCGGAGAAGCTTTGGTAAGATGGATTAAGGATGACGGAACGGTTGTATATCCTTCAGACTTTATTCCTTTATTTGAGACGAACGGATTTATTGAAAACCTTGATTTTTATATGCTGGAACAGCTTTGTATAAGAATGAAGGAAATGAGAAAAACGGGTAATTACAGATTTTTTCCGATAAGCGTAAATCAGTCGAGAGTTCTTATAAATAACCCTGATTACGTAAGAAATGTCGATAAGGTTTTGAAAAGATATGAAGCCGATGTTACAAAGATTCAGCTTGAAATAACGGAAAATGTTTTCTTTGATCAAAGAATGAAAATGATTGAAGTTGTTAATGATTTGAAAAATCTCGGACTTAATTTGGCAATGGATGATTTCGGCTCCGGTTACTCGTCACTCAATATTTTGAAAGATATTCCTTTCGACGTTTTGAAAATCGATAAGGATTTCTTTGACGAATCATTTATTTCAAATGCCAGCACCGTTATTCTTCAAAAGATTCTAGAGATGGCAAATGTTTTGAACATAGATGTAATCTGTGAAGGCGTTGAAACGCAGGAACAGGTCGATATGCTCAAAAAATTCGGATGTCATGCGGTTCAGGGCTATTTTTACGGAAAACCGATGCCGATGGAAGAATATATAGAAAAATATTGTAAAATCAAATGATATGAAAAATGATTATTTGACACAAATGAATAAAGTGCTTGGCATATATGATAATCCGAGTATATTATTACATAGTTGCTGCGCTCCATGCAGCAGCTTTTGTTTGTTAAGTTTAAGAAACCATGCGCGAGTTTCCGTATATTATTACAATCCGAACATAACGGATCCTGATGAATATAATTTAAGATATTCAGAGCAGAAAAAACTGATTGATTTATATAACAAAAATTTGAACATAGTACTTCCGAAGGAATCTGTTCAAATAGAAAAGCCTTCAAGTTATGTCAACCTAATCGACATGGCTGAATCTGAATTTGAGCCGAATTTGTTTCTTGAAAAAACAAGAGGCTATGAGCTTTGCCCGGAAAGAGGCGAGAGATGTGCAATTTGTTTTGAGATGCGCCTCAGAAATACGGCATTGCTTGCGAAAAAAAGCGGTTACGATTTATTTGCTACCACTTTGACTTTGAGTCCGTTAAAGGATGCAGGGCTCATTAATGAGATTGGCGAAAAAATTGCCAAAGAAGTTGACATAATGTATTTGCCGACTGACTTCAAAAAGAAAAACGGATATAAATTATCCATTGAATTATCAAGAGAATATGGGCTTTACAGGCAAAATTACTGTGGATGCGTATATTCGAAAAATTAAAAAGGAGTTTACATAAATGGACAAGTTTTTACAAAAACTTAAAGAAGCGGTAGGAGCTGCTTTTGAAAAAGCCGGTTATGATGCAGATTTAGGAAAGGTTTCCGTGTCAAACAGACCGGATCTTTGCGAATATCAGTGTAACGGTGCGATGGCAGGCGCAAAACAATATAAGAAAGCGCCTATGTTGATTGCGAAGGATGTTGAAAATGCCATTAAGGAATCAGGGGCTTTTTCTATGGTTGATGTTGTTGCGCCCGGATTTATTAACCTTAATGTAAGCGATGAATTTCTTTCTTCTTATTTAAAGGAAATGTCCGCTTCCGAAAAATTCGGTATCAATATGCCTGAGAATAAGAAAACATATATGGTTGATTACGGCGGACCCAATGTTGCCAAACCTTTGCATGTCGGACATTTAAGAAGCGCTGTTATCGGCGAAAGCGTAAAGCGAATTATCAGATACATGGGAAATGACTGTATCGGCGATATTCATCTCGGAGATTGGGGCCTTCAAATGGGTCTTGTCATTGCCGAACTCAAGGTAAGAAAACCGGAACTTGTTTATTTTGATGAATCATTTGAGGGTGAGTATCCTACAGAACCTCCTTTTACGGTTTCGGATTTGGAGGAGATTTATCCTTTTGCAAGTGCTAAGTCAAAAGAAGATGCGGCTTTTAAAGAAGAGGCTATGCAATGTACGTTTAAACTTCAAAGCGGAGTTAAAGGTTACAGAGCTTTATGGCGTCATATGATGAATGTTTCCGTAAGTGATTTGAAGAAAAATTATGATAATTTGAATGTGGAATTCGACCTTTGGAAGGGGGAATCGGATGTTCATGAAGTTATTCCCGGAATGGTTCAGTATATGAAAGACGGCGGATATGCTTATATCAGCGAGGGTGCTTTGGTTGTCGATGTTAAAGAAGAGACGGACACAAAGGAGGTTCCTCCCTGCATGATTCTTAAATCTGACGGAGCTTCGTTATATAATACAACGGATTTGGCTACTATTCAGGAAAGAATGAAAAATTATAATCCCGATTGTATCGTATATCTTACCGATAAAAGACAGGAACTGTACTTTGAACAGGTATTCAGATGCGCAAGAAAGACTAAACTTGTCAATGATGACACGAAACTTGTTCATATCGGTTTCGGTACCGTAAACGGACTTGACGGAAAACCTTTCAAAACAAGAGACGGCGGCGTTATGAGACTTGAATACCTTATCAGAGACATTAACGATAAGATGTATGAAAAGATTCTTACAGGTCGTGACATGACCGAAGATGAAGCCAAGGAAGTATCAAAAACTGTTGCTCTTTCGGCAATTAAATACGGAGATTTGTCGAATCAGGCTTCAAAAGATTATATATTTGATATAGACAGATTTACTTCGTTCGAAGGAGATACGGGTCCTTATCTTCTTTATACGGTTGTGAGAATCAAATCAATTTTAAAGAAATATGAAGAGAATGGCGGAAAAATCGATGATTGCATGATAGGAAACACGATTACGAATTCATCCATGAAGAATCTTATGATGAAACTTACGGGATTCAATGAAATGATGGAAAATGCTTTCGAAGAACTTGCTCCTCATAAAATATGTGCGTATCTTTATGATTTGGCCAATTCATTTAACTCGTTCTATCATGAGACAAAGATTCTTTCCGAGGAGAATGAAGAGTTGAAAAAGAATTATCTCGGCGTTTTAAAACTGACGCTTGGGGTATCTACGGCATGTATGGATTGTCTCGGATTCTATGCTCCGGACAGAATGTAAAAATATTAAACAAAAAATTGCAGATTAATTAATCTTTTTCTTGACAACTGCTTGCATATTTTGTATATTAAATAGGCAGTTGTTTTGGCGAGATGGCTCAACTGGCTAGAGCATCCGGTTCATACCCGGAAGGTTGAGGGTTCGAGTCCCCCTCTCGCTATTAAAGAGTATCGATTTGTTCGATACTCTTTTTCTTTTTTATTTGTATGCGTAAAAGTTCATTACGTATGCGTAAATTTTTAAAAGGTTTACTTGTTATCGAATGATATAATGTGTAAAAGGAAATTTTTTATAAAAAAGGGTGGTTATATGGATAATTTACAGAAAAAGAATACATTCGGTTTTGTAGCACCGGAAGTCAGAGCACTTATTGTAGATGACAATAAAATGGACAGAGCTTTATTAAGAGATTTTCTTACGGAAATGGAAATAATAGCCGACAGAGCGCATGACGGTGCTGAAGCTGTTGAAATGACAGATAATAATAAGTACGATATTATTTTTATGGATCAGCAGATGCCCAAAATGAGCGGTTCAGATGCCACTCAAAAAATCAGAAAAAATGAAAATTACATTACGGTTCCAATTATAGCAATTACAGCAGATACATCAGAATATACAAGATGCCTTCTTATGTATGAAGGTACAAATGATTGCGTTTTCAAACCGATTTCAAAAGAAAGAATAGGGGATTTGATAAAAAAATGGATTCCGAAAGATAAAATTAAGGCGGTAGCACTCACATCTTCAGATTCCGATAAGGAATTGTTCGGCTCGATAGAGGAAATCGACTTTGATGCAGCAATACAGTTTTTGGGCAGCAAAAAGCTTTACAGAGAATTCGTAACGCAGTATGTCCGAGCTTATACAAGAAGAAAGAGTTCGCTTCTTGATGCGTACACGGCGAAAGATTTTAACAAATATGCTATGTCGATTCATGGTATTAAAGTGTCTTCAAATCAAATCGGAGCTTATAAACTTGCGGAGTTTGCCGAGAATTTGGAAAATGCCGCACGTACTGAAGACAATGTATATATGGACAAACAGAATGATTCGTTTCTGAAAGAATTTGATACGGTTGTTCAAAAGATACGTGATTTGAATCTTGAATAAAATAGTAAATTACATCGCTAATATTGATATAGGTCTTCTATAAATTAATGATAGACAAAAAACACTACATATTGTACAATAATGCTATGGTTGTTTTATAATATGTGGGTGAGTCATGATAAAGATTGGTTTATGCGATGACATATCGGTTCAATTGTCGATAATAAGCGATATTGTCGGAAAATATTGTAAAGATCATAATTTAGAGGTGAGAATAAAAGAATTTGAAACAGGGGAAGCGTTGCTTGATTATGTTGACGAGCACGGTTTTTTTGATATCTATTTTCTTGATATGATTTTGCCGGGGGTTCAGGGAATCGAAATCGGTCAGAGATTAAGAGCGATGGGAGATGAAGGCAAAATTGTATATCTTACCGCTACAAGCGAATTCGCTGTCGAATCCTATGAAGTTAAGGCTTATTTTTATCTTCTTAAACCGATTAGCAAAGATTCAATATATAAGGTTTTGGACAAAGCAATCGAAGAGATAGAAGATTCCAACGAAAGAGTTGAAAAGAACGAAAAGAATATCGAAGTTAAGACTCATAACGGAAAACAGATTATACGAATCAGGGATATTCTATATGTGGATATAGTAAACAGAGGACTTTGTTTTCATATGTCGGACAATACACTTTTGGAAGGTCCCATGTTAAGGATTCCGTTTTCGGAGGCGGTTTCGAATCTTACGACGCAGGACAGATTCATTTTTGCGGGTTCACATCTTTTGGTAAATGCGCAAAACATAGATAAAGCCGACAAAACGAGTGTAACATTTATAAACGGTGAACAACTTTTTCTGTCAAAGAACGCGGGAAACGCGTTGTATGAAAGATTAAAGTTTAAGTAAAGCCATTTTTTACGGTGCTAAGAGAGTATAAGGATTCTTATACTCCTTTTTTGATGATGCGTAAAAATAATTTAAAAATGCGTAAGTTTTACGTAAACTTAATTATTTATTTCTGTTATGATGTTTTTAGGACAAGAGAGGGAGGATTAACATGACTGTTAAGGAACTATACGATACCTTGGATGAAAATTATGAAGAGGTTCATTCTCGTCTTGACAATGATGAATGGATAGCAAAATATTTGAAGAAATTTCAGGACGGCGATTATAAATTGACTATGAACAGAGCAATTAATGAAGGCGATTGGGTTGAAGGCTTTAAAATGGCTCACAGCATTAAGGGACTTGCATTGAATCTCGGACTCGGAAGATTGGCGGATTGCAGTGTGGTACTGGCAGAGGAACTCCGCGTGGGAGCTCCGAAAAAGGATATTACGGGGATGCTTCTTGATTTAAATCATGAATACGACAGAGTGATGGAGCAGATAAAGAAGCTTGAATGAAAAAGTGAATGAATATAATGAGGGGAACGGAATGAGAAATACTGTACTTATCGTTGATGATGTGGAAATCAACAGAGAAATATTGGGGAATATATTATCGGAAGATTACAGAATAGTAACGGCGAAAGACGGAATAAACGCCATGGAAACGGTTGATATCGAAAAAGACAATCTTGTTGCAATTCTTCTCGATCTTGTTATGCCGAATATGGATGGATTCGAAGTTCTTGAAGAACTTAACGAAAAGGGTATTTTAAATAATATACCGGTTCTTGTTATAAGCACGGAGGACTCAAGAGCCTCGGAACAGGAATGCTTCTCGGCGGGAATATCGGATTTCATTCATAAGCCTTTTGACAGCAATGTTGTAAGAACCAGAGTAAACAATACTGTCAGTCTGTATCTTTACAAAAGACATTTGGAAGAAACGATTGCCGAACAGACGAAGATTATCGAAAGACGAAATTCAAGCCTTCTCGATTTACTTGCGAGTGTAGTTGAGTCAAGAGATTTGGAAAGCGGCTCTCATGTAGAAAGAGTAAAAGGATATACAAAAATACTTGCGGAGCAAATCAGCAGAAAGTATCCGAAATATGGCTTGAATATTTTGAATATTGATATTCTTGCAGATGCGAGCGTTTTACATGATATAGGCAAAATTTCGATTCCTGATTCGATTCTTTTGAAACCTTCAAAATTAACCGAAGAAGAGTTCGCAAAAATGAAAACACATACTACAAAGGGTGCTGATTTTATTAAGAGCGTTCGCGAGATGTGGGATGATGATTATGGAAAGATCAGTTATGAGATTGCAAAATATCATCATGAAAAATTTGATGGAAAAGGTTATCCCGAAGGACTTTCAGGAAATGACATTCCGATTTCGGCTCAGATTGTTTCGATAGCTGATTGCTATGATGCTTTGATTTCAAAGAGATGCTATAAAGATGCCTTTGAAAAGAAAAAAGCTTTCGAAATGATAGTAAACGGAGAGTGCGGTGTTTTTAATCCCGATATTATGCAATGTTTTGTTGACAGAATTGAAGATTTTGAAGCATTGGCAGAAAAACTTACGGCTTGATAAAAGAGAGGTGATTATATGACTGTACAGGAATTATATAATGCAATCGGCGGAAATTATAAAGAAGCTGAAGAGAGACTTATGTCAGAGAAATTTATTTCAAAATATATTGTAAAATATCTTGATGATAAATCTTTTGATAATCTTATTTCTCAGTGGAACGGAGAAAGAAATGAGGAATTGCTTTTCAGAGCTGCGCATACATTAAAGGGTGTTTGTCTTAATTTGGCATTATCAAATCTTTCGCAAATTGCCGAGCCCATTACTGAAAATTTCAGACCGACAGGACCGACAAAAGCAGATAATATAGATGAATTGTTTGATAAATTGATTGCGGAACAGAAAAAGACGGTTGATTTAATTACGGAGTATAAGAATTCTCTGCCGAATTGACGGAGGTGCGTATGAATATTAAAGTTGCTTTATGTGATGATAGCGCTATTCAACAGGAAATCATGAAGGATCGACTGATTGAATTTGAAAAAAAATATAATGTGAATATTGATGCTGTTACGTTTGCAAACGGAGAACTCTTACTTGAGGAAGTGGAACTCGGTGGAAAGTTTGATGTTTTTGTGCTGGATATCATTATGAGCGGGCCAAAAGGCAATGTTGTAGCTGAGGAACTTCGCAAAATGGGAGAGAAAGGCTATATCTTGTTTTATACGGCAACGAATGTTTTTGAAACGAGAGTTGATGAATTTGCTCCGGCATCATATATTCTTAAGACTGCTTCATATCAAAATTTTGAAGACAGTCTGAAGTTGGCGTTGGGTATTGCATAAAAAGAGGGGTACTATGGAATTTAATGATTTAGCGGAAGCCGGATTGAATGTCTCAGAGGGGATTTCCTATACGGGAAGAGACGATAAATATCTTTCGGCTATCCAAAGATTTTATCGCGCATATCAATCAAACAGGGAAAAGATAGAAAAATGCCGTGAGGAAAAGGATTATGAAAACTATACGGTTCTTGTTCATGCGCTTAAGAGCAATGCAAGAACTATAGGAGCCGATGAGTTGAGCGACATGGCGTTTGAACTTGAATCCAAGGGAAAAGAAAAGGATGAAAAATATATAAACGAACATACCTCTATTTTGATGTCCGAATATGAACGTGTAATAGACATTGTCAGTAATTACGGAGAAATGGAAGAGGTTAAACCCTTTGATGAAATTGACGCGAATGAGGCATTGGAAGTTCATAAGCTTCTTTTGGAAGCGTTGGAAGATTTTGATGATGAAAAATCTTTATCTCTTGTCGATAAATTAAACGGTTATCCTTTCAGACCGAATCAAAAGAACAAACTTAAAGAAGCCAGAAGATATATCGAGGATTTTTGTTATGATGAAGCTACTGAGATTATTCAGGATATGGCTGCATTCATAGAATCGGAGTAAAAATAATTATGGAAATGAATGAAATGTGCGCCGAATGCGGTTACACAAAGAGAAAACGTATTCTCGTAGTTGACGATGATGCGCAACAATTATCGCTTATTAAGGACAATTTGTCGGAATTTTATAATGTTACTGCTGTTAAATCCTGCGAAGCGTGCATAAAATATCTGTCAAATCATACACCTGACATGATTTTTCTTGACTATCTGATGCCGGATGAAGACGGAGCGCAGACTTTGACAAGAATCAGAAATACGTTTCCGGGTTTTTCGGTACCTGTAGTTTTTTTGACGGGAATAACGGAAAGAGAAGCAATAATAGAAACGCTTGTGGATTTGATGCCTCAGGGCTATATAGTAAAGCCTGCCACTAAAGCTGAGTTGGTTTGCAAAGTTATATCCATATTGGGATAGGTATACTTAATATGATTCTTCTGACATATTCGATTATTCGAATATGTCTTTATTTTTTGCGATTCCTTGAAAAATTAATTATTCTGTTTGATTATTTTTTATATGTTTAGTAGAATAGTAAGGTGTGGTTTTTTGATATTTTTTGTATAAAACGAAAGAAACATAACGGAGTCGTCCTGTGAAAAATAAAAGAAAAATTTTAGCGTATACAATATTTGTATTGTATATTTTTGTTCTTATATACATAACTTTATTTTCCAGAGGAAGAGTTGCGAACAATGTTGGCATATGGGAGTATGCCAAAATGAGCGTTAATCTTGTTCCTATGAAAACTATAAAGCTTTATATCAAATGGATTGCTGCCGGAAAAGACAATGTATTTATTCCGCTTGTTAATCTTTTTGTTAATCTTATATTTATGATTCCGATGAGCATTTGTCTTCCGTTTATATACGGAAAATTCAAAAAGTTTATGCCGTCCATGGTGTTTTCTTTAACGTTTCTGATGCTCATTGAAGTGATGCAGCTTTTGACGGAGAGAGGCTCTTTTGACGTCGATGATTTGATATTAAATATGCTCGGTGCCGTTATCGGGTATTTAATATATACTTTTCTTAACAGAAATAAAGCAAAAAGGAAAGAGGGTAATAGTAACATGATAAAAACGCTTGCCAAAAGGATAAAAGGATATACGGTTCCTTCGGTATTGACGCCTATATGCATGATTATGGAAGTTGTGTTTGAAACAATAATTCCGTTTTGCATGGGTGCTCTTGTTGATTACGGCGTGAACGGAAATAACGGTGCGGGAGATATGAGTTATATCATAAAAATGGGTATAATCATGACATGCCTCACTTTGGGAGGACTGCTTTTCGGAATTCTCGGCGGTGTATTCGGCGCTCAGGCTTCATGCGGTTTTGCCAAGAATTTGAGAAGAGATATGTATAAAAACATACAAACCTTCAGCTTTTCGAACATTGATAAGTTCTCTACCGGAAGTCTTATTACGAGACTTACGACGGATACAACAAATGTTCAAAATGCATATCAGATGCTTTTGAGAATGTGTTTCAGAGCTCCGGTAAGCATGATATTTGCTATGGTCATGGCGTATAAGG
This sequence comes from Lachnospiraceae bacterium, assembly GCA_045628965.1. Taxonomy (GTDB): domain Bacteria; phylum Bacillota; class Clostridia; order Lachnospirales; family Lachnospiraceae; genus UBA3766. The sequence continues at coordinate 18,607 of JAZQQI010000033.1, read as the reverse complement.
TTTCGGTTAGAATTGCAAACATATATTTGTATTCTGTTATAGGATTGTCGATTGCGCTTGCGTTGATAATGCTTGCTGCAATGAAGGCATTCTCGAGGGTATTTGCCAAATACGATGATTTGAACTCAACAATTCAGGAAAATGTTAATGCAATAAGAGTAGTTAAGGCATTCGTAAGAGAAGATTATGAATCAAGCGAACTTAAAGCTGCTGCAGGAAATATATATAAGATGTTTGTCAAAGCGGAAAACAAAGTAATTTTAAACGGCCCCGTTATGATGCTTACAATTTACACTACCATGCTTATTATCAGCTGGATTGGTGCGCACATGATAGTCGGAGGCGAATTGTCAACGGGTGATTTGATGACGCTTATTACATATTGTCTTAATATTTTGGCGAACCTTATGATGATATCGTTTATGTTTGTAATGCTATCAATGTCATCAGCCGGTGCCAAAAGAATTGCTGAGGTTTTGGAAGAAGTTCCGGAACTCAAGAATCCAGAAAATCCCAAAACCGAAATCAAAGACGGTTCGATTGAATTTAATAATGTTTGCTTCTCTTATAAAAAGGATGCAAAAGAGTATGTTCTCAAAAATATTAATTTATCGATTAAGTCAGGCGAAACCATAGGCATAATCGGAGGAACGGGCTCTGCAAAAACAAGTCTCGTGAATCTTATAGACAGACTTTATGACGTTAACGAAGGTTCCGTAAAGGTCGGAGGAGAAGATGTAAGAGATTATGATATGGAAGCTTTGAGGAATTCGGTATCTGTCGTTTTGCAGAAAAATTTGTTGTTCTCCGGCTCGATTCTCGATAATTTGCGTTGGGGCAATGCAAAAGCAACAAATGAGGAGTGTATTGAGGCTTGTAAAACGGCATGCGCCGATGATTTTATTTCGGCTTTCCCGGACGGATATGAAACAAAAATCGAACAGGGCGGTACAAATGTTTCCGGTGGTCAGAAACAGAGACTTTGCATCGCAAGAGCTATTTTGAAAAAACCCAAGGTTTTGATTTTTGACGATTCGACTTCGGCTGTCGATACGGCTACAGATGCTTCGATAAGAAAATCACTGAAGGATACGCTTCCCGGCACTACAAAGATTATTATTGCCCAAAGAGTATCATCGGTAATGGAAGCGGACAGAATAATTGTTATGGAAGAAGGAGAAATTAACGGCTTTGGCACGCATGAGGAACTTCTTTCGAACAATACGATATATAAAGAAGTATATGAGTCTCAAACCGGCGCCAATGCCGATTTCGACGAAGCGAACGGAGGTGAGATTTAATGGCACAATCTAAACCTATGAAAGGCGGACCGGGAAGAAGACCGATGGGACCGCCTCCAAAACTTGATCATCCTGTTAAAACTTTTATGAGACTTGTTAAGTATTCGTTCGGAAGTTATCCTGTGCTTTCGGTAATTGTTTTGATATGTCTTTTCACGTCAACACTTACGCAGATAAGAGGAATGCTTTTTATTCAGGAACTTATAGATGATTGTATTACGCCTTTAATCGGTCAGGCTAATCCGGATTACAGCCTTCTTGTTTTGAAACTAAAACAGATTGCGATTATTTTTGTGATTTCTGTAGTTGCAAGCTATGCACAAAACAAAATAATGGTTTACATAACCCAAGGTTCCATGAAAAAAATGAGGATTGATTTGTTTTCTCATATGGAAAAACTTCCGATAAGCTATTTTGATACGCATTCTCACGGTGAAATAATGTCAATTTACACGAATGATATCGATGCGACAAGACAGATGATTTCGCAGAGCCTTCTTCAGTTTATATCGAGTTTGGTATCGATTATCGGAACTTTTATCGGACTTATAATGTTGAGCCCTCTTCTTACGATTGTAACTCTTGTTATGGTTGTGATTATGATTCTTGCTTCAAAGACAATAGCTCAGAAATCTTCGACACATTTTGTCGACCAGCAAAAAAATCTAGGAAGAATCAACGGCTACATTGAAGAGATGATGGAAGGACAAAAGGTTGTAAAGGTATTCAATCATGAAGATACATGCATGAAAGAATTCGATGAACTTAACGAGCAACTTTTTGCATCAGCATCCACTGCAGGAAAACTTGTCAACATTATGGGACCCGTCAACGGACAGCTTGGACACCTCAGCTTTGTTGTGGTATCTATTGTCGGAGGATTCTTTGCAATTCTCGGCGTCGGTAATTTTACCGTAGGTGCGCTTGCAAGTTTCCTTACTTTAAATAAAAGTATAAATATGCCGATTTCACAGGTTTCACAACAGTTCAACATGGTTATCATGGCTCTTGCCGGTGCAGACAGAGTATTTAAACTTCTTGATGAGCCTGCGGAAACCGATGAAGGTTATGTTACTTTGGTTAATGCCAGAATTAATGACGGAAAGATAGAAGAAGTAAAGGAAAGAACAGGCATTTGGGCTTGGAAACATTACCATCAGGCTGACGATACGACAACTTATACCGAACTGAAGGGTGATGTTGTGTTTGACGACGTCGATTTCGGTTATGTTCCAGAAAAACAGGTCCTTTACAATATTGATTTGTATGCGACTCCCGGACAGAAGATTGCTTTTGTAGGTTCTACCGGTGCCGGAAAGACGACAATAACAAACCTTATAAACAGATTTTATGATATTCAGGACGGAAAAATCCGTTACGACGGAATCAATGTCAACAAGATTAAAAAAGATGATTTGAGACGTTCTCTCGGAATGGTTCTTCAGGAGACACATTTGTTTACGGGAACGGTTCGCGACAATATTCGTTACGGCAAACTTGATGCTTCCGAAGAAGAAGTTATCGCAGCGGCTAAACTTGCCAATGCTCACGGATTTATTTCAAGACTTCCTCAAGGATACGATACGGTAATTACAGGCGACGGATCGTCTTTGTCACAGGGACAGCGCCAGCTCCTTGCCATAGCCAGAGCTGCTATTGCGGATCCTCCTGTTTTGATTCTTGATGAAGCGACAAGCTCTATCGATACACGTACCGAAAAACTTGTTCAGGAAGGAATGGATAAATTGATGGCGGGACGTACAACATTTGTTATCGCACATCGTCTTTCAACCGTAAAAAATGCTGATTGCATTATGGTTCTTGAAAACGGTTCGATTATCGAACGCGGTACGCATGATGAGTTGATTGAGGCTAAAGGTAAATATTATTCACTTTATACCGGAAACAAAATCGGAGTTTGATAAAGGCGATATTTGATGAAACATGTTTTAAGATACAACAAACCTGCATCTGATTGGAATGAAGCGTTGCCTATCGGTAACGCTTTTTTGGGTTCTATGGTTTACGGAAATCCGTGTGACAATCATTTTCAGCTTAATGAAGAATCTATATGGAGCGGGGGCGTGATGGCAAGAAACAACCCCGATTCTCTCAAATATCTCAAAAAGGTTCGCGAACTCATTTTAAATGACAAAATAAAAGAAGCGGAAAATATAATGAGCTCCGCTTTTGTCGGAACTCCTAATTCGCCCAGAATGTATCAGACGGCAGGCGATTTGTTTATTGAAAATGAAGATTTAATTGATTACGACGTGAATTCGACGGTTCCTTTGTATGACGATTACGAAAGAATTCTTGATTTGGATAATTCTTATGCAGAGTATTCGTACAGAATCGGAACATGCAAATATAAAGTAACTTCTTTTGTGTCAAACCCATCAAAAGTTATGGTTGTCAAATTCGAATCGGAAGGCACGGGAAAATTAAATCTGAAGGCTCATCTTGAAAGAGGAAGCTTTTATGATAAATCCGGCAAAATTGACAAATCATCAATTTTTATTTCGGGCAGACTCGGAAGCGATGAGTATGAATTTTATGAAGGAGTCAGTGTAAAATCCGATGGAAATGACCAAGCTGTAGGCGATTATCTATATGTGAGAAATGCAACGTTTGCCGTATTTTATATTGCTATTTCGACATCGTTTAAAATAGCAGACCCGGAGGATGCCGTCGGAGATATAATCTATGATGCTAAAATAGCGGGATTCAATAGGCTTTTTGAAAGACATGTCGCTGATTATAAGAGGCTTTATAACAGAACGGATTTATCTTTGTTTGGTGATGATTCCAAGTCATCGGAAGAATTGCTTTCCGATGTAAATGAAAATATAAAAGAAATCACGGAAATTTTGTTTTCTTACGGAAAATATCTTCTTATATCTTCTTCAAGAGACGGGTCTCTTCCGGCGACGCTTCAGGGTATATGGAACAAGGATTTTACGCCTCCTTGGGGAAGTAAATATACACTTAATATAAATACCGAAATGAATTATTGGCCTTCGGAAATGTGCAATTTGGCCGAATGTCATCTTCCTTTGTTCGGATTGATGGAAAGAATGAGGGAAAACGGCAAAGTTACAGCCAAAACAATGTACGGATGCAAAGGCTGGGTTTCGCATCACAATACAGATATTTGGGGTGATACCGCACCTGTTGACAATTGGATTCCCGGAACTTTTTGGGTGATGGGCGGTGCATGGCTTTGTACTCATATTTGGAAGCATTATGAGTATACGGAAGACATCAAATTTTTGCGTGACAATTATCATTTGATGAGAGAATGCGCAGAGTTTTTTATGGATTTTCTTTGTGAAAAAGACGGTTATCTTGTCACAATACCATCTGTCTCTCCGGAAAATTCTTTTATCTATGGTAACGATATGATCGGCTCTAACGGAATCGGATGCGCCATGGATAATCAGATTCTCATAGATTTGTTTACTGATGTTGTTAAAGCATGCGAAGTACTTGACATAGATGTTTTCTTCAGAATAAAAGCAGAAAGAGTATTATGTAAACTAAAACCCATCGAAATCGGCACCGATGGTCAGATTCTCGAATGGGACGGGGAATATAAAGAAGTTGAACCCGGACACAGACATATGTCGCATCTTTACGCGCTTTATCCTTCAGATCAGATTACGGTAGATAAAAATCCCGAATTGGCAAAAGCTGCTGAAAAATCCCTGAAGATGAGACTGGAATATGGTGGCGGACATACCGGATGGTCAAGGGCGTGGATAATTAATCTTTATGCAAAACTTTGGGATAAAGACGAGACTTTGAACAATCTTATTCTTTTTGCAAAGAATTCGCTTTTGCCTAATTTCCTCGATAATCATCCGCCTTTTCAGATTGACGGAAATTTCGGAGTTTGTGCGGGCATTTCTGAAATGTTTGTTCAAAGCGATTCCGACAGGATAGTGCTTCTTCCTGCGCTGCCGGATGTGTTTTCAGACGGAGAAATCAGGGGAATAAAATGCGTCGGGAACGTTTTGGTTAACATAACATGGGAAGGACGCGAACTTTTGTCATTTTCGATGTTGGCTGTTAAGGATAAAATAATAAATGTAATGTATAAAAATATTGTCAAAGAGGTTTCTCTTAAGGCCGGGGATTTGAAAGAAGCGGATAAAACTCTATTTGCAATTTCCGAAGAACAAAGATTTACCATTTAAGGAGGCCGAAATGTATATTTGTTCCAATTGCGCGGGGCATCTAAAATATGATATCAAAACAAAGAAACTTTTGTGCGAATCGTGCGGCAGCGATTTTCCTGTCGGCCGGATAGATGAATCCAAACTTTTTAAAAAAGAAGACAGTTCGTATTCGACGACAAAACAGGCAGATGATTTATACAGTACGTATGTGTTTAGCTGCCCTCAGTGTGGCGGAGAAATACGAAATGATAACAACGAAGCGGCATCTTTTTGCCTTTATTGCGGCGCATCGAATGTACTTGAGGGAAGACTTTCGGATGAAAAGAAACCGGATTATATTCTTCCTTTTTCGATTGATAAGGAACAATGCAAAGAGATATACCGTAAATTTGCAAAAAAGAAAATATTTGCTCCTTCAGATTTTATGACCGAAGGAAAGGCAGAAGGTTTTAGAGGCATTTATATGCCTTATTGGATATACAATATAGAACAAAAAGGCAAAATCTCCCTTAAAGGTGAAAAAACCAGAACAAAAGGGGATTTAAAGTTTTATGAAGAGTATGCGCTTACCGGCGATTTGGATGCAAGATACGAAGGACTGATGTATGATGCGTCATCTTCTTTTTATGATGATTACAGTCAATGTATTTCGCCTTTTGATATGAAAGAGGCAGTTTTGTTTGATTCATCGTATTTGGCCGGATTCTATGCGGATACATATGATGTCGGTGATAATGTATACACTGAAGAAGCTTTAAAAATTGTTAATGATATTACTTATAACGATCATGTCAAAAATTCATTCAAAGCAGTAAAACCGAATACACCGAAGGATTTGACGCAGACATTAAACAGTGATGCATACGACAAAAAAAGCGCTTTGCTTCCCGTATGGTTTATGTCTGTGAGATACAAAGACAGGATGCTTTATTCGGCAATAAACGGTCAAACGGGTGAAATAGCTTCGGATATTCCGATAAGCATTACCAAATATTTAATAGGATCATTAATTCTTTTTGTTCCGATTTTTTTGGTGTTAAATATTTTTCTTTCGTTAAACGGAACGAAAATTGCCGTTGCGTCGTCGTTGGTTTCAATTGCGGTCGGTATAATTTATGCGACAATGAGCAAAAAACTTCGGAAAATTGAGACAAAGGAAAACGACAAAGGATATGTTTTTTTGCATCCGGAAGAATTTGATTTGAAAGAATTGGAAGAAAAAGAAAAAACAAAAGAAGAAATAAAAAAAGAAGGGAAAAAAGGTTCCACGTATATTGTAATAGCCGTTATTCTTATTTATTTGGCGGGACAGGTTGGATTTCCTTTGTATTTTTTCTTTGCTTCAGTCGGTTTTTCATTGTTGACAAGATGCTTTGGCGTTCTTTTGCAGATTGCGTGCGCAGTGGTATTTTTCATTAATATGTCAGGCAAAAACAAAGAGGTTCGTTCTCACAGATTTGCGTTTTTGGCACCTTTTTTTGCAGGCATTGCCTCGGCAATGACGATTGTCCTTTTGCCGGTAAACGATTTGTATTACTACATTGTTTCGATTATGGCACTTGTTGCAGTGATTATATCGGCAATCGAACTTGTCAAAAGATACAATGAATTAATTTCGAGACCCATTCCGCAGTTTAAAAGGAAAGGCGGTGATGACAATGCGTAAATTGATAAAGTCTTTGATTTCGTTTTGCGTCTTTTTGTTGATTCTTTTTATACCTACAAAAGCTAATGCCTATTCTGATATATTTAAACCTTCTTATTCGATTCAAAACGCAGAAACAGGTTATTCGGCTTCGGTTTATGACGGAGCGTCGTTGTTTTCAGAGGACGAAATTCAAATAATTCTCGAAAAAATGTATCCGATAACGGAGTATGGTGATGCAGGGCTTTACACTACGGATGAGAATACGGTGACCGGCGGAGAGAACTTTTATAATGACGTTCAATATAATTGGTTTGGAAATGATTCAAGTACCGTAATGTTTATAGATATGGAAGACAGATATTTATGGCTTCACAATTATGGATATATTGAAGAAATGATAGACAAAAAAATGGCCGAAAGCATTATGGATAACGTTTATTCCAAAGCATCAAAAGAGGATTATTGCGGTTGTGTCATTACTGCTTTCGAACAGACATATAAGGTTGCGGACGGACAGCGAATTGCAAGGCCGATGAAGGTGATATGCAATATTCTTCTTTCACTTCTGATTTCATTGACGGTTTTGTTTTTGATAATTAAAAATTCTACCAAACTTGCAAGAACGGATGAGAAGGAATGGAAAAAATATCTCAATATGAGAGTCTCTTTTGATAATCCGAATACTGAGCTTGTTAACACGACATCGGTTCATATAAGAACAGGAGGCGGAAGCTATGGAGGCGGAAGTCACGGTGGCGGAGGCGGCCATAGAAGCGGAGGAAGTCACGGCGGCGGAGGAAGGTCGGGCGGACACAGAGGAAGTGGCGGAGGTCATCATTTTTAGCCTTTTCTTCTTTACATTAACTACATAAATAAAGTATAATATGAAGTGTGCGTATACAAAATATATGTATGCGTCAAAAATATAATTTTACTCGGAGGAATATTATGAGTGAATGTACACATGACTGTTCAACTTGCCAAAGTGCATGCTCTGAAAGAGAGCAGGAAAGTCTTTTGAAACCCTGCAATGAACTTAGTCACATCAAGAAAGTTATTGCCGTAGTATCCGGAAAAGGAGGAGTCGGCAAGTCTCTTGTTACTTCACTTCTCGCAGTTAATGCGAAAAGGGAGAATTATCAGGTTGGTATTATGGATGCTGACATTACGGGACCGTCAATTCCCAAGATGTTCGGAATCAAAGATAAATGTGAGGGCGATGAATCAGGCATTTTCCCGGTAAGAAGCAAGCTTGATATGGATGTTATTTCCGTAAATTGCCTTCTTCAAAACGAGACCGATCCCGTATGTTGGAGAGGACCCGTTATAGCAGGAACTGTTACTCAGTTTTGGACTGATGTGATTTGGGGCGATAAGGATTTCCTTTTCGTTGATATGCCGCCCGGAACAGGAGACGTTCCTTTGACGGTATTTCAAACTATTCCGGTTGACGGAATTATTGTTGTTGCATCACCGCAGGAACTTGTCGGCATGATTGTTGAAAAGGCCGTAAAAATGGCAAATCTTATGAACATTCCCGTTCTTGCACTTGTTGAGAACATGTCATATTTTGAATGTCCGAATTGCAAGGAAAAACATTATATTTACGGGGAATCAAAAATTGAAGAAATCGCAAAACAGTACGATATTCAAAATATTGCCAGAATTCCCATTAATCCCAAACTTGCCGCTGCGGCAGATAAGGGTATGATCGAGCTTTATGAGGGAGATTGGCTCGATGAATTAACGAAAGTATTGATTGAAATGTAACTATTGTGTAAAGTGAGGTGGAAACTTTGAAGAGAACCGTTCTCTCTATGGCTGATGAGAATTATGATTTCTCCGTGCATGACGGATCGATTGCATTTTCGACCGAAAGAATCGAATATGTTTTTGTTTCCGACGAAGTACGCGAAGGTTCATTCGGGGTTTTCTGCCACGCCAACACACCTATGCTCGGAGTTTGCTATTCAAACCATCCGAGAATGACTGTTATTAATTCACAATTCAGAGGTTTTGAAACCGAAATCGGGTTTTCTTTCGATTCTACAGGAATGGAACCCGGTGATGTTACGGAGGGCGAATTTATCTTTTTGACGGATAAAGGAGAATACAGCCTTCCTTTTGCATGTGTAAGAGAGAAAGACTATATTAATTCCACTCTCGGACACATTAAGAATTTATTTCATTTTGCAAATCTTGCAAAGTCAAACTGGACCGAAGCGGTTAATGTTTATTATTCGAATGCTTTTGCTTCGATTCTTACAGGTTCTGATTCTTCATACAGAAATCTTTATCGCGGTTTAAGCGAGATTGTCCTCAATGAACAGAATATGGATGAGTTTTTGGTGGCCGTCAAAAAGAAAGACAGGCTGTCGTATAACGTAGATACAAGTGAGATTTATGTTGCTCATGCCAACGAAGAGGTTGTAAAGTCAATCAAAATTACGAAATCAAGTTGGGGATATATATCTATTGATGCCAAAAGCGACGGCAATTTTATTTATCTTCCCAAAACTCATTTCGATTATGAGGATTTTGACGGAGACGTGTTGAATGTCGAAGTAAGAATAATCCCGGACTTTATGAATATCGGACGAAATTTTGGCAAGGTTTTTATCGAAACTTTAAACGGCAGGGAAGAAATAATAGTCAGAGCCGATAAAAAAAGAGCAGATGTAACCAAATTGGAAAACTTTGCTTTCAGAGAAACTTTAGCCAAACTTTTACGCCTTTATCTGGAATTTTCTTTTGATAGAATTTCCTCTGACGAATGGTGCAAAAACAGCATGGATTTGGCTGAAAAAATCAACGGAACGAAAGAACATAATCTTTTGGGGAAACTTTTTCAGGCTCAAATACTTATAGTATCCAAAAGAAGAGAAGACGCCGAATGGATTATGAAGCAAATCGGCAATGATGTCGAGAATGAAAAATATTCAGATGAAACCATCGGTTATTATTTGTATATTTCTTCGCTTTTATCGAGAGAATCCGATGTGGTATCGAGATCGCTCAAAAAAATCCGCAAATTTTATTCCAAAAATACCGCAAATTCTATTCTTGCATGGTTAATTTTGTATCTTACGGAAGAATTCTATCAAAGAAGCGACAGAAAACTTGAGTTCCTTATTGAACAGTACAGACTAGGCAACAATTCGCCGTTACTTTATATTGAAGGTTTAAGCATACTTAACTCGGATCCTTCGCTTCTTATGAAGCTTGATGATTATGCCGAGGCAGTTTTGCGATTCGGACTTAAACATAAGGCAATCAGTTCAAATCTCGGAGAAAGAATTCAGTTTCTCGTAAGTATGGAGAAGGAATATAAGTGCATATGGTTTGATATTTTAAAATATCAGTACGCATATATGCCGAGCAAAGAACTTCTCAATTGCATTGTATCGTTTCTTTGCAAAGGAAACAAAACGGGTAAAGAATATTTTGAATGGTACAGACTGGGAATCGAATCTGAACTCAGAATAACAAGACTTTATGAGATATTTATGGATTCTCTGCCTCTTGATTATGATGATGACTTACCGCAAATGGTAATGATGTATTTTGCATATCGCAATAATCTTGATTACAAGAAAAAGGCTTTCCTTTATAAGAATGTTCTTTCGAGAAAGACGAAATATCCCGAAATAGCTATGTCTTACAGAGAAAGTCTTGAAGAATTTGCGAAAACGCAGATACGTGCACACAATATAAATGATGATTTATTGTATATTTATGCCAAAGTTTTGAATCCTGAATTTGTTGAGAAGGATATAGCAAACGAATGCGTAACTCTTCAGTTTATGAGAAGGATAAATGTTCCCGACGGTTACAGTAAGGTGATTCTTATTCACGAAAAGATTGTCGGAGAACAGGTATATGCTCCGGAAAACAGACTTGTGTTTTGCCCGATATATTCAAAAAACTTCAGACTCTTTTATGAGGATAAGGACGGTAACAGAACGGTTGTTCCCGAGGATAATGTTTCGGAACCGATTCTTATGAATCCCATATTCCTTGATAAGATATCGCATATGGTTTCGGATAAGATAGGTCTTATCATGTGCAGAGTTGAGGGAGATTATAACGATTATTACATTAATGAAGACAACGTTTTTGACTATGAAAGACTTCTTCATTCCGACATAGTGACATATTCATATAAGAAATCGATTATCAAGAATCTTTTGTCTTATTATTTTGAAAATGACTATTATTCCGAACTTGAGGAAATTCTTGAGAATGTTAAACCTGAAATATTTGAGGGAGACGAAAAAGGCAAATTTGTTCAGATTCTTATAGCAAGAGGAATGTATGATACAGCATTTTCCATTCTCAATTCTTTCGGCCCCGAGCATGTTGAAGTCAAGAGCATGCTTCGTCTTATTTCAAGACTTTTGGAGAGAACGGATTTTGATGAAAACGAGCAAATGATTGCGTATGCGCAGTATGTTTACAGACAGGGAAAATACGATGCGAATATCCTTGCGTATCTTTCAGAGAATTTCAGAGGAAACAGCGTTGAACTCAAAACTTTATATAACGATTCAGAAGCTTTTTCGATAGATACCTTTATGCTTCTTGAAAATATTCTTATTCAGACTTTGTTTACCAATACATATTGCAAGGAAAGAAACAGATATTTGGATACGTTCATTTCAAATAATGGTTTGAAAGGAATAGAAAAAGCAGTTCTTTCGCGAAGCGCTTATGATTATTTTGTGAATGAAACCGTAACGGATGATTTCGTTTTTAAAACAATAGAAAAGAATCTTCTTGACGATGATGAAATGAACAGAATAAGCAAGTTGGCTCTTTTAAAATTCTATTCGACTTTGGAAAGAAGCGAGTGGAACGAAAAAATCATTATTTCATGTGTTAACGAAGAATTGGACAGAAAAGTATGTTTTCCGTTTTTTATGGTATTTGAAAACATTGTACCGAATCTTCAGTCATATTCCGATTTTTCTTTTGTGGAATATAAGGGAAATCCCTCCGGTCAGGTTGTCATACATTATTGCATAGAGCATGATGACGGAATGGCGACTGAGTACAAGAAGGAGCCGATGAATCATTTGTATAACGGTATTTTTGTAAAGCCGTTCATTTTGTTTTGCGGAGATACCGTTCAGTATTATATTACTGAGGAAAATCAGAACATGGAACAGCTTACGCAAAGCGCTGTTCTTACCAAACCGGAATCGGATATTACCGGAAAACCATGGAGATATACATCTCTCAATGACTTGATTGTGGCTAAGCAGATGAGTGATTATGTGACTGTTGAGAACGATTTGCTGGCTTATATGGAAAAAGATTATCTTACGAAGCATTTATTTAAGGTAATGTAACTCGGAGGTCGAATATGATATCGGAGATAAAAGATGTATTTGACAAAATTAATAAAGACAGATTTTTGGTCGGCCTCGATTTAAACGATTCTTTTGCGCAGATTTCGGTTTGCAAAATTGATTCCGATAATCCTTCAACGCTAAGTTATTCTGAAGGAAGTGAAGATTTCAATGTGCCTCTTAGCATGTTGAAAAGAAGGTCCGACGGGGCATGGTTATACGGAAAAGATGCTGAAAATGCAGAAGACGAAGGAATACTTATAAAAGATTTCTTCGAAAAAGCGAGACTTGGCAAAACTATAAGAATAGACAGAGAAGAATATTTGGCCAAAGATATATTTCTTTTGTTTGTAAAAAAAGTACTTCTTTTGTTTCCCGTTATGGCTACACCGGATAAAATTTCATCGATTACCGTAACGCTTAAAGATGCTGAACCGGAAAGCATTGCGCTTCTTCAGGATTTGCCTTCGATTATAAAAGTAAATCCGGAAATTATTCATTTTATTACATATGAAGAAAGCATGTTTTATTATATGCTTTATCAATCACAGGAATTGCAAAATCACAATATTCTTTTGTTTGATACATCGGGAGAGAGATTAAGGTCGTATGTAATGATGAGGAATCTTTTTCAAACTCCGAGAATTGCGACGGTGGATGTTAACGAATATGTTAATTTCCCTTCGACAATTCCTTCGGATTATGAAAAGAGCGACAGAGATAAACTGTTTTTGACGATTGCCAAGGAATTATGCAATCAGACTATATTTTCCGGAGTTTTCCTTATAGGAGAAGCTTTTTATTCAGATTGGGCTTCGGAATCGCTTCAGTTTCTTTGTAAGGGCAGAAGAGTGTTTAAAGGAAATAATCTGTTTTCAAAAGGCGCCTGCCTTGCAGCTAAGGAGAAAGTCAATCCGTCCGGCAGAGAAAACAGTATTAGATTTTTTGGTAAAGACCGTTTGAAGTTTTCGATCGGTGTTGAAACAAACGACAATCCTTCTGTTAAAATCCCGTTAATAGAAGCAGGAATTCAGTGGTTTGAGGCTTCAGGAAGAACGGAACTTATTTTAAAGGATACCGAAAAGATAGGTTTATATATTTCGTACATCAACAACAATAACATTATAAAAGCCGATTTGACACTTCAAGGACTGTTTTCGACAAATGACAGAATAACCAGAGTGTCGATGGAAGTAAAGATGACTGCGGAAAATACTGTTCACTTTAAAGTGTCAGATTTGGGATTCGGTGAGATTTTCCGTTCGTCCGGAAAAGAATGGGAACAGGAATTGAATTTGGAAGGTTAAAATTATGGGTAAAGTCTACGCGCCTGTCTCTGCAAAGGCCATCAAACCTTATTTTCTTGATAAATTATGCATAAATATCTATTCTGTGGATGAATTGATTTTCAGTCTTTGCGACAACCCTCAGATTTTGTCACGCGATATGTTTACGAAGGATTTGTCGGAGTGGATTGATGAGGAATGCAATTCAAAAGAAATAGCTGCGATGTTAATGAAACTTATCAGTCAAAAGGCTTCGGTTCTTATGATTGTTAAGTCTCTTATGGCGTATGCTTCGTTTCTTTCTTCTGATGAGAAAGAACGAATCGAACGTGTCATGAAAGACGGAGAAAGCAGTTCGGATTTTGATAAAAGGAAGGCGAGAGGTGATTTTTTCCTTGGTAAGGAAAGATATGCTAATGCAATTCGTGAATATGAGGCACTTCTTCAGGGGGTAGGAAACGAAGAGTCAGACAGAGTGGCTAAAGTATATCACAATATGGGTGTTGCAAAAGCGAGAATGTATTTGTTCGAACAGGCCTCAGAAGATTTTTTGCGTGCGTATGACTGCGATGACAATGAGGAACATTATTATGCATATATCGCAACTTTGAGATTTTCGATGACCGATACGGAATATGTCAAAAAAATTGGAGATGATTCTTCCATGAGGGAAGTCACGCTTTTGTTGGAAACAGACATAGAAAACGTTAAAAAGGGATTTAAGGAAAGTTCCGAATATCTTGATTTTGTTTCTCAAAAAGAAGAAGAAAACGAAAAAGGTCGATCGGCATTTTGCGCTTTTCTTGATTCCAAGATTAACGAGAAAAAAGAAGAATATAATAAGTATGTATATTAGGTAGCTTATGGGTTTCTTAAAAAGATTGTTTAAGACGGAAAAGAAAATAGTTGAAGAATCTGATTTCGATATTCTCGACAGACAGATTGACGATAAGGAGGAACGTAGCAAATACGTTTCTTCTTCGCTTATTCAGATGAAGGAACTTTCTCTTGAAATTGACAATCTTCAAAACGAATACAACGTAATAACAGAATATCTTAATGATTGCGATGAAATTGACAGGTTGCCGTCGGATATTCAGAATACGATTCAGGAAACCGTAAATAATATAATAAACATACGCGAAGAAAAGAATAAGTATTTCCTTGAAGAACCTTTGATGGACGATATTCTTTTTGAAAAGACCGAGCGAATTGCGGATGATATGCCTGAAGCTCTTGACAAAATAACAGAGGCGGAAGAATATCGTGAAAAAATAAAAGCCGATCTTCGAAGAATCGAAGGTGAAAAACAATCGTTCCTTTATCGAAGAGCCGAATTGAATTCATTTTTCTCAAATATCAAAGGAATTCTTGTGATTTCTTCGTTCTTTGCCGTTGTATGTTTCATTATTCTGCTTTTACTGCAGGTCATGTTGGGATTTAATGTCAGAATCGGTTTTCTTTTGACGGTAACAATTCTTATTGCCGTATATTGTTTTATTTTTCTTAAAGGAAATGAACTGAAAAAGGAATATAAGAAACTTGACAAGACGATGATTAAACTGATTACTCTTCAAAATACGGTAAAAATAAGACTTGTTAATAATACAAATCTGCTTGATTATTTGTATATTAAATATGATATTTATTCTTCAAAAGAACTGGCTGACAGATATGAATTATATTTGAAGGAAAAAGAAAGACGCGAAAAGTACGAAAAAGCAAGTGTGGATTTGCCGAGGGCCAAGAGGGAACTGCTTCTCAGACTTAAAGCGCTTCCGATTAAAGATCCCATGCTTTGGGTACATTCTCCCGAAGCACTTGTTGATAAAAATGAAAGGGTAGAATTAAGACACAGCCTTATCGGTAAAAGACAGACTATTCGAAAGAAGATTGATGACAATACAAAAGAAGCTGAAAAAATAAAAGATAATCTTAAACAGATGGTGAAAAGATATCCGAAATATTCGGCTGAACTTATGAATATGATGTCGGAACTTCAATAAATCACGTCATTTTGTTTTTATTGATTTTTCTTTTTGTACAAATTATAATTGTTTTTTGTAAAAAAACTATATTATTCAAATTTGGAGGTATATATGAAATACTTCGGAACTGACGGCTTCAGAGGTCGTGTAAATGAGACTTTGACTGTAGATCACGCAATCAAAATCGGTAAGTTTTTAGGATATTATTTTTCTAATACTTTAGGAAATGTTCGTTGCGTAATCGGAAAAGATACAAGAAAATCAGGATACATGTATGAATACGGACTTGTTGCAGGACTTACTTCAACAGGTGTTGACGTATCGCTTCTTCATGTTACGACAACTCCTTCGATTTCATACATCACACGTACCGAGAAGTTTGATTTCGGTATTATGATTACCGCAAGTCATAATCCTTATTATGATAACGGTATCAAAGTCATCGACAGAGACGGTTTTAAGATGAGTGAAAAGATTCTTCAGATGGTTGAAGATTATATTGACGGAAAGATTGACATTGAGCTTGCAAAGAATGATAAAATCGGTCGTGCTTCAGACTATATTCAGGGAAGAAACAAGTATATGTCATATCTTGCAACAATTCCTTCGTTATCTTTCAGAGGATATAAGGTGGGTCTTGATTGTGCAAACGGCGCATCTTTTATGATTGCAAAGAATGTATTCGATATGCTTGGGGCTGATACATATGTGATTCATAATGAACCTGACGGATTGAATATCAATAAGGATTGCGGTTCGACTCATATTGAGGCATTGCAGGCACTTGTTAAAGAGAAAAAACTTGATATCGGTTTTGCTTTTGACGGCGATGCTGACAGATGCCTTTGCGTAGATGAGAACGGAAACGTAGTAGACGGAGATATGATTATTTATATTTACGGCTGTTATCTCAAAGAAAAAGGTCAACTTGTAAAAGATACTGTTGTTACAACGGTTATGTCGAATATAGGACTTACAAAAGCTTTGGCTGAAAAAGGTATTAAGAATGTACAGACACCTGTAGGCGACAAATATGTTTCTGCTGAGATTCAGGCAGAGAATTATTCTGTAGGCGGAGAGCAGTCCGGTCATGTTATATTCAATAAATATGCCACAACAGGTGACGGTATTCTTACGGCAATTAAGATGATGGAAGTATGTATCGAGAAAAAATGTACGATTTCTTCACTTATTTCCGATGTTACGATTTTCCCTCAGACCCTTGTGAACGTAAGAGTTGAGAACATGGAAGAAGTTCTTGCATCGGCAGAACTTAAAGTCGTTACCGATGCGATTGTGGAGAAACTCGGCGACACAGGTAGGATTCTTCTTCGTAAGTCCGGAACGGAACCTCTTGTAAGAATTATGGTTGAGGCTCAGACGGATGAAGAATGCACGAAGTATGCCGAAGAAATC
Organism: Lachnospiraceae bacterium; assembly: GCA_045628965.1. Taxonomy (GTDB): domain Bacteria; phylum Bacillota; class Clostridia; order Lachnospirales; family Lachnospiraceae; genus UBA3766. The sequence continues at coordinate 1,436 of JAZQQI010000033.1, read as the reverse complement.
AAGGAAAAAATACTTGAATTGTCAAAGTGATTTTTGGAGAATGAAGCAATGAGAGTCGGAACAGGATATGATGTTCATAAACTTGTCAAAGACAGGGATTTGATCATCGGAGGAGTCAAAATTGAATACGAAATGGGACTTCTCGGTCATTCTGACGCGGATGTTCTGACCCATGCGATTATGGATGCGCTTCTTGGTGCCGCAGGCCTTGGAGATATAGGACTTCATTTCCCCGATAATGATGATAACTATAAGGGAATATCCAGTATGGTTTTACTTGGAAAAGTAAAAGGAATTCTTATGGCTAACGGTTTTAGGATAATCAATGTGGACTCGACGATTATTGCCCAAGAGCCCCAAATGAGACCCTATATTAACGATATGAGAAGAAATATTGCTTCTTGCCTTGGGGTTGACATAAGTTGCGTGAATGTTAAAGCAACTACAGAAGAACATCTCGGATTTACGGGAAGAAAAGAAGGAATTTCGGCACAGGCCGTTGCAATGGTAGATAAGTCATCTAACGGCTTGGGAATAAGAATGTTTTAAAATCAAAAAAGCAAACCATAAAATAATGCTTTTGCATTTTTGTAAAGAAAAAGAAGAGTTACTATTATGGAAGTTGAATTAAGAGTAGAAGGCAGAAATCTCGTTTTTGCCGCAAAAGAAAAGGATCAGGTAATTTCCACATTGTCGGTTTCTCCGGATATCGGCGGCGACGGAACGCCTGTATATCAGATAAAAAATGCTTTTACAAAAGGTTTGTACAGACGTCGCGGTTATATGGATGCGATTCTTAAAGAAGTTTTTGCCTGTCTTCAATCAGAGCAGGAGAGTTTTGTTTTTCTCGGGACGAGAGAACCACAGGTTTTCGCAAAGTATGGTTTTGTTCATATCGAAAAGCCCACGGATCCGCTTCCTGATACGTTAGGCAGAATCGTTGACGTCAAATCATTTCTTAAGTATTTTCAAAGCGAGAAAGAATTTGTTATGTCCATGAGAATTCATGATGAAATGCTTGTGGAAAACGATGGCATTTACATGGTTCATTGCGGTCCTGTTGGTGGAAGACTTACAGCTGTCAAAATTGCCAATCCTTTGATGGAGAACGGCGCGGGAGAAAAGCTTGCTTCGGAGGTAAGTGTTGATGTTGCGGATTTGATTTCATTCGCGTTCGGTTTAAAGAGCGCGGAAGAGGCCTTTGATGTAACAGTTTCCATAAAAAAAGACGAAATATGCGAAAGACTTTCAAAATTAGAGTTTATGCAGAGAGTATAAAAAACGCGACGAATGTCGCGTTTCAGAGTGAAGACAAAGTCCACGGATTTTCCGTGGATTTTTCTTTTGAAATTGCTTAAAAACCGCGTAAAATAGGCACTTTTGTGGTATAATAGAGTCATGGAGGGTATTGCTTATGATGACTCAGAATACTGACA
>JAZQQI010000032.1:0-53481 GCA_045628965.1 Lachnospiraceae bacterium | reverse complement strand
ATTTATTTTATTTTGAATTATTGCTTTTTCTTTTCACTTCCCAGAAAAATCATCAGATTTTGCCAAGGAAAAACAAAGGCCAGACTTACTGTTATTTCCGTTAAATATTCAGCCTTTATGATTCCCGTTGCTGATTTTTCCGAGAGTATCATTAACGGTTTATTTAAACTTTTTGGCAAAACAAAAATAAACGATGAAGAAGAAATTACCGAGGAAGACATCAAAACTTTGGTTAACGAATCTCAAGACCACGGCGTTTTGGAAGAAGACGAAGTGGAAATGATTAATAATATCTTTGAACTTAACGACAAGGAAGCCAAAGATATTATGACTAACAGAAACAGTATTGTGGCAATTAATGCCGATACGCCTCTTGATGATGCAATAAAAATCATGCTTGACGGCAATAATTCCAGATATCCTGTATATATCGACAATCTCGACCATATTATAGGACTTTTGAATCTCAGAGATGCTTTAAGATACCAGAAAGATAATCCTACAAGAAACGGTGCTGTGAAAAGATATCCCAAACTTCTGAGAGAAGCAAGATTTGTATCTGAAACGAGAAAAATTGACGATTTGTTCAATAAAATGCAGGCAGACAAGCTTCAGGTAGTCATTGTTATCGATGAATACGGTCAGACGAGCGGTATTATTTCCATGGAAGATATTGTTGAAGAAATTGTCGGTAATATTCTTGATGAATATGACGAAGAAGAGACTTTTATCGAATCTAAGGGTGAGAAGATTTATGAGATTGACGGTCTTACGCCTCTTGAGGAACTTGAAGACAAGTTTGATGTTAAATTTGATGAAGAAGATATCGAGACATTGAGTGGCTTTATTATTGCAAAAATCGGTAAAATTCCGTCTGAAAACGATGAATTTGAAATCATATATGAAAATTTGAAATTTAAAACGCTTTTAATAGAAAACCATGTTATAAAAAATGTTTTGATGGAAATTATCGAAAAAGATATTGTTGAGGAAGATGATTTACACACACAAGATATTGAAAATGAACCGAAAAAATGATAAAATTACATGTTGATATTTGTATTTTAGGAGGATATTATGTCAGGACATTCAAAATTTGCCAACATTAAACACAAAAAGGAAAAAAATGATGCCGCAAAGGGCAAAATTTTCACAATAATCGGTCGTGAAATCGCCGTTGCGGTTAAAGAAGGCGGACCGGATCCCGCAAATAATTTTAAACTTGCTACAGTTATCGCTAAAGCAAAGGCTAACAATATGCCTAACGATACAATCGACAGAGGTATCAAAAAGGCTGCCGGCGAAGGTTCGGCTGTAAACTATGAGACATGTACATACGAAGGATACGGTCCTAACGGTATTGCCATTATCGTAAAATGTCTTACAGACAATAAGAACAGAACAGCAAGCAATGTCAGAAGCGCATTTACAAAAGGCCAGGGAAGTATCGGAACACAGGGCTGTGTATCTTATATGTTTGACGAATGCGGACAGATTATCGTTGATAAAGAAGAATGCGATATGGAAGCAGACGATTTAATGATGATCGCTCTCGATGCCGGTGCCGATGATTTCTCGGATGAAGATGACAGTTTTGAAATCATTACGGCTCCCGATGCTTTACCCGATGTTGTAAAAGCTTTGGAAGACAATAAGATTCCCATGGCTCAGGCAGAAGTAACAATGCTTCCTCAGAATTATATTACCCTTACAGATGAAACAGCCATCAAGAATCTTCAGAGAACACTTGATATGCTTGATGAAGATGATGATGTTCAAAATGTTTATACAAACTGGGATGAAGAATAATTATCCGGAGGTTTAAATGGATATACTTGCCATTGTTGTTCCCTGCTATAACGAAGAGGAGATGCTACCGATAACATCTGAAGCTTTAAGAGGTAAACTTGATGAGCTTTCTCAAAAAGGAAAGATTTCTCCTGAATCGTTTATACTTTTTGTTGATGACGGAAGTAAAGACAAAACATGGGAACTTATTGAAAAAGAGCATAATGAACACAAACAGGTTTACGGATTGAAGCTTGCCGGCAATGTCGGTCATCAGTTCGCACTTACAGCCGGACTTATTACAGCCAAAGAAGTAAGTGATATCACAATTTCAATTGATGCCGATTTGCAGGATGATATCGAAGTGTTTGAACAGATGGTTGATTACTATCATGACGGATGTGATATTGTTTGCGGTGTAAGAAATAAGCGTAAAACAGATTCGTTTTTTAAACGTTTCACCGCACAATCATTTTATAAGGTGATGAATTTCTTCGGCGCAAAGACAATTTATAATCATGCAGATTACAGACTTATGTCCAAAAGGGCTCTCGATCATTTTGCAAATTACGAAGAAGTCAATCTATATATAAGAGGTATAGTTCCTCTTATCGGTTACAAGACGGAATGTGTATATTATGACAGAAAGATTCGAGTAGCAGGAGAAAGCAAATATCCTTTGAAAAAGATGCTTGCGCTTGCTATTGAGGGAATAACATCTTTTAGCGTTAAACCTATAAGATATATTGTTCTTCTCGGTATTTTAAGCGTAATTTTAAGTATTGCGGTACTTATATATGCACTGATTTCTTATTTCGTCGGTCATGTGGAACCCGGCTGGACATCATTGATTGTAAGTATTTGGTTTTTAGGCGGAGTTCAATTGATATCCGTTGGTTTAATAGGAGAATATATAGGTAAGATTTATATGGAGGTTAAACACAGACCTCGATATAATATCGAAAAGTTCTTGTCTAAATAATGGGGAAATAACAAAAAGATTGGATGGTTACTTTGAATGATTACTAAGAAGGGTATTTTTCATTATCTTGTTTATGTAATATTCGCCTTGATATTTTTTTGCAGCATAGGCTTGTATGCCGTAAAATTTCAGGAATTGAGCGGAGGCGGCGATATTCTCGTTCCTCTTGTAATTAAATATTTGATCGTTTTTGCAGGTTCGGCCGTGCTGATTTTCGGATACAGACTTTTGGTAAAATATCTTCCCGAAAAGTATATTCCCAAAATTCCGAAATTATCAAAAAACATTGAATTAATCGGTGTTGCGGTATTTGTAATTTTTGCATTACTTGCAAGAATGGTTCCTGTTGTAAATTCAATCGGAGCTGATATTGATTCAGTCTATTACAGTTATGCCCTGGGAAATAGCATTGAACTTCCATCGTCGATTGTTTCCGTGATTTATGCTTTCGTTTGCAGAATTTTGTACAGCATTATATCCGGACCCTATTTAATATATGCTTTTAATGGTTTAATTCAAATCGGTGTGATTATATTGACGTATTATACCGTTAAATGTGCATTCAGAATAAGATATGCTATTTTAAGCTCATTGTTTTTGTCATTTCTTCCGTCGTATATAGAATCGGTGACAAAGATTTCAGCCGACGGTCTGATTTGCTTAATTTTTGTTCTTTTCCTATACTTTTTTGTTTTGATTACTGACAAAAACAAAAAAGGCAAACTTGATGAGAATGTATATATATTGCTATATATTGCAATGGGTGTATTTGCCGGAATGATGGCTGTGTGCGACATCTTGGGTGTTGCCGCTTATTTTATGGGCTTAAGTATCATTATTTTTGCAAAGAATGAAAATGCTTGGATTAATGTACAAAAAAGCTGGTACCAGGTACTAATGTTTTCGATTGCATTTGTTGCTTCGACGGTTTTGTTGGTATATTTTGTTCCGATAGATTCCGTAAACGGGATTGAGGGAATTGTAAAATTCGGTATGAAATTCGTACCAACCGGTTTGTCTTTGGAAATTCCGGTTGCATTGTTTAACAGACCTGAAAACATTACAGTATATTTACTTGCTCAAATCGCTATATTTTCTTTTATTAGAAATGATGAAGATTACGGTTTGGTATACGCATTATTGGCTGATTTTGCGGCAATATTTACTTTTATTGCATTCAAATCGTCAGATTATTCCGCCATTATGGATTATTGCTTCGTTTTGTTTGCTGCAATCGGAGTATTTTCAATTCCTTCCTTTGTACTTTCCAAAGAAGAAATTGAAAGCAATCGTGAGAAAAAACGAAACAAGGAAGTTCAAAAAGAGAAAAAACAATTCGAAAAGGAAAATAAAAAAGGTGCAATCAGGCTTTCTCTTAATCCTGAAAATGACATCGAAGAAGAAGGATTCTCATCAATTTCATTCGATACGGCCAAAGCTGAAGATAAAGCGGCCGTGAATACGAAACATGTTGATGCTCCTCCCGAAATTCCGAAAGAATTGATACAACCCGAAAAAGAAAGTCCGAAGATTGAAGTTGTAAAAAAAGAAGCAGTACCTCTTGTAAAAATCGAGCCTGTATTACCTGAAGAACAACCTGCTAAAAATGTTATTCCTTCAAGAAGAGAATACAAAACGGCTCATGTTTACAAAAATGAAGAAGAAAGAGCAATTCATGAAAGCAAAATGAATGAACCTGTTGTTACTTCTGTTAATACGGATGCATCTTTGAAAGAAAAGCCTGCAGCGGCATTAAACGGGGGAAATAGTGAAGAAGTTCAGAATAGATTTATTAAGAATGTTCTTCCTACACCCAAACCACATACACCGAAGGAATTGAGTTTTGACTTTGATCCTTCCGGAAGCGATATGGATTATGATATTAATGATTTAAAGGGAAAAGATTTTTATGACATCTAATTCCGCAAACAATAAGCGCAAACAATCTTCTTCCAAAAAATCGACTAACAATTCTCAAACGAGAAGAAGAAATGTAAATTCGCGCTCAACAAATAACGCAAATAGCAGAAAAAGAAAAGTATCGACTGCGACTTCTGACGAAAATGAATTTGATTTGTCAATGGTGCTTTCCGTTACGTTAGCTTTTGTTCTGTTCATAATTATGTTTGTTTTTTCCCTCGATATTTTCGAGGGAAGTTTTGCTGTTCATTTATGTAATTTATTTAAAGGGATTTTTGGTGTTAATGCATTGATTATTCCGATTATAGGAATAGCAACATTAATTTATGCGTTGTTTTCTCCTATGACCAAAAAGAAAGTTTTTAATATTGCCCTTATTGTTATCTCGACTTTTGCAATAGGCACATGGTCACATCTATTTGCTTTTAAAGAAATCAGTCAAAGCGGATTTGGCGAGATGCTTAAGATATTTTATCACGAAAAAAAGGGTGGCGGAGCGCTTTTTGGCTCGATTGCATATGTGATTGACAAATCATGCGGCAGAGCGCTCATATGGATTATCGCGTTACTTATTTTGTCTGCTTCTGTAATTTTGCTTTTTGGTAAAATCATTGTTTCTGTTGCAAAATATCTCATTGATAAATTCAATTCTTTAAACGATACGAATGAAGATGATGAGCAAAACGAAGACAGAAGATTGGAAAAGAAGCTTACGGAACGCGAGATTCGTAAGATGAAACAACAAATAAAAACAGAGGAAGAAAATAAGAAAAAGAAGCCTTCCAATTTTAAAATAGCAAACGACACCGATGATGAGATGAACGAATCTAAAATTATAGATGTGAATCCTTCTGATGTACGTGCCGTTCAAACCAATATTTTCAATGATGAAAACGATGTACCTGAAACAGATGAAAAATCGGTTGAAAAGGAATCAAACGATATTCATGTCATAGATGTGAAACAAAGCGGCAAAGATGTTTATTATGATGAAATCAAACCGATTAATGTCTATGATGACACGCCTTTGACAGTTTCGAAGCCTATAATTGCAAAGCCTTCCGTGGCAAAACCTGTTGAAATTATTGAGTCAAAAGATGAAAACTTAATCTCTGTAACCGGAAGTGATGATAAGTCTTCAGATGAGAATTTATCAGCTTTAGAAGTCAAACCTACTTTAAATGCTCAAAACATGTTGTCATCCGAAGAAAATAATAAGCCCCCCAAAACTGTTCAGAAAAAGTATGTTTTTCCTCCGATTAATCTTTTGAAAAAATCAGAAGGAAGACAAAAGTCAGGCGACAATATTCTTGAAGTTTCAAAAAAACTTAAAGAAACTCTTGAAACATTCGGTGTCGAAGTTACAATTGACCCGGCAAATTGTTCAAAAGGTCCTTCTGTTACAAGATACGAACTTACTCCGGCACCCGGCGTAAAAGTCAGCAGAATCGTCAGTCTTTCCGATGATATTAAGCTTAGCCTTGGTGCGACGGACATAAGAATTGAAGCTCCCATCCCAGGCAAAAGTGCCGTAGGTATCGAAGTTCCCAATTCTGAAAGTACAGCCGTACCTTTCAGGGATTTGATTGAATCGGATGATTTCAGAGATGCAAAGTCAATGATTACTTTTGCAGTAGGCAAGGATTTGGCAGGAAAGATTGTTCTTGCCGATATTGCAAAGATGCCGCACCTTCTTATTGCAGGTGCTACAGGCTCCGGCAAATCGGTTTGCATTAATTCGATTATTATGAGTATTCTGTATAAAGCACATCCTGATGACGTTAAGATGATTCTTATCGACCCGAAGGTTGTGGAATTAAGCGTTTATAACGGAATACCTCATTTGCTTCTTCCCGTCGTAACGGATCCCAAACAGGCTTCGGCTTCGCTTCATTGGGGCGTATCAGAGATGGAAGACAGATACAAAAAGTTTGCAGATGCAGGCGTAAGAGACCTTAAGGGTTATAATGAAGCCGCAGACGGCGATACCGTTAAGAAACTTCCGCAGATAGTAATTATCGTAGATGAGCTTGCCGACCTTATGATGGTTGCAGGCAAAGAAGTGGAAGAATCAATATGCCGTTTGGCGCAACTTGCCAGAGCAGCCGGAATTCATTTGATTATAGCTACACAAAGACCATCCGTAGACGTTATTACAGGTCTTATTAAAGCTAATATGCCTTCAAGAATCGCATTCAGCGTATCAAGCGGTATCGATTCCAGAACAATTCTTGATTCAAACGGTGCCGAAAAACTTCTTGGTAAAGGTGATATGCTTTTCTTCCCGCAGGGCTTAACGAAACCTTCGCGTGTACAGGGTTGTTTCGTATCGGACAAAGAAGTTTCGGATGTGGTTGATTTTATCAAGAATCAGCATATAACCGGTTATGACGAAAGAGTTGTTGAAACCGTAAAAACAGGCAATTCTTCTGTATGTCAGGTACCGGGAGGTGATATAGATGACCTGTTCTCTCAGGCCGGAAGTTTTATCATATCAAAAGAAAAAGCTTCAATAGGAGCTTTGCAAAGAGCGTTCAAAATCGGATTCAACAGAGCTGCAAGAATTATGGATCAACTTGAAGCCAAGGGGGTAGTAGGCCCCGAAGAAGGTACAAAGCCGAGAAAGATTCTTATGACTCAGGATGAATTCGACGAATTAATAAATTCAATAAACGGTTAGGAGATTAAATGATGAAAACTGACATTGAAATCGCACAAAGCGCACAAATGAAACCCATTACCGAAGTAGCTGAAAAGCTTGGTATTTCAGCAAACGATTTGGAACTTTACGGAAAGTACAAAGCAAAACTTTCAGACGAATACATGGATTCCGTAAAAGATAACAAAAACGGAAAACTTGTACTTGTTACAGCAATTAACCCTACTCCTGCAGGTGAAGGAAAGACCACAACAACTGTCGGACTCGGTGAAGCTTTCGGAATTCTCGGTAAAAAAGCAGTTATTGCTTTAAGAGAGCCTTCTTTAGGACCTTGCTTCGGTATTAAAGGAGGTGCGGCAGGCGGAGGTTTCGCTCAGGTTGTTCCCATGGAAGATTTGAATCTTCATTTTACAGGCGATTTCCATGCGATTACATCTGCAAATAACCTTCTTGCAGCACTTCTTGACAATCATATCCAACAGGGCAATGCTCTTGGAATCGATACAAGAAGTGTCGTTTGGAAAAGATGTCTTGATATGAATGACCGTGCTTTAAGAAATATTGTTGTCGGTTTGGGCGCAAAAGCCGACGGCGTTGTCAGAGAAGATCATTTTGTAATTACAGTTGCTTCCGAAATCATGGCAATTCTTTGTCTTGCCGATGATATGGAAGATTTAAAACAGAGATTATCAAAGATTGTTGTTGCATACAATTTTGAAGGAAAGCCCGTTACTGCAGGAGATCTCGGTGCAGTCGGTTCCATGGCAGCCCTTCTTAAGGATGCTTTAAAACCCAATCTTATTCAGACACTTGAGAATACACCCGCTATTGTACACGGCGGACCTTTTGCCAATATCGCTCACGGATGTAACTCCGTCAGAGCCACAAAGACTGCTCTTAAGATTGCAGATTACTGCATTACCGAGGCAGGCTTCGGTGCTGACCTTGGTGCAGAGAAGTTCCTTGACATTAAGTGCCGTATGGCTAAGCTTAAACCCGATGCAATCGTTCTTGTAGCTACGGTAAGAGCACTTAAATATAACGGTGGTGTTCCCAAGACCGACCTTGCAACCGAAAACCTTGATGCTTTGAAGAAAGGTATCGTTAACCTTGAGAAACATATCGAAAACCTTCAGAAGTACAATGTTCCCGTTGTTGTAACACTTAACTCTTTTGTTACGGATACAAAAGCAGAAACTGATTTTGTTAAGAATTTCTGTATTGAAAGAAATTGCGATTTTGCTCTTTCCGAAGTTTGGGAAAAAGGTGGAGAAGGCGGTATCGAACTTGCCAAAGCTCTTCTTAATACACTTGAAACAAAAGAAAGTCACTATGCTCCGATTTACAAGGACGAGCTTTCTTTGGAAGAAAAGATTGAAACGGTTGCGAAAGAGATTTACGGCGCTGACGGTGTAAACTTCTCATCAACAGCCAAGAAACAGCTTCAGAAGCTTACGGATTTGGGATTCGGCAACTTCCCTGTATGTATTGCAAAGACACAATATTCACTTTCAGACGATCCTACACTTCTCGGAAGACCTAAAGATTTTAACATCGAAGTCAGAGAGTGCTATGTATCAGCCGGTGCAGGCTTTGTAGTTGTTATCACAGGACAGATTATGACAATGCCCGGACTTCCCAAAGTTCCCGCAGCACTTAATATTGATGTTGTTGACGGAAAAATCACAGGTTTATTCTAAAGGAGAAAAATATGGCACAGTTAATTGACGGAAAAGCTATTTCTTTGCAGATTAAAGATGAATGCAAGGAAAAAGTCGAGAAATTAAAAGAACAGGGTAAATCTGTTTGTCTTGCTGTTATTCAGGTTGGAGAAGATCCTGCCAGCAGCGTATATGTAGGCAACAAGAAGAAAGCATGCGAATATATCGGTGCAGAATCTCTTTCTTATCATTTACCTGAAGATTCCACACAGGAAGAACTTCTTTTGCTTATCGATAAACTTAACAAAGATGACAAAGTAAACGGAATTCTTGTTCAGCTTCCTTTGCCTAAAGGATTTGATGAAGACCTTGTTATAAGAAATATTGACCCTGATAAGGATGTTGACGGTTTTCATCCCATTAATGTCGGCAGACTTTCAATCGGCGAAAAAGGTTTTGTATCGTGCACACCCGCAGGTATTATTGAACTTTTGAAAAGATCTGACGTTGAAATTGAAGGTAAGGAATGTGTTGTTATCGGCAGAAGCAATATTGTGGGTAAACCCATGTCGATGCTTATGTTAAGAGAGAACGCAACGGTTACCGTTTGTCATTCGAGAACAAAGAATCTTAAGGAAGTGACAAAAAGAGCCGATATTCTTATCGTTGCAATCGGAAAACCCCGTATGATTGACGCTTCATACGTTAAGGAAGGCGCTGTCGTTATCGATGTCGGTATCCACAGACCCGATCCCGATTCAAAGAAATTATGCGGTGATGTTGATTTTGATTCGGTTGAACCCATCGCTTCCAAAATCACACCCGTACCCGGTGGTGTAGGTCCTATGACTATCGCCATGTTAATGAGCAATCTTGTTAATTCCATTTGAGGTAGATTATGAAATGTCCCAATTGCGGAAAAAGAATAGTTGAAGGTAATTTATTCTGTGAATTCTGCGGAGAAGAAATTAATATTGTACCTGATTACGATCCCAATTCAGATATGTCCATTGATTTAAACGGTGTTTTTGACAAAACAAAAGATTTGGATGTAGAACAGGTTAAAAGAAGCAAAAAGATTAAAACAACTCAATCAAAATCAAAAAATGACGATTTTGACGATTATGATGATTACAGTGATGAATCTTTCGGCATTTCGGATTTGAAAGACTTGTTTTTATCGATTGCGGATTTTTGGAATAAAGGCATTATTCCTAAAATTGTTTTGATAATAGTTTTAATTCTTCTTGTATTTGCTGTAATAGGAATAATTAATTTTGTATCCTCTATAACACATAAGAATTCTTTTGAATATCTTGTCGAACAGGGCGATAAATATTATGCTCAGGGCGAATATGAAGAAGCTATAAATTATTACGAGGACGCTTTAAAGAAAAATTCTTCCGACATTAAGACAAAGAGCAAAATATCAGATGCATATCTTTCTGACGGTCAGGATCAAAATGCCGTGTATATTTTGAAAGAAATTGCAGAAGATAATCCTTCCTATGAAGAAGAATCCTATGACAAAATATTCGATATTCTTTATGAAAACAAGGATTGGTCAGGCATAAATGACATATTGGAAAAATGCGAGAATCCAAAGATTGTTGAAAAATTCCAACAATATCTTTGCAGAAAACCCGATTTTTCATATGAACCGGGCGAGTATGACGAAGCAATTGTGCTTGAAATCACAGGTTCTCCGAACGGATTTATTTATTATACGTTTGACGGATCGGATCCAAACGAGTCATCTTTCCTTTATACAGATCCCATTACTCTCGATAAAGGTGAATATGACATTAAAGCCGTTTATATTTCGGAATTGGGTGTTGTCAGCGATATTAACGAAGGATTATTCAATATTAACATTAATATGCCTTTGTCACCGATGGTTTCGATTGAAGGCGGTAGTTACAATGTTCCGATTTTGATTTCGGTATCATCTGATATCGGATGTACAACTTATTATAATGTTAAACGCCCCACTGACAGAGAAGAACTGACAGATCCCGATTACGATTCCATAGAGTATGACGGACCGATACCTATGCCTCTCGGAACATCCGAATTCAGATTTATTTCTTATAATGAAGAAGGTATAGCAAGTTCTGTTATCACAAGAAAATATACTGTAACAATCGATGAATCGGTTGTATCAAGAGAAGTTGCAGCCAATGTTGCAACACAGTTTAGATTCGATCAGGGCGGTCTGATTGATACGGAAGGTCACAGCGCTACGGGAAACGGCAGATTCCTTTATATAATTGAAGATGCCATTAATTTAAAAGGTACTGTTTATTACGTAATAAATGAATATTATGAAGACAAAAATGTCGGTAAGACGAGTTTTACCGGTAAACGAATTGCCGTCAATTCCAAAAATGAAAGCGATCACGGATGGCTCTCATTAAATGCCACAGGAGATTATTACGTACAAAGACCTATCAGTTACTAAGGAAGTAAATAAAAATGTATGAAATTATTGAGGCAAAGACACTTGCCGAATCTATTTTACAATTTGTAATTAAAGCACCGAATGTATCGGCAAATTGTCTTCCCGGACAATTTGTAATAGTTAGGAGTCACGAGGATTCTGAGAGAATCCCTCTTACAATTTCCGATTACGACAGAGAAAAAGAAACTGTTACTCTTACAGTTCAAATAATCGGTGCCGGAACTTTTTACATGAAGGATTTAAAAAAGGGCGACGCATTTTATGATGTTGCAGGCCCTCTCGGCAATCCGTCCGAACTTATTACCGACGATATTGAATGTACCCTCAAGAAGAAGATTCTGTTTGTTGCCGGAGGTCTTGGTACGGCACCTGTCTATCCTCAAATCAAATGGCTTAACGAACATGGTATTAAAGCCGATGCAATTATCGGCTTTAAAACAAAATCCATGGTTATTATGGAAGATGAAATGAAAGCTGTTTGCGATAATCTTTATGTTACAACCGATGACGGAAGTTACGGCTTTAACGGAAATGTAACAAAGGTTATCGAAGATTTATATAATAAAGGCGTACATTACGACATTTGCGTTACAATCGGTCCCATGATAATGATGAAATTTGTTTGTCTTTTGACAAAGAAACTGGGACTTAAAACAATTGTGTCAATGAATCCCATTATGGTAGACGGTACAGGAATGTGCGGTGCCTGCAGATTGAATGTCGGCGGAGAAATTAAATTCGCTTGTGTGGACGGACCTGAATTTGACGGTCATCTTATAGATTTTGATTCTGCTATGAAGAGGCAAAAGCTTTATCAGTCTAAAGAAGGTCGAGATTATCTTAAAGCAAAAGAAGGAGATACGCATCACGGCGGATGCGGAAATTGCGGAGGTGAAGACTGATGGATGTATTAAAAAAAGTACCTGTAAGGGAACAGGATCCGAAAGTCAGAGCCTGCAATTTTGAAGAAGTGTGTCTCGGTTATAATGAAGAAGAAGCTGTAGCGGAGGCCAACAGATGTTTAAGTTGCAAAAATGCAGGTTGCGTAAAAGGTTGCCCGGTATCGGTAGATATCCCTTCTTTTATCAAAGAGATTAATAACTCTAATTTTGACAAAGCATACGATATAATTACAGATGCTTCGACTTTGCCTGCTATTTGCGGTCGCGTATGTCCTCAGGAATCTCAATGTGAAGGTCAATGCATAAGAGGCCTTAAGGGGGAAAGCATTTCAATTGGCAAACTCGAAAGATTTGTTGCCGACAGAGCATTGCAAAACGGCAGCAAAGAATCAAAAAATATCGAAAAGAATAACAGAAAAGTTGCCATTATCGGTTCCGGACCTTCCGGATTGTCATGTGCCGGAGATTTGGCCAAATTGGGATATGATGTTACAGTTTTCGAAGCTCTTCACGAGTTTGGAGGAGTTTTGGTTTACGGTATTCCCGAGTTCAGACTTCCCAAAGAAAAAATTGTAAAAAAAGAGATAGAAAACATCAAAAAACTTGGTGTTAAATTCGAAAAGAATACAATTATCGGTAAATCTTTTACTATTGATGAACTTTTTGAAAAAATGCATTTTGAAGCCGTTTTCATCGGTTCGGGTGCAGGACTTCCCAAATTCATGGGAATTCCCGGAGAAAATGCAAACGGAGTATTTTCGGCAAACGAATATCTTACAAGATCAAATCTTATGAAAGCTTATAAGGATTCTTCGACGCCTATTATGGTAGGAAAGAAAACCGTTGTTGTCGGAGGCGGAAATGTAGCAATGGATGCCGCACGAACAGCATTAAGACTCGGAAGTGAAGTTACTATAGTTTACAGAAGAAGCGAAGAAGAGTTGCCGGCAAGAAAAGAAGAAGTAATGCACGCCAAAGAGGAAGGCGTTATTTTCAATCTTCTTACAAATCCCACGGAAATTTTGACCGATGAAAACGATATGGTTAAAGGAATAAAATGTGTCAAAATGGAACTTGGAGAACCGGATTCCTCAGGAAGAAGAAGTCCTGTCGAGATAAAGAATTCTGAATTTGAAATTGAATGCGATGCGGTAATAATGTCCTTAGGTACTTCTCCAAATCCCTTAATTTCTTCTACGACTAAAGGTTTGGAAACCAATAAACGTAAATGTATTATAGCAGATGAAGATACACTTATGACCAAAAGAGAAGGTGTATTTGCGGGCGGCGACGCAGTAACAGGCGCCGCAACCGTTATTCTCGCCATGGAAGCCGGAAGAAAAGCCGCAAAAGGCATTGATTCATATTTGAAAACGAAAGGAAATTAATTATGCCGTTTTGTCCCAAATGTAAAGTTGAATACAGAGAAGGATTTAAAGTATGTTCCGATTGCAAAGTTGAACTTGTCGATTCTTTGGAAGAAATCGATGATTTCGAAGAGATAGCGGTTGAAGAAGTGATTGATAACGAATCGGATAACGAAGAAACAAAAGAGAATTACGATTTATCCGATTTGATTGACGAAAATGTTCTTATGGCATTGGATATTACCCCCGAAAAGCTTGAAGAATGGAAGACCAATCCTCCGACACCCGAAGAACTTTTGCAACTCAAACGTTTGATTATAAAACAAAGAAAGCTCGAAGAAGAAAAGCAAAAATTTGTTTCCAAAAAAGAAAAAGCCGCTGACTATCAGTCTTCGGGAATTATGCTTCTTGTTATGGGAATTATCGGTTTAGCATTTGTTGTTTTAGCATTTTGCGGTTTGATTCCGATAGTATCCGTCACAGGTTTTGGATATGTTATTTATTCCGTTGTCGGACTTGTGTTTGCTTTGTTTATCTATTTTGGTATTTCAAGTTTAAGTAAAGTCAAAAAAACTAAATCCGAATCTATTGAAGAAGAATCGGAACTTAAAGAAATTAAAAAATTTTTTGATGAAAATATTACTAAAGCCAAAATTGATGAAGGTATGGATTATAGCGATGATGAAAGTTTAAACTACTTTATGCGAACCGAAAAAATTAAATCCATATTGAAGAAACAATATCCGGACCTTAAAGAAGGTTATATCGACAATTTGATCGATGAGCGTTATTACGATATTTTTTAATGAATCCAGAGGTTATATAAATGTCACAAAAGCAAAAAAAAGTCTCCAAAAGCATTGTATTTCAAGGCGGAATACTTGCTTTGGCAGGCATTTTGTGCCGTTTGATCGGTGTAATAAGAAGAGTACCTCTTCAAAATATTATAGGAGATTTGGGAAACGGTTATTATTCAGCCGCGTATGAGGTATATGCGATAATTTTGATATTATCTTCCTACAGTCTTCCTTCTGCCATAAGCAAATTAATTGCACAAAGGCAATCAAGAGGTCAATATAAAAAAATGCAAAAAGTTTTCAAAGGCGGATTGCTTTTCGCTTTAATATCAGGCGGTATATTCAGTCTGCTTGTTTTTATTTTTGCAGATTTTCTTGCCGGAACGGTAATGAAAGAGTCAATGAGTACTTTGGCATTGAGAATTCTTGCGCCGACTATACTTATTGTTGCCATTATGGCCGTATTCAGAGGTTATTTTCAAGGCCTCGGTGTAATGCATTTTACGGCTGTATCGCAAATTCTTGAGCAAATTGTGCTTGTTATTGTTTCTCTTTTGGGAGCAAAGATTCTTTTTGGAATAGGTACCGATTACGGCAACCTTATGATGAATGAAAATTATGCCGCATCTTTGGGAGCCGCCGGTGCTACAATCGGTTGCGGAGTCGGCGCTTTATCCGGACTTCTTTTGATGATTTTCCTGTATTTCAGAAACAAGAATTCCATCGATAAGAGAGTATATGCCGACACCTCAAAAAACAGAGACACTTTTGCAAATATAATGCTTCTTATTTTGCAAACGGCGCTTCCGATGATTCTTTGTTCTTCTCTTTACAATATTTGCGGAGTACTTGATCAGTCAATTTACAATCATCATATGGTATCAGTCGGAATGGAAGATTTAAAATCATTCTATTGGGGCGTTTATTCGGGAAAGTACAAGTTATTAATCACTTTACCCATTGCGGTGGCCAATTCCATGTGTTCAGCTATAATTCCGTCTCTTACCGCAAGTATTGAAAACAAAGATTACGTTGCTGCAAGAAGTAAGATGAGCACGGTAATAAGAGTTACCATGATTGTAACGATTCCGTCTGCTTTTGGCCTTGCAGTACTTGGAAAACCCATAGTGGCAATGCTTTTTAGCGGTGAAATCGATTTGGCGGCTATAATGTTGGCTTACGGTTCGATAAGTGTTATTTTCTTTTCGCTTTCAACGTTGGGAAGCGGCATCCTTCAGGGACTTAACAGATTGATTGTTCCTGTTATCAATTCGATTATCGCTCTCGTAATACATGTATTATCTTTGCTTTTGATGCTTAAAGTATTCAACTGGGGAATACATTCAGTAGTTATCGCAAATCTTATTTTTGCCATAGTTGTAAGTTTATTAAATCATTATTCAATTTACAGAACCATTAATTACAAACAGGAATTAAAACAAACTTTTATAATACCTTTAATTTCGTCGGTTATTATGGCTGCAATAGCTTTTGTTACGAATTTAATTCTGACAAAATGTAACGTTAACGATAAGATTTCTTTAACTTTAACGATTATTCTGGCAATTATAATATATTTCGTTACGCTTATTCTTTTAAAAGGCGTAAATGAATATGATTTATCGCTAATTCCTTACGGGAATAAAATTTATAAATTATTATATAAGCTTGGTGTATATAAAGATTAAATGATTAGAATCGATTCAATAAAAATAAGCGCAAAAAAAAATACTGACATAAAAGAATTTGTGGTTGCAAAATATTTATCTCATAAAGAACCGACATATTTTAAAATCATAAAAAAATCCGTCGACTCAAGAAAAAAGGATGATATTTTATACATATATTCGGTAGCGCTAATTACAGATTCCAAACTCGAATCGGTTCTCGAAAGAAGAAATATAAATATTTCTTTTTACAAAGAAATTAAATATACATACCCTTCATGTGATGATAAAAGCAAAAAAGTTTGCGTTGTCGGATTAGGCCCTGCGGGACTGTTTTGCGCATATATTCTGGCACTTTCCGGTCTTAAACCTATCGTAATCGAAAGGGGCAAAGAAGTAGACGAACGAACAAAAGATGTTGAAATGCTTTTTGATAACGGAACATTAAATATCAATTCAAATGTTTTGTTCGGAGAAGGCGGTGCAGGTACTTTTTCGGATGGCAAGCTGAATACGCAAATAAAAGACAAAGAAGGACGAATTGATTTTGTTCTCGAGACTTTTTACAAATTCGGTGCAAAAGAAGATATAGTTTATGATGCCAAACCGCATATAGGGACGGATATATTAAGAAATGTCGTTAAAAATATGCGTTTGGAAATCGAAAAACTTGGAGGGGTGTTTTATTTTAACACTCAGTTTGTTTCTTTAGAAACGGATAACAACAAATTGACGGCATTGAAACTTTTAAACGTTTTGAATAACGAATCAACGACTGTTGAATGCGATTATGCATGCTTGGCTTTGGGTCACAGTGCAAGAGATACTTTTTATTATTTGAAAAATGTTTTAAATATGTCAAAAAAGCCTTTTGCAGTGGGATTTCGCGTGATTCATTCTCAGGAATTTATAAATAAAGCTCAATACGGCGATAATTATGCAAATATATATGAAAATCTTCCGCAAAGTCCTTATAAGGTAACTTTTACGGACCCTGAAACGGAAAGAGGCGTATATTCATTTTGTATGTGTCCCGGAGGATATGTTGTCAACGCTTCTTCGGAAGAAGAAAAAATGTGCATTAATGGCATGAGTTATTCAAACAGAAATTCAGGTTATGCGAACAGCGCTATTCTTGTTCAGGTGAATCCCGATGATTTTGACGGTGATGTCCTTTCGGGAGTTGAATTTCAAAGGGATTTTGAGAGTAAAGCTTATAACCTTTGTAATGGCAAAATTCCTGTTTCGGATTATTCGAAATTCTCGGGCTTTGAATGTAATGAAAGTAATATAAAGCCTGAATCGGCCATAAAAGGACTTTTTGAATATGCTGATTTAACCGATATTTATCCCAACTATATTAATAAAGCATTTATTTCCGGAATGGAGCATTTTGACAAAACGATCAAAGGCTTTGCAAGGGAAAATCCTCTGATAGCAGGTGTTGAAACGCGATCAAGCTGTCCTTTGAGAATCGAACGTGACACTAATTTTGAATCAAATATAAAAGGTGTATTTCCTTGCGGTGAAGGTGCAGGCTACGCCGGCGGTATAGTAAGCGCAGCCGTAGACGGAATTAAAACAGCGGAAAAAATAATAAATTACGGTAATTGATATGAATATTAACGAAATAACTGAAAGAATCAACGAATTATATCATAAATCTCAAAACGAAGGGCTGACGGAAGAAGAAAAAAACGAACAGCAGGCTTTAAGAACCATGTTTTTGCAAAATGTCAGAAATAATTTAAAAAGTCAGCTCGACAATATTGATATTAAAGAAAAAGACGGAAGTATCACGCACCTTTCGGATATGAGGAACACAAAAAATGACTGAATTCGAAACTGTTAACAATATAGAAGAAGAAAACAGGCAATATAGATACATTGAACTTTTAAAAGATAGTGTAGAAGAATTTTATAAAGTTCATAATCGTGCGCCGATGTGTCATGTCGAAACGTTCGGCTGTCAAATGAACGCGAGAGATTCCGAGAAACTTTTGGGAATACTTTCAAGTGCGGGTTTTGTCGAAGCGGAAGATGAGAATACCGATTTGGTTGTATATAACACATGTTCCGTTAGAGATAACGCCAATCAAAAAGTTTTCGGAAGGCTTGGACGTTTATCTACTTTTAAGAAGAATAATCCCGAAATGATAATTGCTTTATGCGGTTGTATGACACAGGAAGAAAGCGTTATTGAAAAACTGACGACAAGTTACCGTTTTGTTGATTTGATTTTCGGAACACATAACATATACAGATTTGCCGAATATTTATATTACACCATAAAAAGTAAGTCTGAAAATATCGATGAATCCGATAAAGATTTTAAAATCATCGGAAATACGCTTGTTGCAAGATGGGATTATACCGATAAGATTTGCGAAAATTTACCGATTGAAAGGAAGTATCCTTTCAAATCCGGTGTAAATATAATGTTTGGTTGCAATAATTTTTGCACTTACTGCATTGTTCCGTATGTAAGAGGAAGAGAGAGAAGCAGAGAAGCATCGGAAATCATTGGTGAAATTGAAAATCTCGTTAAAGACGGTTGTATCGAAGTAATGCTTCTCGGACAGAACGTTAATTCTTACGGTAAAAATCTTAAAGAACCTGTTACTTTTGCAGAACTTTTAAGAAGAATCGAACAAATAGAGGGACTTGAAAGAATCAGATTCATGACATCTCATCCTAAGGACTTATCCGATGAACTTATTGAAGTCATGAAAAATTCAAAGAAAATATGTAAACATCTTCATTTACCTCTTCAATCGGGAAGCTCAAGAATACTCAAATCAATGAACAGAGTATATGATAAAGACAAATATCTCGATTTGGCATTGAAAATCAGGCGTGAAATTCCGGACATTTCCATAACAACAGATATAATTGTTGGATTTCCGGGCGAGACAAAAGAGGATATTGATGATACAATAGATGTTATAAAGAAAGTACAGTTTGACAATGCTTTTACTTTCATTTATTCAAAACGCACCGGTACACCGGCTTCTAAAATGGAACAGGTTCCGGAGAGTTTTGTGAAAGAACAATTTGACAGGGTTCTAAACACCGTACAGGAAACGGCAAAAGAACGTGTCAAACTTATTGAGGGGATGACTTTACCTGCACTTGTCGAAGAGATAAACAAACAGGATGAATCACTTTTGACAGGCAGATTAAGTAACAATACGATTGTTCATTTTAAAGGCGATGCAAAACTTATCGGCAGTATAGTAAATGTAAAATGTATTGAATGTAAAGGATTTTATTATTATGGGGAGCTCGATTTACAATAACAGACAGATTACAATGATTGATTCCGACCGAATTATACTCGGCGGCAATATGACCAATGTAACCAATGCCCACATTATTAAAGGTAATGTTTGGGTACAGTCTTCCTTTGCGTGTTTTCGACTTGTATGCGGTGATGTTATCGGTATATCCGAAACATTATTTTCCAATTACAAGCTTACATATCTTGCTGAAGAAGAAGTTACCATTACTCCGTATGTTTTTGAAAATGCATCTTTCAGAAATCTTTTCAGAAGAGAACCGGAATCTTTATCTGTATTCTACAAATCATATTTTTCTCAAATTTCGACATTATTGAGAATATATGATATTTATTCAAAAACAGCTTCGTCGATGTATTCAAAACTTGCCATCGGCGAAGTAAAATTCAAGAACATTTCCAAACAGTATTCCGATAATATAACAGATCTCGGTAATTTTGACGGAATTAAAGAAAAGATTACTTTAAGTTATCTTGATTCCTCAAATGACGAATATATTCGTGACATGTTAAAACTTGACGTTAACAGTTTATGCGAGCTTTTTAAGGCATCGCCTGAACTGGCGTCGGATTTTCTTTTGAATTCCAAGTTAAAATCCGATTTTCTGATTTCAAAAATTTTAAGTTTCAAATCGTGTCTTGACGAAATTTTGAATCTTTATTGTGGAAACGGCGAAAAGAATCTATTTACAAATTACATTAAAATATGTCGTGCAATTATTGATACCAAAGGTAATTCGGATACCGTAATGATGGAAATCGACAAAATAATTGATGAAGCTTCCAACATTAATAATCTGTTTACGGAAGAATTGAATCTGTCTTCGAGATTACCTGTAGAACGTATGACAGATTTGAGGGATTCTCTCTTTAATCCCTTGAATAATGAAGAAGATCAGAAGGCTTTATATAATTATTCAAAAGAACAAATAGACAATTGCATGAATGAAGTATCGAATTTAACAGAAAAGCTTCTTGATTTTGCGGAATATGATTCCAAAGCAAAAGAAGATTTCATCAATTCGCTTAATGCATACAGACTTCATCAAAAAGTAAGATTTAATAAAGACGTATCAAGAGGTTTTATTAAGAAATTTGAAGAAGATTTTCTGATTCTTTACGAAAAAGTATATTTACAGACAAAAATCAAGAAACAATTACCGATTACTGTAATTTTATTCCTTGAATACGGTCTTTTGTCGGAAAACTATATCGAACAGGAAGAATTGCTTAAGCTATATCATTTTGCAATTAACAATTCTTTTGATTCAAAATATAGTATTTATACCTTCAGAACATGGTTGGATAGCATTTACAACGGTATAAATGAGCCTTCCAAGAATGAACTTGACGAAGATTATGCAGGATTTGTAAGAAGTGTTAAAAAGAACAAATCATTAACGCCTGAACAAGAAAAAGAAATGCTTGAAGATGTTAATGCTAAAATCAATTATGAAATCAATAACTTCTTCAAATCTAATTTAAGGATTCTGTTTTCGTCGAATGCGACTTATTGTCCTTTCATTAATGAATTTGATTATTCAACGAACATAACAGGTATGCTTAATACAGTTAACGAAATTGAAAAATCAATGGATAAATGGCTCGCAATCGACTATTTGCTTTTCTACAGAGATGAAATTGTTACTATTAATCATAAAGGGGCATATGAGAAATTCAATATCCAAAGACAAGTTTTGCCAAATATTATAATACTGCCCATATTCGGTCAAAAGGGTTGCATGTGGCAGGAGATTGCCGCTCATTCCAGAAAAGAACCTGCACGTTTCACATTGCCCATGTATAAAGTTCATAACGACGATGATATGCTTTTGTATCTGTTCGGAAAGTATAAATGGGAATATACAAGGACGGATCTTGGCGTAAGATGGAATGATATTACAGTCAAATCCCTGACAAGCGAATATAACGATTATCTTATGTTTTACAGAAAAAACAAGGAATTGAACGACATTTCCAAGAATAAGATTAAAGATAAATTGGTAGCATGCAGAAATAATCTGTCAGAAGTATTTATTAACGATTATGTTCAGTATATCAGATTCGAATCAAATTCATCGCCCAGACTCAATAAAGTTGCACGAGAGATTCTTGCGATGTATTGTCCTTTCAAAAAGGAGTTACGCAATAAATTGTCCGTAAATCCCATGTTTGAACATTATATGATGAGAATAGATACCAAATTTGCAGCCAAGCAAAAAGAATTAACCAACAGAATTATAAAATTTGAGAAAGAAGGATCCGAAATACCTGAATCCGTAAAGGATTATGTAAAGGTATTGGATATGTAAAATGTCATTCGAAAATATAACAAAAGATACTCCCGGATTGTCTCCGATGATGCAAAAGTATCTTGAAACAAAAGAACAGTATAAAGATTGTATTTTATTTTATCGTTTGGGTGATTTTTATGAAATGTTTTTTGATGATGCTCTTTTGGCATCAAAAGTATTGGAACTCACCCTGACAGGTAAATTATGCGGACTTGAAGAAAGGGCACCTATGTGCGGCGTACCTTTTCATTCCGTTGAACCGTATATAACAAAGCTTGTTGAAAACGGTATGAAAGTTGCAATATGTGAACAAACGGAAGACCCTAAACTCGCCAAAGGTCTTGTAAAAAGAGAAGTCACAAGAATTGTAACACCGGGTACAAACATTGATTCGTTAAGTCTTGATGAGAATAAAAACAACTATCTTATGTCTGTTTTTATTTACATGAATAATATCGGTTTTTCAATCTGCGATGT
This sequence comes from Lachnospiraceae bacterium, assembly GCA_045628965.1. Taxonomy (GTDB): domain Bacteria; phylum Bacillota; class Clostridia; order Lachnospirales; family Lachnospiraceae; genus UBA3766. The sequence continues at coordinate 31,208 of JAZQQI010000032.1, read as the reverse complement.
TACTACCGGAGATTTCTTCCTTTCTGAAATCACAGGAATAAGAAATCTTAACGATGAGATTTATAAGTTCAAACCTGCCGAAATTATCTGCAATTCGCAGTTTATGAGTGTCGGTATAAACATTGAAGAATTAAGAGACAAACTCAAATGTCAGGTTTCTCTTCTTGATGATTATTATTTCGAAGAGCAAAGTTGCAAAAAGGTTTTATGCAAGCATTTTAAAGTTCATTCGCTTATCGGAATGGGAATTGACGATATGGATTTCGGTATCATTGCGGCAGGCTCGCTCCTTTCGTATTTAAACGAAACCCAAATGATTCCTCTAACGCATATAACGAATCTTTCTCCGATGTCAAACGGAGTATATATGGTTCTTGACAATGCAACAAGAAGGAATCTCGAAATAACCGAAACACTTCGCGATAAACAAAAAAGAGGAACTTTATTATGGGTTCTTGACAAAACCAAAACTGCGATGGGAGCAAGAACTCTACGTTCGATGGCTGAACAACCTCTTGTTAAAGAATCAATGATAGAATCACGTCTTGATGCCGTAGAACATCTGTATAAAGATGTAGTTACAAGAGAAGAAATCAGAGAATATCTTAATCCGGTTTATGATTTGGAAAGGCTTCTTGCAAAAGTAAGTTATCAAACGGTTAATCCTAAAGATATGCTTGCAATGAGAGATTCACTCAAAATGATTCCTCATATCAAAAATGCTTTGATTAACTGCGAAGTTTCGGAACTTAAACAAATTTATGATGATATTGACCCTTTAATCGATATTTATGATAAAATAGATAAAGCGATATGTGACGATCCTCCTTTTTCCGTAAGAGAAGGCGGAATCATAAAAGACGGTTATTCTGAAGATGTAGATTATTTGAGAAAATCCAAGACAGAAGGTAAGAGCTGGCTTGCGTCTCTTGAATCCGAAGAAAAAGAACGTACGGGTATCAAAACGCTTAAAATTAAATACAATAAGGTTTTCGGTTATTATTTGGAAGTATCCAAATCTTTTATGGATGTTGTTCCCGCAGATTACATCAGAAAACAGACTTTAAGCAATGCGGAAAGATATACGACGGAGAAGCTTAAGACACTTGAAGATACAATTTTGAACGCTCAGGATAAGTTATGCAACCTTGAATATGATTTGTTTGCGCAATTACGTGATTTTATATCGGAAAATCTCGTAAGAATTCAAAAAACAGCAAAGGCAATAGCATATCTCGACGCTCTTGCATCTCTTTCTCATGTAGCTGAAGCAAACAGATACGTCAGACCGAATATTAACGATAAGGGTGTAATAGATATAAAAGACGGTCGTCATCCCGTAGTTGAGAAGATGATTCCCGACAATCAGTTTATACCCAATGATACCAAGCTTGACAATAAAAAGAACAATATAGCCGTGATTACCGGACCTAATATGGCCGGTAAATCGACATATATGAGACAGACGGCTTTAATAGTTCTGATGGCTCAACTCGGTTCTTTTGTTCCGGCAAAATCCGCTAATATTTCTGTATGTGACAGGATATTTACAAGAGTCGGTGCATCTGATGATTTGGCAAGCGGTCAATCGACTTTTATGATTGAGATGAATGAGGTGTCGAATATTCTTCGAAATGCCACGAAGGATTCGCTTCTTATTCTTGATGAAATAGGAAGAGGCACATCGACACTTGATGGTTTGTCGATTGCATGGGCAGTTATCGAACATATTGCCAACACCAAAATACTCGGTGCAAAAACGCTTTTTGCCACTCATTATCATGAACTTACGGAACTTGAAGGCAATATAGCAAATGTAACAAATTATTGCATAGCCGTAAAAGAACAAGGTGATGATATCATTTTCCTACGAAAAATCGTTCGCGGTTGCACCGACAGAAGCTACGGAATTCAGGTGGCCAAGTTGGCCGGTGTTCCGGACCTTGTTATCGAAAGAGCAAAGATTATTTTAAATGAATTATCGGAAAACAATATTATCGATAAGATGCAGGGGTTAATTTCAGACAATAATACCAACGCTAAATCAAAACCTGTAAAATACGATGATGTAGATTTGGGGCAACTGACGCTTCTTGATATGACATCCGATTCGGATATCATAAAGGAGCTCGAAGATCTTGACGTGTCCAACATGACACCGATAGATGGGTTAAATACATTGTACAGGTTACAATGTAAGTGTAAAAATAGGATAAAATTATGATTAGAGTACTTGATGATTTGACAATCGACAAAATTGCAGCGGGAGAAGTAATCGAAAGACCCGTCAGTGTTGTTAAGGAATTGGTTGAAAACTCGATTGACGCAAATGCTACTAATATTTGCGTTGAAATCAAAGGCGGCGGAATCGATTACATAAGAGTAACCGATAACGGAAGCGGAATTCCGTATAACGAAGTTCCCACCGCTTTTCTTCGCCATGCAACAAGCAAAATCGTATCAAGCGAAGATTTGTTTTTTTTAAACACTTTAGGTTTCAGAGGTGAGGCTTTAGCAAGTATTGCTGCTGTGTCCCACACCGAAATGATAACCAAAACGGAAGATGATCTTATGGGCACCAAGATTACATATAACGGCGGTGCTTTGGGCGAATGCATCAAATCCGGAACCCCCGAAGGAACAACAATTATTGTAAGAGACCTTTTTTACAATGTTCCCGCAAGAAAGAAATTCTTAAACAGCGCATCAAGCGAAGGAAATAAGATTTGTGAACTTATGGAAGAGCTTGTTTTGTCAAATCCCGAAATAAGTTTTCAGCTTATTGTTAACGGAAATGTCAAGATTCAGACAAACGGCTCCGGAAATGTAAAGGATATAATCTTCAGACTGTTCGGCAAAGAGACTTTTGACGCTTTGTTACCGGTTGATTACGAAGATGATTTTATAAGAATGTACGGTTTTATCGCAAAACCCGAAGTATGCAGACCTTCACGTTCAGGCGAGATTTATTTCATTAACGGAAGATACGTAAAGAACGAGTACATAACACGCGGTATCGAAGAAGGCTACAGAAACTTTCTTATGCAGCACAAGCATCCTTTTACGGTACTTTTTATTACGCTTGATTCCTTCGGTCTTGATGTTAACGTTCATCCTGCCAAAGCTGAGATCAGAATAACAAACGGCGATTTTCTTGTTGATATTTTGAATAAATCCATTAAGAAGACGTTGTCGGACAACGACCTTATTCCTAAAGCATTTATTTTCGAAGAAGAGAAAAAGCCTCTAGAAAGAGCTCCCGAACCTTTTGAAAAAGAATTAATCAAAAATTCTTACGTAATTCAAAAAGGCTACGACAAAAAGAATTCCGATAATTCCGTCGAAAGTTCGGAAAACGATAAAAGCACCGAAGAAAACGATAAATCAAAAGAATTTTCAATTGAATTTGACAATATATTTAAAAAAGAAGAACCTGTCAAATCAAATAATTTCATGAATCAGCTTTCAGGAATCAAAGTAAAGAGCAGATACGAGATTCTTGAAGAAAAGTTAAAAGGAAATGTTAGCGAGTCGGATTCCGAAGAAGAAAGCAAAGTATCATCGGACAACAAATCGGAAGAAGAAACGACTTCAGACATTCAGAAATCAAAATACGAAGATTTGTTTTCTAACAATTCGTCTGTCTTCGCAAATGATAAGGAAGACGTTAAAAAAGATGAAGATAAAAAAGAAGAACAAATCAAAACTGACGAAATTAACGATGATGAAGGCACTCCGATTGTATTCGATGATGATTCTCTTAATTTGATTTTTGCCAAAACTCAAAAAAGCGAAAATAATAAAGAAGACGATATCAATAAAATCGAAGAAACATCGGAAGAATCCGAAGAAATTAATGAAAAGTCAGAAGAAAAATCGGAGAATACAGAAGAAGAAGCAAACCCCGAAGTTAAGACTGAAGTTGAAACAAAAATCGAAATTAACTCCGAAAAAGATTCAAAGCCCGATAATTTACCTGTTATCGAGGAAGAGAAGAAAGAAGAAGCAAGTAAAATTGACGAGCCTCAAACTGATGACGGAAAAGTTCAGTTTAGGGTTAAGAAAGACGGATTTAAAACTCATGAAGAGTTCAAATCCGTATCCAAGAATATTAATCCCGATATTTTCCATAAAGTTGATAAATTCGGTTCTTCCGTCAAAAAAGAAGTTAAAAACGAAGAACAGATGCTTCTTTTCCAGGAAAAAACTTTTGACAAAGCCAAAATTAACAAGTATGAGATTCTTGGACAGATTTTTGATACTTATTGGCTGATATCCGTAGAAAACGAACTTCTCATAATGGATCAGCATGCCGCACACGAAAAGGTTTTGTACGAAAAATTCATGAAGAAATTCAAAGAAAACAAAGTCGAAACCCAGACACTTGTTGTGGCTCAGGTTGCATCTTTGGGCAAATCCGAAATGGAGGTCTTTGAAAAATATAAAGACGAATTTACTAAATTCGGATTTATAATTAATGATTTCGGTGATACTGATTTGTTTATCCGCGGAGTACCTACCGACTTATTCGGAAGCGATGCCAAAACGTTATTTATGGATATAATGTCCGAACTGATGAGCGTAACTTCTTCAATGCATGTATCTACAATTGAAGACAGAATTGCGACAAGAGCATGCAAGGCTGCGATAAAAGGTAATCAAAAAGTAACTCTCGACGAGTGCAAGACTCTTTTGGATTATCTGTTTACACTCGAAAATCCGTACACATGTCCTCACGGCAGACCGACAATGATTAAAATAACCAAAACGGATCTCGAAAAAATGTTTAAAAGGATTGTTTGATGAAACCTCTTGTAGTTATTGCGGGTCCGACGGGAATAGGCAAAACAGAGATTTCTTTATTACTTGCCAAAAGAATTAACGGCGAAATAATATCCGCTGATTCAATGCAGGTTTATAGGGATTTGAATATCGGAACCGCCAAAATCACAGAGAAGGAAATGAACGGGGTCAAGCATCATTTGATTGATGTTTTTGACCCTGATTTTTCGTGTGATGTAACACTTTATAAAAAAATGTGCGAAAAATGCATAGAAGATATACAAAGCAGGAATAAAATTCCGATTATGGTCGGAGGTACCGGGTTTTATATTCAAGCTGTTACGAGAGATATAGATTTTACCGAAGAAGATTCAACCGAAATACGTGATGAAATTCTTAAGTTTTACGAAGAAAACGGCGAAGATGCTTTATTTGAACGTTTAAGGAAAGTTGATGAAGAAACATGCCGTATAATTCCAAAGCAAAATATCAAAAAGATCGTAAGGGCTATTGAATTTTACGAAATCCATAAGATTCCGATTTCAAAGCATAATGAAATTCAAAAAGCCAAAACATCACCGTATAACCTGGCATTTTTTGTTCTGCAAAAGAATCGTGAAACTCTTTATGATTCAATCAATAAAAGAGTGGACAAAATGATGGAAGAAGGATTATTGGATGAGGTTAAATATCTTTACGACAAATATGATTACAATTCTTCCTCCGGTTTTTATAATGCAATCGGATATAAAGAACTGATAGAATATCTGAACGGCAATAAAACTTATGATGAAGCCGTAAACGATATAAAACAAAATTCAAGACATTACGCAAAAAAGCAGGTAACGTTTTTCAAGCGTGAAAAAGATGCTGTTTTTATTGATAAAGACAAAATGAACACAGAACAAATTCTTGAAGAAATGAAAAGTATTTGTTCGGAAAGAGGAATTTATGCTTAATTTATATAAAGATTTCGGTATTTGCGATGAAGTCTTTGAGTATGCTCAAAAGATTTCCGATGAATTAAAAGAAAGATTCGACGAAATCGATAAAACGGCAGAAATAAACCAATTAAAAGTAATAAAAGCAATGCAAAAGAATAATGTTTCGGAAGCATGTCTTTTGGGAACAACCGGATACGGATATGATGATTTGGGAAGAGATACTCTCGAAAAGGTTTATGCCGATATTTTTCATACAAAAGATGCGTTGGTCAGAGCGCAAATTACATGCGGAACTCACGCTCTTGCACTTGCTCTTATGAGCAATTTACGCCCCGGAGACGAGCTTTTATCTCCAGTCGGCAAGCCCTATGATACACTCGAAGAAGTTATCGGAATAAGAGAATCCAAAGGTTCGCTTAAAGAATACGGAATATCCTATGCGCAGGTTGACTTACTTGAAAACGGTGATTTTGATTTTGACGGCATCAAAAAAGCCATCAACGAAAAAACAAAACTTGTTACAATTCAAAGATCCAAAGGCTATCTTGTAAGACCGACTTTAAGCGTAGAAAGAATAGGAGAATTAATAAAATTCATCAAAAGTATCAAGCCCGAAATTATATGCATGGTCGATAACTGTTACGGCGAATTCACTCAGACAATTGAACCAAGCGATGTGGGAGCAGACATGGTTGTTGGTTCGTTAATCAAAAATCCCGGCGGCGGATTGGCACCAATGGGCGGATATATCTGCGGTAATAAAGAATGTATTGAAAATGCCGCATACCGTCTGACATCCCCCGGACTCGGAAAAGAAGTCGGCGCTTCTTTAACAATTCTTAAAGACTTTTATCAGGGACTATTCCTTGCACCGACAGTTACAGCTTCTGCATTAAAAGGCGCAATTTTTGCCGCTAATGTTTACGAAAGACTTGGCTTTGACGTTATCCCTAATTCCAAAGAACCTCGTTATGACATAATACAGGCGGTTAAATTCCATGATCCCGAGAAGCTTATTGCTTTTTGTCAGGGTATTCAGGCAGCATCTCCCGTAGATTCTTCATTTACGCCTTATCCGGCTCCTATGCCCGGTTACGATGCCGACGTTATTATGGCGGCCGGAGCTTTTGTGTCCGGTTCATCCATTGAACTTAGTGCCGACGGACCCATAAAAGAGCCCTATACGGCATATTTTCAGGGTGGTTTAACTTTTCCGCATGTAAAATTCGGAATAGTTAAGTCTTTACAGACGCTATATGAAAGAAATCTTACAGAGATTTAATTATTTTATGTTATTTAGTGAATAAATTTGCTATAATAATTATTTGATTAAAAACAAAGGAGCAAAAATTTGGCTAATAATTATTTCGGTATCGATCTTGGTACAAGCAAAATTTGTATATACAATCATGAAAAAAAGAGAGTTTTCGTTGAAAGGAATATGATTGCCGTCGAAAACAAAAAGAATGTTATCGCTTACGGAGATTCCGCTTATGAAATGTTTGAAAAAGCTCCGGATAACATTGCAGTAACAGCGCCTTTGACAAACGGTGTAATTTCCGACATCAACAATATGCAGGAACTTTTAAGATTGTTTATTTCCGAAATAACAAAAGGAAATTACAAGAATTCCGATTATATTCTTTCAATACCGCATGATGTAACGGAAGTTGAAAGAAGAGCTTTCGGTGAACTTATTGAAGATTCGCCTCTTAAAGCCAGAAATATTTATGTGGTTGAAAAATCAATAGCATGCGCAATCGGACTAAATATTGACGTTAAGAATTCACAGGGAGTCATGATTGTCGATGTCGGTTACAACACAACAGAAATATCAATTCTTTCATTCGGAGGAATTGTAAAATCCAAATTAATCAAAATCGGCGGAAATAAATTTGACGACCTTATAAAGGCCACTTTAAGAAAAGAATATAATCTTCATATAGGTTCTAAATCTGCCGAAAGCTTAAAAATGCAAATAACGGAATTAAAACAAACGGGTCAATACGGTGTCGTATACGGAAGAAACGTAGCCAGCGGACTTCCTGTCGAATGCAATGTCGATCCTTTGATAATAGAGAATTGTCTTAAAGAAAGCTTCAATACGATTACCGATAATGTAAAGGAACTTCTTGAAAGTACTCCTCCCGAAATCGGAGCCAATATTTTCAAACAGGGTATTTACATTACCGGAGGCGGTTCGCTCGTATCAAATCTTTGTCAAAATGTTGCAAACGGCACGGGACTTAAGGTAAACACCTCTGAAAATGCCGAAAGCAGCGTTATTTTCGGTATCGCCGAAATAATCAGAAACAAAAAATTCAGAAATCTTATTGTGGAAGTGTAATTTATGAGTCCTTTGGTAAGAAAACCTGATGAAAAGCATAAAATTCCTACAAAATACTGGTTGCTGATACTCTCGGGAATCAGTATTGTTTTGATGCTTTTAACTTTTGTTTTTGATTTAAAAATGTCCCCTTTAAATACAGTAGTTTCGTTTACTGTAATTCCTCTTCAAAAAGGAATAAGTATTGTTGGAAGCGATTTGTATTCGCAAAAGGAGCTTTTTAAAGAAAAACAGACGTTAATTGATGAGAATAACGAATTGAAGAAACAAATTGATGAATTAACTTACGAAAACAATCAGCTTATGCAGGAAAAATTCGAATTAAACTCTTTAAGATCCTTGTATGAGCTTGATGAGATGTACTCAGAATATCCCAAAACAGGAGCAAGAGTAATTTCGGGTTCTACCGGCAACTGGTTTTCGACTTTTATAATAGATAAAGGTTCAAAGGACGGAATGGAAATAGGAATGAACGTTCTTGCCGGAAGCGGACTTGTAGGAAGAATTACAGAAGTAGGCTACAACTGGTCAAGAGTTCTGAGCATTATAGACGATACGAGCAATGTATCCTGTATGATTTTGTCCACAAACGACCATTTGATGGTTTACGGTGACTTGGGCACAATGGAAAACGGATATATTAAATTTGACCAGCTTTCGTCAAATGCAAGCAATGTTGCAATAGGTGACAAGATTGTTACAAGTAACATTTCAAATGTATATTTGTCGGGAATACAGGTCGGATATATATCATATATGGAAAAGGATACAAATCAGCTTTCCATATCGGGATACGTTACTCCCAGCGTTAATTTTGAACATTTGAGCGAAGTTTTGGTTATTACAAAACTTAAATCCGAATTGGTAAATTAAGTAAATGAAAAGAATCGTAATAGATATTGTTTTAGTTTATATATGTTTTGTATTGCAAACCACTTTGTTTCCGATGTTGCATTTAACTTCGACACTTCCGAATTTGATGATAATTCTTGTTTCGTGTGCCGGTTTTATGCAGGGTAACAGAGAGGGCCTTTTTGTAGGCTTTATTTCAGGTCTTTTAATGGATGTTTATTCCTTCGATATATTCGGATTTTATACTCTTTTATATATGTTTATAGGTTTTCTGAACGGTTTTTTAAACAATTTCTTTTATCTTAAGGACTTGAAAATACCCGCAATATTAATTACATCAAGCGATTTGGTTTCATGCCTTACTATTTATTTTGTTCTCTTTTTATTTAGAGCAAAACTGAATTTCGGCACTTATTTTACGGGAATCATCATTCCTGAATTAGCTTTCACACTTATGCTTTCTGTTTTTGTATATCCTGTATTTTGGCTTATTGAGGCATACATATTCGGAAAGAAACACACGGAGACGCAATAATGTTTGAGAATTTCAAAGAAGAATTCGTCAATTTCATAAAATCAAGAGTTTTGATACCGATGATCTCTTTTTTGCTTATCGGCATTATTTTGATATCAAGAATTTTTTATCTTCAAATTGTTTGCGGAGAAGATTATCTTAAAAACTACGAATTAAAAACAATGCGTGAAAAGTCAATAAACGGTACAAGAGGCAACATCTATGACAGAAACGGCGTACTTCTTGCCTACAATCAGCTTTCTTACAATGTTGTATTTGAAGATGTTTTTGAATCTGATAAATACAAAAACAAAAATATCAACAATACAATCAACGATTTGAATCATCTTTTAACAGCAAACGGAGATGAAATCAAGACTGATTTTAAAGTATTTGTCAATGATGAAAACGAATATGAATTCAGTGTCGAAGGAACACAACTTCTCAGATTCTTGGCCGATATTTACGGACATCCAAAGATTGACAGTCTTACGGATTCGCAAAGAAACGCAACTCCTGACGATGTTATAGAATATTTTTGTCAAAGAAAAAAATATGCCATCGGTTATTATACCGACCAAAACGATAATGACAGTTTTGTGTCAGGCGGAGGATATACAAAAGAAGAAATAATAAAAATCGTATCCGTAAGATACGCTTTATCGTTAACGGGATACAAAAAGTATGTCGGCACCACAATTGCTACAGATATATCCGAAAAATCGCGTGTTGCAATTCTTGAACATGCAGATACGTTAAAAGGTGTTTCTATAGCCGAAGATACGGTAAGAGTATATAATAATCCGTTTTATTTTTCGCAGATTATCGGTTACACCGGAATGATTTCTCAGGACGAATTTAATGAATACTCACTTTTGGACAGCGACTATTCATTAAACGATTATGTAGGAAAGACAGGAATTGAGCTTTCTCAGGAAAGCTATCTTAAAGGTACTAAGGGCAAGGAAACGATTTATGTCGATGTTCTCGGTAAAGTTTTGGATTCTACCATAACCAAAGAAGAAGAAGCCGGAAATGACGTATATCTTACGATTGATGCCGAACTTCAAATGGCCATATATGATATGCTCGAGCAAAGAATTGCCGGTATTCTTATTTCAAAAATCGATAACATCAAAGAATTTACAATGACTGAAAAAACCAAACAGGCAGATATTAAAATTCCGATTGATGATGTATATTTTCAGCTTATAAACAATAATGTTATCGATATTTCAAGATTTTCAAAAGACTATTCATCCGAGACTGAAAAAGAAGTTTATGCTAATTTTGTTACTAAGCAAAATGAAGTTTTGGACGAACTTAACAATCAGTTTTACAGCGAAAATGCGACTCCCTATAACCGATTGTCCAAAGAATATCAGGTTTATCAAAGTTATATCGTCAACTATTTGTCGTCCGATTCGGTAAATATTTTAAACAAAGAATTAATAGACAGTGATGATGTTATGGTCAAAGCCTGGGTCGAAGACGAGACTATAAGTTTACGCGATTACCTGATTTATTGCATCAACATGAACTGGATAAACACCAAAAATCTTGATATATCCGACAAGTATGCCGATACGGAAGAAATTTTTGATGCCATAACGGATTATACGCTTACCAAATTTAAAACAAATAAAGAATTCACAAAAAAGATTTACAAATATATGATTTCCGAGAATAAACTATCCGGAAAACAATTATGTATAATACTTTACGATCAGAATCTTATAGACGTATCTGAAACAGACATAAAGAATCTTAAGACAGGACGCATAAGTTCATATTCTTTTATGCTCGATTTGATTAAGAATCTTAAAATTACACCTGCGCAGCTTGCTCTTGAGCCGTGTTCCGGTTCTGCCGTTGTTACCGATGTGAATACCGGTGATGTGCTTGCGCTTGTTTCATATCCTGCATATGACAACAACAGGCTTGCAAATTCAGACAACAATTATCTTGCAGAGTTAAATAATGACTACTCAAGACCTTTATGGAATTATGCGACACAGTACAAATGTGCTCCCGGTTCAACATTCAAGATTGTAAGCAGCGTAGCGGGAATAGAAGAGGGCGTAATTGATTTATATTCATCAATAAGATGTACCGGAGAATTTGACAAACTTACCGGAACCACGCATAAATGTTGGATTTATCCCGGCGGTCACGGAAATATGAATGTCCAAAGCGCTATTGCCAATTCCTGCAACTGTTTCTTTTATGAAGTAGGATACAGACTGGCTAATGACGCAGGAACTTATAATTCAAAACTCGGTATAGACAGATTGTATACGTATGCGGATTTATTCGGTTTATCCGAAAAATCAGGGGTAGAAATAGCTGAATCCGAACCTAATGTTTCTGATTCTTACCCTGTTCCTTCCATGATAGGTCAGGGTACTCATGCATATACTACCGTAGGAATGGCACGATACGTTACGGCTGTTGCCAATAAAGGAACGGTATACGATTTAACACTTGTGGATAAAGTGGTAGATTCTAAAGGCAATATTGTTTTAAACAATCAGGCATCTGTAAGAAACTATATCGATATCGATTCTTCTGTTTGGAATACGGTTCAAAAAGGTATGCGTGAAGTAGTCGAATCAAAATCGTATTTTGATTATGATTTTGAAGTTGCAGGTAAAACAGGAACCGCACAGGAAGCTTGGAACGAAGCATGTCATGCTTTATTTATTTCTTTTGCGCCTTATCAAAATCCCGACATTTCCGTTACCGTAAGAATAATGAACGGATATGATTCGAACAATGCAGGTCAGGTTGCCAAAGACATTTATGCATATTATTACAAAATCGAAGACGAAGACACTCTTCTTAGCGGTACTGCAAATACACCTATAAATAACGGTGTATCCGGAGACTAAAAATTATGATTGACATGTTTAAAAAATACAGAATCAAAGATTATAATTTCAGATTGATTATATATGTTGTTGCTATTACAATAATCGGTCTTCTTGTTGTTAATTCGGCTGCACCCGATTTGACAAAAAAACAGACTTTGGGATTTATTGCCGGTTTTTGTATAATGATAATTCTTTCTTTTGTGGATTATCATTTATGGTTAAAAATGTTTTATCTGATTTATGCAGTAAATCTTGCACTTTTGATAGCCGTAATCCTTAAAGGACAATCATCCGGAGGCGCTCAAAGATGGTTTTCGCTCTTCGGTGTAAGATATCAGCCTTCCGAAACGGCAAAAATTATGTTGATTCTGTTTTTTGCTCAGTTTATAATGAAGTTTAAAGACAGAATCAATGAGTGGTATATCATATTAATAATGTGTGTACTCTCAATACCACCGATAGTGCTTGTATTAAAGCAACCGGATTTGTCCACAACCATAGTATTGTCATTAATTATCTGTTCTTTATTCTATTTCGGTGAAGTAAGTTACAGATATGTTATAGCTTTTTTGGTTGTTGTAGTACCTACGGCAGTTATACTGTTTATATTGCTGATTCAACCTAATTCATTACTCGTTCAGAAGGGTGTTCTTGAAGAATATCATCAAACACGTGTGCTTGCATGGCTTCATCCTGACGAATATGAGCTTGAAGAAGCATTTCAGCAGCAAAATTCAATAATGGCAATAGGTTCCGGACAGTTGACAGGCAAAGGCTTAAACAATACAGGTATAAATTCTGTCAAAAACGGTAACTTTATTTCCGAACCTCAGACGGATTTTATTTTTACAATAGTTGGGGAAGAACTTGGATTCGTCGGAAGTTCGTTGGTAATTATTTTATTGGTACTTATTACAATCGAATGTCTGTGGGTTGCTTTCAGAGCTTCAGATATCGCCGGACGTGTAATCGCCGGAGGTATGGCGGCTTACGTGGGCTTCCAAAGCACCGTAAACATTTGTGTTACAACGGGACTTATGCCGAATACCGGCTTACCGTTACCATTTGTAAGCTACGGACTGACATCGCTTTTATGTTTGTATATAGGTATGGGGTTTGTATTAAACGTACGATTACAGAGGGCAAGAAAATATAATAATGATTAGGGGTAAACATTATGAATATTGCTTTAATTGCACATGACGCAAAAAAGAAACTTATGCAGAATTTTTGCATAGCGTACAGAGGTATTCTTTGCAAAAATGAATTATATGCTACGGGTACTACCGGCAGACTGATAGAAGAGGTTACCAATTTAACGGTACACAAATATCTTGCCGGTCATTTGGGCGGAGAACAGCAGATAGGCGCACAGATTGAACACAATCAGATTGACCTTGTCATCTTTTTAAGAGATCCTTTGACTCCCAAATCTCATGAACCTGATTTGAATAATGTAATTCATTTGTGTGACGTTCACAATATTCCTGTGGCAACGAATCTTGCGTCGGCCGAATTACTGATTAAATCACTTGACAGAGGAGATTTAGAGTGGCGTGAAATGTATAAATAGAGTTTTCGCTTTGATTTTGTCGGTCAGCCTTTTATTTGCGACCGGTTGCAAAAATACAAACGACATTCCTTCACAATACGAAAGAAACAGTCTTACATCATCTCTTGTTGTTTCGACGGCAAAATCTTTATATGAATATTCGGAACCTTTCGCAGAAAATTTGTGTGTTGACGATAAGGATTACATAGACGGCGTCAATATACAAAATGCGTATGCGGCAGGTCTTTTTGATATTAACGACAAAACCGTACTATACGGCAAAAATATGTATGAAGAGATGACCCCCGCAAGTATCACCAAACTTCTTACAACGCTTGTTGCATTAAAATATTGCGATTTATCAAGCGAGCTTATTTTCACTCCCGAATGCAAAATAACAGAAGCAGGAGCCCAGCTTCTCGGATTGTCGGAAGGTGACAAAATGACACTCGATCAGGCTTTGAATATTCTTCTTTTGTTTTCTGCAAATGATGTTGCAATGATGATTGCCCACAATTACGAAGGCGGTTATGATGCTTTTATCCAGCAGATGAACAACGAAGCTAAAGCTCTGGGAGCTACACATACGCATTTTGTAAATCCTCACGGTTTAACAGAAGAAACCCACAAAACATGTGTATATGATTTGTATTTGATTCTGAATGAACTCTTAAAATATAATAAATTCAAAGAAATTGTTTGCCAAACCGGTTATGCAACTTCATATACCAAGGCAGACGGTACTATTAAAACGATCGAATTATCTAATACCAATCAATTCATAAAAGGCGACAGAGAAGTACCCGAAGGCTACACGGTACTCGGCGGAAAAACGGGAACTACGGAAGCTGCGGGCAAATGTCTTATCATATATTTTAAGGACGAAAAAGACAATCCTTATATTGCCTGTATCTTAAGAGCTGATGATTATGACGTTCTTTACAACAATATGACAGAATTGATTCAAAGCGCAAAGTAACTTGTAAATCAACTTGTATTTTGAAGCAAAATCTACTATAATTGACATAGGTTTTATACATAAATAATTCCAATTGGAGGTGCGTTACAATGGTTAGTTTAATTACTGGAAAGAATGGAAAAGGAAAATCCAAAGTATTATTGGAGAAAGTTAATTCCGAAGTTAAAGAGATACTCGGAAACATCGTATATCTCGATACTTCAACTAAGCATATGTATGAATTAAACAATAAAATAAGACTTATCAATGCTTCTGAATATTCTATAACATCAGGCGATATGTTCATAGGATTTCTTCTCGGAATAATTTCAGGAGATCACGATTTACAACAGTTATATTTCGATAATTTCTTATTATTATCACATACAGACATTAATGAAATAGAAGGCATCATAGCACAGCTCGAAGATTTAAGCAATAAATTCGGTATTGATATTTATGCTGCAGTTTCCACCACTAACGGTGATTTACCCGCATCTCTCGCAGACAAAGTTATTGAAGCACTTTAATATAATAGAATTTAAAGCCTCGGGCAACCGGGGCTTTTATAAAGGTTATTTATGGTCAGCAGGTTTGATTTCAACAACATAGAAAACGAAAAACGCAATAATAAATCTTCTAACGGTAAGTCTGCTCCCAAATCAGACAATTCCGATAAGAAAAGCGGCAAATTAAATACTCAAAATAACAAATCTTCAAAAGATTTAGGGAATAACGAAAAAGAAAAAATCAAATCATTCATCAAACCTAAGAAGAATGAGTTTTCTTTTCGTATTATTCTCTTTTTTGTATTGATTATTGCTGTGGCATATCTGATTTTCTGTGTTGTGAAAGTTATCAACAACAAGAATATCTCAACATATCAGGTTAAAGAAGGTGCTTTAACCGAACAAAATTCCTATACCGGATTGATTTTGAGAGAAGAACAGACATATGAGTCTACCGCATCCGGATATTACAATTATTATCTTAAGGAAGGCGAAAAAGCGTCATATACCGATTTGGTATATACGGTAGACGGAAGCGGCAAAATTAAAGAAATGATGGCCAACCAGACAGGCGATGCTTCAACACTTTCAAAAGATGATTTAAATGAAATCAAAAGCGAAATCGTTAAATTCTCTAAAGAATATGACAATAAAGAATTTGAAGATGTCTATGAATTCAAAACAGACCTCGACGATATAAGTCTGAAAATGTCAAATCTGTATGTTTTGAATCAAATAACAACCATGAGTCTTAACGGGACAAATGTTGTTAAAAATTACTGTTGCGACGGTAATAAATCAGCCAAAACAGGATATGTCGTTTATTATAAGGACGGTTACGAAGAATTAAAGCCCGAAGATATCGACAGAACCTACTTTGCAAAAGACAGAAACGAAGACAAAGAAATCATTGCTAACAATGAAATGATTGATGTCGGCGACTTTGCTTATAAACTTGTTACTTCAAATACCTGGCAGCTTGTATTTCTTTTGGATTCCGAGGAAAAAGCAGAAGAATACAACAATAAAGAAATTAAAGTAAAGTTTTCCAAAGACCAGGCTGTGTTAAAAGGAAAACTTACTGTTTTGGATGCTCTTTCACCCGAGAAAAATCAATCAACCGACAAAATAGGTGTAATAACATTCAATACTTCGGTAGCAGATTATTTAAATAACAGATATATCGATTTTGAGATTATTTCTGATGAAAACAGCGGTTATAAAGTACCGATCAGTTCGATAGCGCAAAAAGAATTTCTTTTGATTCCAAAAGATATAGCATTTGATTACAATAACATTACAAATACGGTTAATGTTAAGCTTGATATCTATCTTGAAGACGGTACGAGATCGTTTGTGACACAATCGATAAATGTATACGAAATAGATGATACCGATTACTATGTTGATACCGAGATTCTTTCGCTTGGTAATATGATTTACGGAGAAAACACGGATAATTCATACAAAATCAACAGAGCCGGATCTTTAATCGGCGTATATCGAATAAATCAGGGCTATGCAGATTTTAAGAAAGTTAAAAAGCTTTACGAAAACGATGAGTACTGCATTATAGAACCTGAGACAACAACGATTAAGCCCTATGATTATATAGCTTTGGATGCTTCTAAAATAAAGGATAATGAATATATTTATGAATGATATATCTATCAAAGATAATTTGAATAAAGTTAACGAGAACATTGAGAAATCTTGCCTAAAGTCCGGACGAAATCCCAAAGACGTAACCCTTGTGGCAGTAAGCAAAACAAAACCAAATGAACTTATAATGGATGCCTACAACGAGGGAATTCGTGATTTCGGAGAGAATTACGTAAAAGAACTTACTCAAAAATATGATGAGCTTCCAAAAGATATAAGATGGCATATGATAGGTCATCTTCAAACAAACAAAATTAAATACATTATAGATAAAGTATATATGATTCATTCTGTAGACACCATTCACCTTGCAAAAGAGATAAGTAAAGAAGCTGTCAAAAGAAATCTGCTTGTTAAAATTTTATTGGAAGTAAATGTTGCGAATGAAGATACCAAATTCGGTTTTTCAAAAGATAATATAACGGAAAGTTATAAAGAAATTCAAAATCTTCCGGGATTGGACATTCTCGGTCTGATGACAAGTGCGCCATATGTTGAGAATCCCGAAGAAAATCGTCAATATTTTGTAGAGCTTCGCTCGATAATTATTGACCTCAAAGATAAAGGATTGTATAATAAAGATAAATATTGGTTATCAATGGGCATGACCGGCGATTACACCGTAGCCTTGGAAGAAGGCGCTGATTTAATCAGAGTAGGAACCGGAATATTCGGTGCCAGAAATTATTTTTAGGAGGAATTAGGAATGGTAAGTAACGTAATGGATGTTTTTGATGATAACGAAGAATCCGGCAAGAAGAAATCCGGTTTTTCATCGATTTTCATGAAATCCTCAAAGAATAAGGATACAAATTCAAATAATTTTGAAATCTGTAATATTATCGCATCATCATTTGATGCAGATTCATATGAAATTGCCGATACTCTTTTAAACGGCAGAGCAGTTATTCTTGATTTATCAAATGTAACTAAAGCAGTCGGTCAGAGACTTATCGATTTTACAGCCGGCAGCGTATACGCAATAGACGGTTCAATGCAAAAGATCAGCGAGTTTATTTTTCTGATTTGTCCTTCCGATGTAGGAATCGTGGGAGATAAGAGAGAAGACGACGATACTACGGCTGTTAGCGAATTATAATTATCAAATAAGGCTCCCCTTAAATTAGGGGAGTTTTTTAGAATAGAGGAAAACATGGTTTTTAACGAAAATTTGATTAAGTCTTATTCCGCAGAGACATTAAAGAAAGAGGATCCCAATACATATTTGCTGTTTTTGGCTCACGCATTAAGATACGGCGCTTTATATAAAGCTAAGTTTTTTATGTGGCTTGATTTTGATAATTACGACATAATCGGTCAGGAAGACGAAGCACTTGACAAACTTTTAAAAGAAAGTCTTTCAGTATATAAAAAAGCATCTTCTGACGAAAATCCCGAAGCAGATTTTTTGGATGTATATTTTCAAAAAATGTTTGAAGAGACAGGACTATTCAAAGAAACTGATGTTTTGGGATTAAGTCTTACACTTCTTTCTTTTATATCTTTTAAATCTAAATTGCTTGATGAAGAAGAATATCTGGAAATAAGAGACCTTTTGGTACCTTATAAATTAATGATTTCTCAATGCAAAATAAAGCCTGAGAAACTTTATTCCAATTATAAAGAAGTCATCAAAGGTCAATCAAAAGTTAAATTGCTTTCAAAACTGGGAAAAGGCGTAGTATGCGAACTTCCCGAAGATGAAATGATTAAAGAAGCACTGAAAGAAATTACTTACGATAAAGAATCGTGGGAAAAAGAATAATATGGATGATAATATTTATACATTTGTTTCAGATGAAGGCGATGAAAGACTGGATGTATTTCTATCCGACAATTTGGAATCTTCTTCAAGGACATTTATTCAAAAACTCATAAAAGAAGGTAACGTTAAAGTAAATGATAGTATCGTAAAGAAATCGTCTTTTACGGTATCCGAAGAAGACAGGATTGAAATAATTGTTCCTTCACCGATTCCGTTAGATGTAGAACCGGTTGATATTCCGCTTAATATACTTTATGAGGATGATGATGTTTTGATTGTAAATAAGCCCAAAGGAATGGTTGTTCATCCTGCAGCCGGACATTTCGACGATACACTTGTAAATGCATTGCTTTTTCATTGCAAGGATTCATTGTCGGGCATAAACGGAATTATGAGGCCCGGTATCGTTCACAGAATCGATATGGATACATCGGGCTCTTTGATTATATGTAAAAACGATATCGCTCATGCAGATATAGCAGAACAGCTTCGTAATCATTCAATTAACAGAATCTACGTAGGAATAATTAACGGACGGCTTAAAGAATCAAAAGGAACTGTTGACTTGTATATGTCAAGAGATTCAAAAGACCGCAAGAAGATGGGAAAATCCGATTATCTTCACGGAAAGCATGCTGTAACGCATTACAGGGTCATTGAAGAGTACAATAACTACAGTCTTTGTGAATTTAAGCTTGAAACGGGAAGAACTCACCAGATACGATTTGCAATGAGTTATTTAAACCATCCGCTTCTTGGAGATTACGTATACGGTCCCGAAAATAACAAATTCGGAATAAAAGGTCAGATGCTTCACGCCAAGACTATCGGATTTATTCATCCGACCACAAAAAAATATATGGAATTTGAGGCACCTTTGCCTGAAGAATTCGTTAATATATGCAACAAAATTAAAAAGGGGGGATTTTAATGAGCATTATTATCACAATCGGCAGACAATATGGTTCGGGCGGTCATGAAATAGGAGAGAAGTTGGCTAAAAAATTATCCATTCCTTTTTATGACAATGCTCTTATCGACAGAGTTGCAAAAGAATCAGGTTTAAGCAAAGAAATCATTAACGAGCATGACGAGAAACCTACATCCAGTTTTCTTTACAATCTTGTAATGGATCCGTATTCGGTAAGTTTCGGTCGCGGAAGTTCAATTAACGACATTCCTTTCGGTCAAAAAATATTTCTTGCACAATTTGATACGGTTAAAGCCATCGCAGAAGAAGGTTCATGCGTAATAGTAGGCAGATGTGCGGATTATATTTTAAAAGACAGAAACGATTTGTTATCCGTATTTATTAATGCAGATAAAGATTTTCGTTATAACCGAATTAAGCACGAATTTCCGGATTTATCTCAGAACAAAATATACGATATGTTAGACAAAAAAGACAGAAATCGTGCAAGTTATTATAATTACTATTCAGATAAGAAATGGGGCGTCGCATCAACTTACGATTTATGTATTAATTCAGGCAAATTTGGTACAGATGCTGCTGTGGAGATGATTGCTCAATGTATTCGTTAAAACTATATGATAAAGAGTTAATTAAATTTAATATAGTTGAAAATCTTTCGGATCCTGTGGTTGAAATTCAATGGGTAAATGATGAATATTCAAATCTTTTGCCTCTCGGAATGGAGCCCACAAACGAAGGACTAGCATCTTGGATAAAGCACAGAAGTATACCCAAAAACAGAGCTTATGTAACGTCATTTCTTGCTAAGTGCGGATTAAACGCCAACAGACCTATGGATGTTATTTCTGTTTGCAAAGGTTTGTCTTTAAACGATTCATATTGGATTGTACCTGATGATTTTAAAGGCGATTTTTCAGATTGTAATCTCTATGATAATAAATTCAACAGAATTTTAGCATGGATTGCATTTACAGGTTACGGAAGCAGTGTTCGTTCGAGTTTTGCCTCATCTCCGGAATTTACAACTAACGGTATGCTTCCGAAATGTTGGAGAAGGATTAACGGCAAAATATACCTTTACAAAGGCGCAACTTCAGGAGCATCAAACACCGGAAATGAGCCATATTCCGAAATGTATGCTTACGCAATCGGTAAAAAAATGGGATTAAATATTGTTCCCTACAGTATTTCCAAATGGAAGGGCAATTTATGCTCTGTATGTGAATTGTTTACGAATAAAGATGTTGCATATATTCCCGTCGGAAGAATTGTAAAAAGCGGCGGCATGAAAGCTGTAAGAGAGTATTATTCATCTTTGGGTGAAGATTTTCTGAATGCTTTGAACGAAATGATTGTTTTTGATGCACTTATTATGAATACCGACAGACATTACGGTAATTTCGGATTTTTGGTAGACAGTAAATCCAACAAAATCATTGCGCCGGCTCCTTTATTTGATCACGGTAATTCCTTGCTTAATTTTGCGGGAGAAGAAAACTGGAAGGATTTGGAAGCTTTATCGGATTACGCAGATACGTTGTTACCTTGCGTTTATGAAGATTATTTTGATGAAGCCAAGAAATATTTAAATAACGAAACTAAGTCCAAACTTAGAAGTTTATTGGGCTTTGAATTCGAAAAGATTGGCTATTATAATTATTCAAACGATAAACTCAAAAAACTAAGCCGGATAGTACAGAAGAGAGTAAAACAATTACTTGAGTAAAAAGAAAAAGGTAAATAATCATGGATATTCAATATAGAAATATTACTGATTCCGATAAGCAGATATTAACCATCGTTAAACGAAAATATAATAAAAATAAGATATTAAAAGTTTTGGGCTGCATTGGTTTATTTATCTTAGCAATAATGGTTTTTATGACAATCGGTCCATACGGAGCTGTAGGCATATTATTACCTATAGGATTGACAGCTTCGGGAGTATTTCTTTTAATTAAAGTATTTAAATCAAATACCATTAAAGGAATATGCGAAGCAAAAGTTGTCAGATATGATAAAACTAAATCAATCGATATCAATGCAGGTTTGAACTATGAATATTTCGTAACTCTTTATATTCCCGAAACAAATGAAACCATTAAAAAATCAGTTGATTCTAAAACTTATCTTAATGCAATACGTACCGGTGAAGCTTATTTGCTAAAAACAAATAATGGAGACGAGAAAGTTTTTGTTCCAAACAAAAAAGAACAATTAAAAATTCACAAAAGCGATAATAACGATAATTTTATAGAAAACAAATTTGAGACGATTGATTCCGAAGATTATTCGATATATTGAAAAAACCCTAGATGGATAATGATGTAAGCGCACTATACAAAGATATTTTATTAAATTAAAAGATAAAATGCAGGTTTTAAAAGTGCAGTAAATTAAGCGCAACTATTCGCAAAAGTCAACTTTAACGCAGTCTTACACGTATTCATTGATGTTAAATCAAATTAAGCAGTTACAAAATGTTAATATTTTGATCTAAACATTTTAATACAATCTTTAACGAATATTCAGAAGCTTTAGCTTTAATTGCTTCTGTTAATTCCAAAGCTTCTTCGCCCGGTATATCGGTTTCCAAAATTAAGGCCGTATCGGAATCCGATAAATATTCGTGAACTGTTACTTTTGAATAATCAGCATCAGTAATTTCATATTTGTAATAAACAGATAATATTTCATCTGAAAATTCAGAAAAATTCTCTTTAATTGACTGTAAATCATCGTAAAACAGTACTTGGGCATATTCATCATAGATTCTTTGCTTAGTAAGGCTGTAATTGATTCTGAATTCAATATTTGTTTGCGGATCAGTACAAAACAGTTCAAACATCGTGTCATTTCCTGCTTTGGATACGCAAACCATCTTGAAATCACTTTCTTTAAAATCCGTATCGTATTTTTCATTAAAAAGATAACAGGCGATTTTCTCTTTTGGATCATTTTGATAGTCAATTGTCAACGTTTCCTTCTTATTATTGACATTGCAAGCAAAACATAAAATAAAAAGAATCGACGCCGTTAAATTAAAGAGAATCTTTTTCATTTGACTTTTCATCTTTAACCTCTTTAATTGTTTGATCAACGTTGTCTTTTGGGGATTTATTGTCTTTTTTATTTTTTCGTTTAAATTTTATGAACTTTTTATCACTGATAACCGTTTTATGCTCGATAAATTCCTTTGTATCTTTATCGATGTAATCAAGATACATGAATTTTTCGGTATCTGATGCGAGTTGTTTATTCTTCAAACCGATATCGAGAAATGACTGAATCAATGAATAAATTACCGCAAACAAAGGAACGCCGATTATCATACCCGGAACTCCCCAGAAGCCGCCAAAAAGCGTAATGGCAAATATAACCCAAAAGCTTGATATTCCGGTAGATGAACCGAGAATTTTGGGACCTATCACATTACCGTCGGCAAGCTGCAATATAATGATGAATATAACAAAATACAAAGCATGCAGAGGGTTAATGAACAAAAGCAATATTGTCGTCGGAATCGCACCGAAAATCGGTCCGAAGAACGGGATAATATTTGTTATTCCTATTACTATTGCCATCAATACCGGATAATCTATTTTCAAAATCAGACATCCGATATAACATATAATTCCAATAATCAAAGAATCAATAATTTTGCCTACAAGAAATCCCGAAAACTTGTCATTGGCCATTCTTGTATTCTTAATAATGACGTTACTGTTTTTGACATTAAATATAGAATATATGATTTTCTTGAATTGACCTTTGAATGTTTCTTTTTTGGACAAAATATAAATTGAAACAATAAACCCGACAATCAAATCCGAAATTGCAGAAAACAGATTAACAACAGATTTTGATAAACCTGTAGCCAAATTCTGAATCCAAGGCAAAAGTACCGTTTGCTTCCAATTTTCAAACGATTCCTCATACTCTTCCATCAAACCGGTTGTAAATTTTTCAATTTCAGGATATTTTTTATTGATATTTTCAATCCAAAGCAAAAAATTGTCCTTATACTGTGGAAATTTATCATAAATATCCAATACACTGTCCTTAATTTGAGGAATAACAGATATGACGAAGCATGCAAGAAGAAGCAATATTACAATATACGACAACAATACCGACAGGACACGAACAAGATTCTGTTTCCATTTCGGAAGTGCTCTGTAATCAAGAACTTTTTTGTCAAATACAGGAAAAACGCTTGTTTCAAACCATTTTACCAAAGGATTCAAAAGAAATGCTATAACGATACCGTCAATTATAGGTGATGTGATTTTCCAGACATTTTTTACGGCAACAGCAATAATCGGACTGTTTTGCAGAAGCCAATTAAACAGGACCGTAAGTAATAAAACAGTAAGTGCGGTTGCTCCCCAATATAAATACTTTTTATCCCACTTGAATTTCATAAAATCAGCGTATGATTAACAAATTAATAATCATACAATCCTTTCATTGTTTTATTAAAAATTTATTTATAAAAATTCAATATAATTATACTTTATCCGCTTCTTAATTTCCATAAAAATGATATAATAATTAAGACTTCGTTAAATATTTAAAGAGGTATAATACATGAAACTTCAACAGATAATGTCAAAAACAAGAAAAGCCGTAGACGATTATAATATGATTGAAGAAGGCGACGTGATTGCTGTAGGAATTTCAGGCGGAAAAGACTCTCTTGCGATGCTCTATTCATTGGCGGGCATGCGAAGATTTTATCCCAAACACTACACTCTCATCGGAATTACATGCAATCTCGGTTTTAAGAACGTTAATTTTGATAAAATCAAAGAAATATGTAAGGAACTTGATGTTTTGTACTATATTGTCGATACCGATATTTCTCAAATCGTTTTTGAGACAAGGCAAGAAGAAAATCCCTGTTCTTTATGCGCCAAAATGAGAAAAGGCGCAATGAACGATTTTATAAAAGAACACGGTTGCAACAAAATAGCTTATGCTCATCACCAGGATGACGTTGTGGAAACATATATGATGTCGCTTATTTACGAAGGGCGTCAGCACACTTTTTCGCCCGTAACATACCTTGACCGTTCCGGCGTTACGGTTATAAGACCTTTTATTTACATGAAAGAAGCCGATGTTATCGGTTTTACAAATGCAAATGATATTCCCGTACTAAAGTCAGCATGCCCTGTTGACGGTTATACAAAGCGTCAGTACGCAAAAGATTTGATTAAAGACATAAATGCCGAAGCACCTGGCGTTCGTGAGCGTATTTTTACGGCTATTTGCAATTCGGATATAAACGGTTGGAGAAAATAATATGGATTCTAAATCATTAAGTTACCATGATACCGTCAAAAACAACAACACACTAAAGCTTCGCGAACTTCTCAAGAAACTGCCCCCTTTTGCAAAAGATTATTTTCTCGGCAAAAATGAGCTCATTTCTCCAAGAACCAAAATCGCCTATGCATATGATTTGATTGTTTTTTTTGAGTATCTGCACGATTCGGAGGATTCAAGGTTTTCCAAAGAACCCATAACTTCATATAAAATTGATATTCTTGATGAAATCAAAAGAAACGATATTCTCTATTTTCTTGAATATCTGTCTTATTACGAAAAAGACGGCAAAATTTATAAAAACGACGAACGAGGCAAATCGAGAAAACTTTCAACGTTAAAAAGTTTTTATAAGTATTATTTCAATAACGAAATGATAAAAACAAACCCTGCCGCACTCGTTCAGATGCCAAAACTTCATGAAAAAGAAATAATAAGACTTGATGTCAACGAAGTTGCCAATCTTCTTGACCTTGTGGAAAACGGTCTCAAATTGACCAAAGGTGAAAAACGCTTCTACGATAAAACTGCTACCAGGGATTTTACGATTCTTACTGTTATGCTCGGCACAGGAATTCGTGTCTCAGAATGCGTCGGTCTTAATATTAACGATATAGATCTTGATGAATTCAGATTTAAAGTAAAAAGAAAAGGCGGCAACGAATCAATTATCTATTTTGGAGAAGAAGTTTGCGACGCTTTGGATAATTACTTGTCTTTGCGTGAGTATATGACTCCGTGCGAGGGGCACGAAGATGCATTGTTTCTAAGTCTGCAAAACAAAAGAATGTCGGTACGTGCCATGGAAAACATGGTGACAAAATATACCGATAAACTTAACACTTTGAAACACATCACTCCTCACAAACTCAGAAGCACATTTGGAACAAATCTTTATCGTGAAACAAACGATATTTATATGGTTGCCGATTTTCTCGGACACAAAGACGTCAATACAACAAGAAAACATTATGCATCTATCTCCGACGATTCAAGGCGTAAAGCAATCCGTAACTTTAAATTAAGGGACAATCCCGAAGATAATAATATTAATTAACGGTGAAATATATGAATTCTAAAAAAAGAGGTATTTTATTTATAATCTCATTTTGTGCATTGTTCATTTTGGGCGGTGCTCTTCATGTATGCCTTTACGGAGTAGATTTTGCCGATGAAATTACACAACTTTACTTCGGTTTTTTAATTATTCTTTGGGCATTCAGCATCAATAATCGAATTACAGACAAAAGAATTAAGCGATTGCTGTTAACAATGGCCGTTCTTTTGGTATTCGGTTTTGTTATTCAGGTATTTCGTTATAAGCTTGTAATATACAATATCACCTTTTTACGATATTGTTGGTACGGCTATTATATTATTTTGTTTGGTATTCCGTTGCTTTTTTTATATACCGCTTTTTGTTTTGATTTGCACGAAGATAAAAAAATCGGCAAAAAAGCTGTGTTTTTCAGTATACCGTGTATTATTTTTTTGCTCCTTTTTATAACAAACGATTTACATGAATTAATTTTTATATTTAAAGACGAATACGGAATGGCAAAAGAAGAATATACACGCGGTTTACTCTTCTATTTCGGATATTTTCTTGTTGTATATTACAATATTTTATCGGTTTCGATACTTTTGAAAAAATGTACATTATCATCAACCAAAAAACAGCTCGTTTGGGTACCTTTGTTTTTTATTGGATCAGAAATATTTCTTGTATTGTCATTATTTGACTTCCCAAAAATCAATAACATAGTCATTTGGCGAATAATGGAAACCTACAGCTTCATATTTGTCGGACTTGCCGAATCCTGTATCCAAATCGGCTTAATACCGGCCAATTTAAATTATAAAAATCTTTTTACAAAGCTTCCCATGTCAGTCAAAATCAAAAATAATGATGACAAATGCTTATATTCGTCCGAAGGAATCAAAGAAAATTCCAGTAATACCAATATAAAAGAGGTATCAAAGAAAATATCTGGAGGCTACAGCGTTCATTACATTGACACAACATCCGTACAAAATTTAAATAACAGATTAAAAGAAACAACAGAAATTATAGAGGCGAGAAACGAATTTCTTAAAGAAGAAAACGAATCTAAGGAAGAACGTTCGCAAATCGAATCCCGCAACAGAATATATGATAATATTGCAACAATTGTCAAAACCCAATCAGCCAAGATAAAAGAATTATTACATGATAAAAATAATGAATTTATAGTAAATTTACCAAAAATCAATGTCTTTAATGCGTATATTAAAAGAAGATCAAATTTGGAATTGCTAAAAGAAACAAATGAAACCATTTCATTAAAAGAAATTCAAACTGCCGTAACGGAATCGTTAAGATATCTTGAACTTTGTAATTTTAACGCGGAATTCATTTACCAATGTGACGATTATTCGTTGGGAGCCGAAAACTCTATACTTCTTTATGAATTTTTTGAAGAAATTATAGAAAAACGTCTCGATTCTCCGTGTCCTATATTAATTACCATGAAAAACAAAAATGATTCGATTTCTTTTAGAATTGTTTTTGATTCAACTTCTTTTATAAAAGAAGAAGCAAATTTGTCAAAATTTCAAACGAATAATTCAATAGTCTTTTTTACAAAAGACGAAGAATCGACAATCTATGAAATCAAAATTAACGAAAGGAGCGCCGTATGTTAACTAATTTCGAAAATATATCTCCTTCGTTAAAAGCCCTTTTCGGCTTTTGGTATCTCCTTTTGTTTTGGGGATACGGACTGATATTCGTATTGTCGTTTTATGACAAAAGACATATATCAAAAATATTAAAATCCATTCTTTTAGGTTTATCTTCAATTATTTTATATTCATGTTTTCAGTGCGTAACATGTTCAATAAATCAAAATTTCCAAAAAGACTGGGTTGCAACTTTAGTATATTTCTTTAATTCGATTCCGTTAATCGTTAATTTATCGGTTGTAGTTTTATTTTCCTTATTGGGATTATTCATTTCGATTTATATCAAAAAATGGAATAAAACGCACATAACATCATATTCCGTTAAAGAAGCAATTAATACTCTTCCAAGCGGAATTGCGTATTATGAACCCGAGGGAAGAATTACTCTCAAAAACAAAGCAATCGATAATCTTGTATATGATTTAACGGGTAAAAAACTTTTAAACGGTCTGGAATTCGAAGCATTTTTAAATAGTGAAGTCACAAATAACAAAACTTTCGAAAAAGAAACGATTAATGAAACAATAATCATTAAATCTGAAAATATGGGTACCTGGTCGTTTGAAATCACAGAACTTTCGATAAAGGACGAAAAATTCAAACTTCTTGTCGCTTCGGATATATCCGAAGAATATAAGCTTACCGAAAATCTTAAAAAGAAAGAAAAAGATTTGCTCGTTTTAAACAATAACCTTGTCGAATACAACAAAAACCTTATTACAATCATAGCAGAAAAAGAACGTTTGAATGCCAAAATTAAGATTCATGACGAATTGGGCTTATCATTAATCGAAGCAAAACATATTATTTTAAACAACGGAAATGATGAATCTTCAGAAAAACTCAAAGCCAAAATCGAACAGGGTATTAATTTTCTGCAGGAAGAAAGCAAACCGGATATCATAGACGAATATGAATTATTAATTCATACATCAAACGATTTGGGGGTAAACATGATTATAGAAGGAGAACTTCCTAAAGAAACAAACAACAAGCATATTGTTTCAAATGCAATGCATGAATGTCTGACAAATGTTTTAAAGTATTCCGACGCCAATCAAATATTTATTAAATCATTACAAGAAGAAAATAAATATCATATATATTTTACGACAAATGTTTATGACGATAACAAAAACATCAATCCGTCCGGCGGTCTAAAATCACTTAAAGAATTAGTCGAAACTGCCGGAGGAATCTTTGAAATAAGTGGCGAATCCAACGGACTTATTAACATTACATTAAAAAAGGAGATAAATTAAAAATGAAATATAATGTACTGGTTGTGGACGATCAGCTGTTACCAAGACAATATTTTGAATCGATAATCAACTCGTCAGAAGATTTCAACCTCCTAGCTTCAATATCTTCGGCAAAAGTCGCAGATGTATATTGTATAAAGAATCCTATTGATTTAATAATTATGGACATAGTTATGGCTGACGGTTCAAACGGACTTGAAGTTGCAGGAAAGATTAAAGTCAATTATCCGAACATTAAAATTTTGATTGTTACCTCAATGCCGGACGCTAATTTTTTAACGATTGCAAAAGAATTAAACATTGACTCTTTTTGGTATAAAGAAATTCAGGATTCACCGATGCTTAATGTAATGAGAAGAACTATGAACGGAGAACATGTATATCCTGATTCAAGTCCCAAGGTAAAACTTGGAATCACCTATAACAATGAATTTACTACTCGTGAAATTGATGTTTTAAGAGCTATGGCAGAAGGCCTATCCAATCCTGAAATAGCCGAGAAACTCAGAATAAGTGTAAACACCGTCAAATATCATATTAATAATCTTCTTCAAAAAACAGGCTTTGAATCCAGAACAAAATTAGCTATTGAAGCAGCCAAAAGCGGAATTGTGTTAAATGATTTATAATTCGAAAATATGTTTGATTTAAATAAGATTTTATGTTAAAATCTATATAGATTATATGTTCGAATAAAGGAGTACTTATGTCCAGAGAAAAAAACAAATTAACTCAAACCGATTATCTTCTTCTTGATTATATCAAAGAAAATATTATGAAAAAGGGCTATCCCCCAACAGTTCGTGAAATGTGTTCATTTACGGGATTATCATCAACAAGCAGCATATTCGCGCATCTTAACAAGCTTGAAGCCAATGATTTAATTAAAAGAGATCCCGCCAAGCCAAGATGTATCGAAATTACAGATGATTCTTTTAATCAGGTTAGAACCGAAATGATTTCCGTTCCCATTATCGGACGCGTTGCATGCGGAGAACCGATATTGGCTAATCAAAACATCGAAGGCTACTTCCCTCTTCCTACCAATATGATTCCAAAGGAAGAAGTCTTTGTACTGATTGCCAAAGGTGACAGTATGATTAATGTCGGAATCTATGACAAGGACTATGTATTTGTTAAAAGAATGAATACTGCCAAAAACGGAGATACTGTTGTTGCACTCATAGATGATTCCGCTACTATCAAAACCTTCTATAAATTTGACGATCATATCGAATTAAGACCCGAAAACGATTCAATGAGTCCGATTATTGTTAAAGATGTTACAATTCTCGGTCATGTATTCGGAGTATTCAGACTTTGTAAATAATTTATCTTATTATTTATCTATCGAGAAGGAGTAATCCTTCTCTCTTCGTCTGCCGTACGATGTAAAGCATCTATTTTCCCTGTGCGGCCGTGTGAATAAAAAAAGAATCCATGGTTTTTTCCACGGATTCTTTTTTACATATAATTAATAATTCAAAGTATCACCGGCAACAATATGATCTCTGTCTGTGATATCTGAGTTTAATCTAAGTAATTCATCTATTGTTCTATTAAACTGTGCTGCCAACTTAGATAAAGTATCGCCAATTTGAATATGATATACTCCATTGCCGTTAATTTTACTACTCTTAAGACATTTAACATTTCCGTTCTCATCAGTAATCTTTGTATCAAACATTTCAGCCATCTTATAAGGTCCGTACCATGAAACGTTTAATTCAAACTTTGTTCCGGGATTGATTGTAAATTCGTAGTAATCTGACTTATATACACACTTAAATACATAAGTTAAATCAGGTCTGGATGCTACTTTTTCCATTAATGATAAAGGTATTGAATACAAATCTCCAAAATCATAAGTAACTGTATCTCCTGCCTTAGCATCATCAATCTGTTGAGAACAAAGATCAAAAGACGTAGGAACATTGACATTTGGTGTAGGTGCAGGTTCAGGTCCCGGTGTGGGATCGGGATCGGGTGCAGGTCCCGGAGTGGGATCGGGATCGGGGGCAGGTCCCGGTGTGGGAGCGGGATCGGGTGCAGGTCCCGGTGTCGGATCCGGATCGGGTGAAGGTCCGGGTGTCGGATCCGGATCGGGTGAAGGTCCGGGTGTCGGATCCGGATCGGGTGAAGGTCCGGGTGTCGGATCCGGATCGGGTGAAGGTCCGGGTGTCGGATCCGGATCGGGTG